>JAQWJM010000185.1:0-20811 GCA_029248335.1 Phycisphaerales bacterium
GACGAGGGTCGATCCGCGGTATCGAACGCGGTCCAAGATGGCCTGGGACGAGTCCAATCTCTACATCGGCTGCGAGATGGAGGAGCCGGATCTCTGGGCGACCTACGACCGTCGGGACATGATCGTGTTTCACGAGAACGATTTCGAGGTCTTCATCGATCCTGACGGGGACGGGGACGAGTATTACGAAATCGAGATCAACGTCCTCGGGACGATCTTCGATCTCTTCCTTCAACGTCCCTATCGGCTTGGTGGTCCGGCCGAGCACGGATGGGACGCTTCGAACCTGCGTTTCGCGATTCACACCTCGGGCACCGTGAACGACCCCACCGATCGCGACACGGGCTGGGTCGTGGAACTCGCGATTCCCTTCGCGGATCTCGAACCGCCGGTTCGTCGCGCCGATGGCGGCGATTGGACGTTGGACCCGATCACGGAACACCTTCGGGCGACCGTGCCCTCGGTCGGGGACGTCTGGCGGATCAACTTCTCCCGGGTCCAGTGGGATCTCGAGGTCCACGAGGGCGCCTACCGCAAGGTCGAAGGGCGACCCGAGCACAATTGGACCTGGACGCCGCAGTGGGAGATCAACATGCACGTCCCCGAGCGGTGGGGCATGCTGCGATTCACCAACGGCTGACCCTGGGGATCAGGGCTCGACGGCCGCCGTGATCGCCTTGGCGAGTTCCGCCGCATCGTCACCGAGATCCCGGGTGGACCAGGCGAGGCCGAGGCCCAGATCCCCGAGGCGCGGAATGATGTGGAAGTGGACGTGCATGACCGCCTGGTGGGCGTCGGAGCCGTTGTTCTGAAGCACGTTGTAGGAGGACGCGCCCGTCGCGGCGCAGACCGCGCGGCAGAGTCGGGGAAGCACCCGGCCGAGGGCCGCTCCGGCCTCGTCCGAGAGCTCGCCGAGCGTCGGACGAGCCTCCTTGGGAATCAACAGGACGTGGCCCGGGCTCAACGGCGCGACATCGAGGAAGGCGAGCACGTGCTCGTCCTCGTAGACGCGGTGGCAGGGGATCTCGCCGGCGAGGATCTTCGCGAAGACGGTCATGACGGTGGACTCCCACGGTGCGAGGTTCGGATGGATCGAGGTGGGGACGGACCATCGATCGTACGATGCTCGTCCCGGCGACGCTTCCGCGTCGATCCTCATCCTTCTGGAAGCCACACCCGTGTCCGAAGCAAAAAGTCGATTCGAACCCTTCGGTGAATGTTCACTCACGGAGCTCTTCGAGCGACTGGTGGAGCCGACGCTCGAGGCGGCCATCGAACGATGGCTGGTCGAGGACTTCGGCGAGGTCGGCGACATCACCACGGAGGCCTTCATCGCGCCGGACGTCGAGGTCCGGGCGGAGATCAGAGCCCGACAGGAAGGGATCGTCTGCGGCCTGCCCATCGTCCGCCGGATCGCGGCCCGCGCCGCGGGGATCATCGAATCCGAGCCGCTTGCGGTGGATGGCGATCGCGTGGAGCGGGGGACCCGGGTGATGGAGTTCCGGGGTCCGCTCGCGGCGTTGCTTCCCGTCGAACGAACCCTGCTGAACCTGCTGGGACGCGCATCCGGTGTCGCGACCAGGACGCACGAGTTCGTGCAGGCGGTCGAGGGAACGGGGGTGACGATCGTCGACACGCGAAAGACCACGCCCGGTCTCCGGACGATCGAGAAGTACGCGGTCCGCGCCGGTGGTGGAACGCTCCATCGAATCGGGCTCTACGACGCGGTCCTCGTGAAGGACAACCATCTGGTGGGCATCGGCGCGAACCCGGGTGAAGCGATCGAAGCCGCGGTGACGGCGGCTCGGGAACAGATGCGGCCCCGGTTCATCGAGATCGAAGTCGATCGCCTCGAGCAGTTCGAGGAGATCCTCGATCTTCCGTCGGGCACCGTGGACGTGGTGCTGCTCGACAACATGGATCCCGAGACCATGCGTGCGGCGGTCGGAAGGCGAGATCAGCGTCGCCGCGCCCTGCTCCTCGAGGCATCCGGTGGCGTCACCCTCGAATCGGTCCGTGCGGTCGCGGAGACCGGCGTGGACCGGATCGCGGTGGGGGCGATCACCCATTCCGCGGTGCAGGTCGACTTCGGGCTCGACATCGAATGACCTCGGGCGATCGAACGTCTTCGGCGGAGCTCGAGGACTGGGCCGACCGGATCGAGGTCGGCTGCCGGGGCACGCGCTTCGATCCATCGCTCGTCCGGGTGCTCGCGACATGCGATTCGACCCAGGACGTCGCCCGATCCGCGGGGCCCGGTTCCGTGGTCGTCGCAGGGCGTCAGACGCATGGTCGGGGCCGACTCGGACGACCGTGGATCGAGGATCTCGGAACCGGCGTGGCGATCAGCCTCGCCACGAGGGCCGAGGCGGTCGATCGACTGCTGCTTGGTTCGACCGTCGGCGTCCTCGACGCGATTCGGGCGGCACTTCCCGGCTCGAACCAGGGGCGGGTCGGCATCAAGTTTCCAAACGATCTCGTCGAACGCGGGCGTGGTGCGAAGGTCGGGGGGATCCTCGTCGAAGTCGCCGACGACGTCGCGGTGATCGGGATCGGCGTCAACGTGCATCGCCGGGAGTGGCCCGAGGAACTGTCGGCGATCGGGCTCGAGGAGCTCGGAGCCGACCGGGGGTATCGACGGATCGACCTGATCGAGACCCTTCCGGTTCGGATCTCGAACGCCCTTGATGCGGATCGAGCCACGCTGGTGGCTCGATTCGTCGACGCTCACCTCCCGACCGGTCGCCGGGTCGAGATCGAATGCGGCGACCGGATTCATCGCGGGACCCTGGAATCGCTCGATCCGACCGAGTCGCTTCGCGTCCGGGGCGACGACGGCGTCGTGCGGGTCTGGCCCGCCGCGTCGACTCGAATCCTCTCGTGGGAACCGGTGGGGGGATGATTGCGCTTGAGTCGACCCGCCCGCCGGGCCGATGACCTGAGCGTGAAGCCCTTTCCTCGATCGCATCCCGTTCGTCATCGGATTCAAGGCTTGTCGGCCTCGCTGGCGACGATCTGCCTGGTCTCCTCGATCGTCGTTCCGGGCGGCGAGGCGGAGGCCGAACCGCCGAATCGGATCACCGAGGCGGAACCCACCTATCTGGGATCGATGTCGGAAGCACGGGCTCGCGGGCTGTCGACCCGGAACGTCGGCGTCGAACCCGTTCGATCCATCGATCTCCGGCCGGTCGATCAGGCCGTGGCCGATCGCGGGCCGCTCGACGGCGGACTCCGGTCGGTCGAATTCGGACTCCAGATGCCCTCGGGATACCGGCAGGTCTTCATGCGACCGGGTGGCGGATTCATGCGGGCCGACGGCGGTCTGGTCGCCACCTTCCCGCAGTCGATCTACGTCTCGACCCCGCAGGGCATCCTTCCCGACGTGCCGGCCTCGACGGTGTTCGTCATCGGTGGTGTGCCGATGGGCGCCGAGCCGGGGCATGGTCGGATCCTGCCGTTGAATCCACTCGATCTCGGCGCAGAACCGACGTCCATCGACGCGACCGCATCGGTCTCGGAGGTCGCCGCAAGGGTGCCGACCGCGACCCCGCTCGGACGTGTGACCCGATTCGGGTACGGGCCGGGATACCGGATGCCGGCGACGGCCCGAGGAAGTCGGATCGCGGATGGTCCCGACGCAGGTGTCGGCGATTCGGCGATCACCTCCGGATCGTGCCGGTTTCGCGAGGACGAGGCGTATCGTCGGAATCAGCTCCAGCGCATCGCCGAAGAGGTCATGCGTCGTTCGGCGGCGGCATCGACGAAGGCAGCGGCCGCGCCGGCTCGTCCTCGTTCGGGGTCCGATTCCGATCCACCCGCATGATCGCTTCGAGCGGCTTTCGTCGGATGTCGGGGTGGGTCGATTCCTTCGCGGGATGACCGACCGGGATCACCATGAACGCCCGCTCGTGTTCGGGACGGCCGAGGATGTCGCCGAGGAACTTCATCGGACTCGGGGTGTGCGTCAGCGTGGCGAGCCCGGCGAACTGCGCTGCGGCGAGGAACATCCCGACCGCGATGCCGACCGACTCGTTGGCGTAGTAGACCTGCTCGCTTCCCAGCGATGGTTCGGGATTCCGTACCTGCTTGAAGACGATCACCAGCCAGGGGGCGGTCTCGAGAAACGGCTTGTACGCGTCGGTTCCGAGCACTGCGAGGTCCTCGAGCCAGTCGGGATTCGCACGCCCTTCGTAGAGTTTTCGTTCCTCTTCCTCGGCGGCTTCCCGGATCTCGCGCTTGAGCTTCGGATCCTGCACCGCGACGAATCGCCACGGTTGCTTGTTGGCGCCACTCGGGGCCGAGCCCGCGGACGCGATGAGATGCTCGATGACCGCCTGCGACACGGGGCGATCACTGAATTCACGCACGCTGCGTCGGCCTCGAATCGTCTCGAGGAAACGAACGGCGTGGTCGAGATTGGGGTCGGGTGTCGACACGCGTTTCAGGTTCCGGGGGGAGGTGTCGTCTGGTCCGGACCGGTCCAGATCGGAACGCCACCACGCTCCTCGACGCGCTTCACGCTGCCGTCCGCCTCGTAGTAGGTCCAGGTCCCCATCCGCTCGCTCATCTCGCGGTCGTGATCGAAGCGATAGGTTCCTTCACGCTCGATCGCGCCATTGGCGTAGTACGCGCGGCCCCAGCCGTTCCGGTGCAGTTTTCCGTCCGTGTCGAACCGCATCTCGTAGGTGTACTTGAGGGTCTTCGTCCCGTCCCAGAATTCCTTCATGGGAATGGGGGTCTCGAATCCCCGTCGAAGTTCGGTGGTCGGCGCCGTCGCCGTGGTCGGGTTCGATTCGGGCGTGGTCGTCGGGTCGTCGCCGCATCCCGACGCGAACGCCAGGACGAGCGCGCCGAGGAGGGAACGCTTGAAGCCAGTGCGAAGGGTTGGAGAGGTGTCGGTCACCATCACAGGGTAGTCCAATGCGAGGGGGCGGTCCGACGCATCGGTGTTCAAAGGCGGTTCCGTCCCGCTGGTTTCCGGTACGGGATCAAGGTCGAGGCGGCTCAGATCGCGTCAAGGAGGTCGTGAGCCGCGAGAAAACGGCCGTCGACGCGAAAACGGTAGGTGCTGCAGTGCAGCCCGGGATGGAGCCGGAGGCTCCATCCACCATCACCGCACCGTCGCATCGCGAGCGTCCGCTCGTGGTCCCCGCCGAATCGCGCGGTCAGTTCGACCACTTCCGCGCCTGGCGCGTGGATCGTGAACACCGTTCCACCCTGCTCGTCGTAACCGATCATGTCGTTCTCCCCTCGGAATCCGGAATCAGGCGGGTCGCCGCCGAGGCGTGGTCGACGGGTAGCATGGTGGAGTCGCCACGAATGCACATGAGACTTCGAACCCTCAACCTGCGCCGGACCGCATCGAACGCCCCTGAAGGGGCTTCGGTCGTCGACGGGCCCCGGAACAGTCCGCGGGTCCGTGCGCCGTCGCAGAATGTTCGCTGGTGCGGTTCGTCCCGCCTCGGTGGCCTGCTTCTCACCTTCCTCGTCTGGTTCTCGGTCCCCCTGGCGGCGGCTTCGCCGGTGGATCCGTTGACGCCTGCGGTCCGGGCGCCGGCCGCGATCCGCGGTGGTGACCTGCTCCTCCCGCTCGCCGTTCCCGAACGGCCGATCGTGTGGCCGACCACCTTTCCGGTCACGGTCGGGGATCGGGAGATCGTGGCGGACGTCGTCTGGCTGAACGATCGCCCGCTCGAGGCCCGGTCGTGGACGACTCCAACCACGAGCCTCGAAGTGACGCAGGCCGTGGTGGGCCCGATGGAGTCCCGACCCGGCGTGCCGGTGCTGCTGGTGCCCATGCCCAAGGATGCCGACGGCGCGATCGCCGTCGCGGACATCGTCTGGACCCCGGCCTGGTTCGATGCGCCGCCCGCCTGGGCGGAGGAACGTGACGTCGTCCCCGCGCGCGGCACCGACGCGGATCCGGTGCTTGATGATCCGCTGGAGTGGTTCCGCTGGTGCCTGCTCGCCGATCTCGAGAAGGCCCGGCCGCCCGTCGGGAAGTTTCGAAACGAGCTCGCGCGACGCGTCGCGTCGTCGATCGCGAACGAGTGGCGAGTCGGCCTGCGACGGGTGGAGTCGTCGAGCCGTGGGACCGCGAGTCAGCTGCGCGAGCGACTGACCGCGGTGGTGACGGATCGGGCGGATCCGAATGGGAGATCGGTCGCGGCGTGGCCCACCGATCAGCGGGCGCTCGCCGGGCTTCGTTCCCTGCTTCTCGATCCCGGCCGCACGCCGGCCGACGCGGTCCGGGCGGGCCTCGCCTGGTTGGACGCGCGTCCGGCGTTCCTCGTGATGGAGATCGCCTCCGACGGCGATCGCGTCGAGGTCGACATCTTCAATCCGACTCGTGGAGAGCTGGTGGTGACCGCGACCTGGGAATCCGATCCGACGGGTGTCCCGCTTCTCGCGGCGCCGTCGACGATCACCCGGCATGAGATCGACCGGCCCGATCTCGGTGGCGGGCCGCTTCCCTCCGACGAGGTGCTCTCCCTCGCGCACGCCGGTCGAGTCACGCGCATTCCCTTCGGGCCCCGCGCGATTCCCGTCCGTCCACCCGGGGCCTCCTTCGGAACCTTCATCCTTCCGCGGACGCTCGCCGACGTCGACGGGGACGTGGTCCAGGCGGTGAACGGGGCGGAATCGACCCAGGCGATCCTCCGGCGACGGGAAGGTCGTTGGGAGGTCTTCATCGAAGCGAGGTACGTGTCGTTCGCGGACCCGGATGATCGGATCTTCCTGCAGGTCGGCGATCGAAGACGCCCCGCGGGCGTGGTGGAGATTCGTCCGGACGGGTCCTGGGAACGGCTCCGGGGCCGACCTGACGAGTCACTGCAGGTCGAAACCCGGCGATTCCGCGATCGGTGGCGGACTTCGGTGCTGCTTCCGGAGGCGTGGCTGGTCGAGGCCATTTCCGAAGCGGGGGGTGGGAGCATCCTGCTTGGAATCCGACGCGATGGCCCACGAGGCTTCGTGCAGTACGCGGGGATCTCGAGTCCCGCCTGGCGACGGGACATCATCCCGCTCGCGTTCGGAATCAACGACTGGAACGATGCCGCGGGGATGGACACCCTTCATCGGCCCTGATGGTGGAGCGATCGCCGCTTGGGGACCTGTCCGGGCTTGGTCCAGACGCTCCGGATACACTCGCCGCGATGTCCGATCCCGCCACCGAGAATTCGCCGAACGCACCGCGTGGGCCTCGCCGCACCGCGTTGTTGAATCAGAAGGGTGGCGTGGGCAAGACCACCACCAGCTGCAACCTCGCGGCCGCCATCGGCGAGGAAGGACGGCGGGTCCTCGCGATCGATCTCGATCCACAGGCCCATCTGTCGCTCCATCTCGGTGTCGACGGTGAGACCGTGGGCACCACCGTCTACGACCTCCTGGTCGATCCCGCGGCGGACATCGAGGACGCGATGGTGCAGGTGCGGGAGAACCTCTGGCTGATCCCCGCCTCCGTCGATCTCGCGGCGGCGGAGTCCGAGCTCGCGTCCCAGGCCGACCGGAACGATCTGCTTCGCCGACGGCTCGAGCCGCTCCTCGATCGATTCGACTACGTGATCCTCGACTGCCCGCCGAGTCTCGGACTGCTCACGCTGAATGCGCTGGCGGCGGTCGATGAAGTGATCGTGCCCATGCAGGCCCACTTCCTCGCGTTGCAGGGCGTCGGCAAACTGCTCGAGACGGTCCGGCTCGTGGCGGCCCAGGTGAATCCCAGTCTCCGGGTCGGCGGCATCGCCCTGTGCATGCACGAGACCCAGAGCACGCACGGCAAGGAAGTGGTCGCCGAACTCGACTCCTTCCTTTCCGAAGCGACCGGCAGCGGCCTGCCCTGGGATGGTGCGACCGTCCTGCGGCCCGCGATCCGGAGGAACATCAAGCTGGCGGAAGCGCCGAGTTTCGGCCAGTCGATCTTCGACTACGCCCCGTGGTGTCCCGGGGCCATCGACTATCGCAAGCTCGCGCAGCGGTTCATCGCGACGTGGGAGCACGGATCGGAAGCTCCTCCCGAAGTGGAAGCCGAGGTGGAAGCCGAAGTGGTCGAAGCGCCGAGGACCGAGCCTTCGACCGCCGCGTCGACCGCGGCCCCCGATTCCACCCGTTCCAACGACGAGGCATGAAGCGCATCAGTGGAGCGCGATTCGTTCCGCCGCGGGGCACGCCCGCCTGGTGGGCGAGGCACTGGCTTCGATTCGCCGCCGTGGCGTCGGTCCTCGTCCTGCTCGCCGGCACGCACTATCCGAGGCTCGTGATCGGGGCGCCGGGTGACGGGCCCGACAAGATCCTGCATTTTCTGGCCTTCGGAACGGTCACCGTCCTGCTTCGCCTGTCCGGGATCGCGGCGAGCGGGCTTTCCGCGCTGGTGATCGTCGGATCGCTCGCGATCGTCGATGAACTGACGCAGGAGATCCCGGGACTCGGGCGGAGCTTCGATCCACTCGATCTCGTCGCGGATGCCGGTGGAATCCTGGTGGCGCTCGCCTGGATCGCGGCGCTCGGTCCCGATCGACGCGGCCCCGATTGGTTTCGGATTCGTCAGACCCGTCGTCTCGCGTCCCTCGTACTCCTGCTTTCAAGCCCTGCGAACTGGCTGCACCTCGCGATCGCGACGTCGCTGGGGGCGATGGTCGGCGGGGTCTTCCTCGGGGTCGCGGGCCGAAACCCGATCGTCGGCCCGGTGACGATGGTGGTGGTGGGGGCCGCCGCGGGCGGAATCGCGGGGCTGGTGGCGTGTCTGGAGTCCGGCCGTCGATTCTCGACGGCTCGGATGGACGAAACGCAGCGGTGTCTCGACTGTCTCACGCCGAACGCCTCTCCGCGTTGCGCGGTCTGCGGCGGCCGATACGAGGGGCCGTCCGATCGCCGGATCCCCTCGCGTCGAATCGCCATGGTCGCGACGCTGTGGACGATCGGCTCCGCGATTCTTCTTTTCGGCGGGTATCTCCTGCTCATGCCGTTCTCCAGCGATCGCAACTGGATGGGGGCCGCCGTCCGCCGGTACGACGCCTTCGGGCTCAGCTTCGAGATGATGGTGGATGCGGCCCTCCTGGGGCTGATCAGCGCCTTCGTCGTACATCGATCTCGCCGTCGGATGTCGGGGATCGCCGCCCGGTACGGCATCGAATGCCTTCGTTGCGGCCATGATCTGCAGGGGCTGCCCGAGCACCTCGAGCCACGGTGTCCGGAGTGTGGGGAGGCCTTCGAGGCTGATTCGGACGCCGCCCACGTTGCGGTGCGGACCGAGTCCGAGGAACATGACGCTCGATGAACCCGATGCTCACGCGAATCTCCCCGCGCCGCCCACGCCTCCTCGCATCGCTGATCCTCGCGATGGTGGCGGGATGTGCCAGCGAACCACGTTTCCTGCTCGACAGCGACGTGCCCGCGCCCGAGGATGCGCTCGCTCGGGCGACGTCGGACGTCGCGCGAAGGTCCGGCGAGCTGGTGCGGGTGAACAGCGTGTTCGCGACCGAGGTCGACGATCCGAGCGGGCGACTCGAGGGGCTCGAGAAGGCGTTCATCACCAGCGGATGGGCATCCTCGGGAATCACCGCGACGGGTTCGACGGCCGTCTGCTTCTTCACGAAGTCCGGGCGGCGATGTCAGGTGCGGGTCGTCCGCAACGAGCTCGATCCCGCCATGAGCCGCATCTCCTACCACCTCGTTCCGAGCGACGCCGCCACCGATGGCTGAGCCTTCGCCGAAGGCGGGTCGACGCGGATTCGAACGACATGCGCTGACGGTCACCCTGCTTACCGCGGCGAGCCGTTTCGGAGGACTCGCGCGCGAGGCCTGCTTCGGACGACTCATCGGCGTCTCGGACGCCGCGAGTGCGTTCGGTTTCGCGTTTCTCGTCCCCAATCTCTTCCGTCGCCTCTTCGGCGAGGGCGCGTTGAGCGCGGCCCTCGTCCCCGAACAGGCGAAGCTCGAGGAAAGGGATCCACACGCCGCGAGCCGGCTTGCATCACTCCTGCTGGCGCGGGTCGGTTTGCTGCTCGCCGCCGTGACGATCGTCGGCGAGGCGATCCTTCTCGCGGTCCCCGGGATGCGTGAGGACCTCGGCCTCCGACTGCTCGCGATCACGCTCCCGTACATGCCGCTGGTGTGCATCACGGCGGTGGCGGGGGCGGTGCTGCAGGTTCGAGGTCGGTTCGCGCCGGCGTCGGCCGCGCCGATTCTCCTCAACCTGTCGCTCGTGATCGCGGTCTTCATCGCATGGGGGGGGAGCGATGGTGCGGTCGACGCGACGCGGATCGGCATCGTGGGATGGGGCGTGGTGGCGGCGGGGGTTGCGCAGGCCGCGTGGACCTTGTGGGAACTGCGAAGGACCTCGCCGCGCGGCACGGTGTCCGCGGCGTCCGATCGCGAGGCCCGGCTCGGTCTTCGCCGGGTGGTGACGCAGGCCCTGCCGATGATCCTGGGGCTCGGCGTGTTGCAGGTGAACACCTTCCTCGACGGTCTGATCGCGAGCTGGCCCACCGTGGTCGGCCCGACCATCATGGGGCGGGACTACCCGCTGCCGGACACCGCGATGGCCACGCTCGGCTACGCGCAGCGACTCTACGAGTTCCCGCTCGGGGTCTTCGGCATCGCGGTCGCGACCGCGATCTTCCCGCAGCTCGCACGGGAGCACGAGCATCCGACGCGATTCCTCGACACCCTTCGGCGCGGGCTGCGTCTCACCGTGTTCATCGGGCTGCCGGCGAGCCTCGGCATCGCTCTGGTACGAATCCCCTTCGTCACCGTCGTCTACGAAGGATTCGCCTTCGACGTCTCCGACGTCGACCGGGTCGCGTTCGTGCTGCTGGGTTACTCGGTGGCGATCTGGAGCTACTCGCTCAACCACGTCCTGATCCGCGGGTTCTACGCGCGGCGCGAGGCGATGACGCCGGTGCGCATCGCGATGGCGATGGTGGGCCTCAACCTCGTGCTGAATCTCACGCTGGTGTTCGGCACGTCGCTCGGGGTCGCGGGACTCGCCTGGAGCACCGCCGCCTGCGCGATGCTGCAGTCGTTGATCCTCGCGTGGGTCCTGTCGGCCCGGGTCGGTCGCCTCGCCGATCGTGAGGTCGCCGGGAGCGTGATGCGAACCGTGGGCTGCACGCTCGTCATGCTGCTGGCGGTCGGGACCGCGATGTGGCTCGTCCCCTTCCGCGAATTCGGACTCGGAATCTGGGTGGGTGCGGCGGTCGAGCTCGCGGTGCTCGCGGTGGTGGGGGGCGCGGCCTTCTCGGGATCCGCTCGGATCCTGAAGATGCCGGAGCTCCGTTGGGCGCTGGGACGCGAAGTCGGGGACGCCTGAGCCGGCATCGAGGCATGCTCAGCCGGTCGTCGACGCCGCGGCCAGACGCCACTCGGAACCGGTTCGCTCGACCTTTCGGTAGAGCGTGTCCCGCTCGACGGGTTCGAATCCGGCCTCGGTCGCGGCCCGGCGGAGATCACCGACCGTGGTCTCCTGGTGGGTCGATGCGTTGTCGAGGTGGGTGATGTCGTACCAGACCACGGTGCCGTCGAGATCGTCGGCACCGGCGTCGAGCATGAGCTGGGCCATCCCGAGCGTCTGCATGATCCAGAAGGCCTTCGCGTGCGGGATGTTGTCGAGCATCAGACGAGCCACCGCGAGCGTTCGCAGGTTCTCGAGCCCGGAAGGTCCCGGGAGTCGCTCGAGCCCGCTGCCGTCGGGAAAGAACGGAAGTGGGATGATCGTCTGGAAGTAACCGGTCTCGAGTCCGGCCTGGCCCGGCATCGGAAGTCGTTCGCCCGGATAGCGTTCGTCCGGTCCCGTCAGGAGCACGGCGTCGGGAGCGCCCGCGGATCCGATCCCCTGCGACTCGGCCCAGTTCCGGAGGGTGGCGTCCTGCTGACGTCGAAGAAGATCCATGTGGACGAGTCGCTCGGGTCGTCCCTCCACGTGTCCGTAGAGCATCGTCGCGTTCGAGTTGAGGCCGATCTCGTGCGCCGCGCGGTGGACGTCGAGCCACTGGTCGCTCTTGATCTTGCCCTTGAACGCGGTGTCGTGCGCCCGGTCGTCGAAGACCTCGGCGCCGCCGCCGGGAAGCGAGCCGAGGCCGGCGTCGCGAAGATCCCGCAGCACGTCCTTCATCCCCTCGAAGCCAAGCTTGCCACGCTTCGAGATTCGCTGGAGATGGACGATCTCGACCGCGGTGAACGACTTCAAGTGCAGTCGGGGCGCCGCCTCGCGGATCGCCGAGAGCATCGAGGTGTAGTAGTCGAAGCCGAGCCAGGGGTGGAGGCCACCCACGATGTGGAGTTCCGTCGCACCGGCTTCGGCGGCCTGGATGGCGGATTCCGTCACCTCTTCAACGGACATCTCGTACGCACCGTCCTGATCCTTCTTCCGATGAAAGGCGCAGAAGGAGCAGCTGAGGGCACAGATGTTGGAGTAGTTGACGTGCCGGTTGACGTTGTAGTACGCGGCCCGGCCGTGCATCCGGCGACGGACGAGGTCCGCGAGACGGCACACGCCGTGGACGTCCTGCGTGTCGTAGAGGAGGCGACCTTCATCGAGATCGAGCCGCTGGCCCGCGATCACCTTCTCGGCGATCGGCTCGAGGGCTGGATCGAGGAGGCGAATCGGGGGGGGCTCGTCGATGGCGTGGTGGATCATGGTGGTCATTCTAGGAGTGGAAGGGGCCCGACGGACGGACTTGGTGAACGGTTCGACACCGGCTCGGAGCGGATTCGAGCGGGCTCGCACGGGTTTTCGGACCTCGCGGTGCGATCGCCCGGCTTCCCCAGCCTTCTCCGAAGCAAACCTTCCGCAGGAGTGCTGCAGTCGGGGTCCCCGACGGTCGATTTCCAGAGCATGCGCGGATTCCCGAGGGTCTCCGCCCGAGGCGGTTATTCGAGTTGCAAGGAAGGCGATCTCCAATGAGTGACGGACACGACGAACGGCGAAACCCCGATGAAGAACTCGAGCAGGCGGCGACCGCCCCGGCCACCGATCCGCCCGAAGCCGGGTCACGGTCCACGAGTGGCGACGTGTTGTCGTTGATCGAGGACGTGGAACGACATCTGACGCGGATTCGGGACGTGCAGAACCAGCAGGAGTCCGAATTCATGGACCTGGCCGGCCGGCAGCGTTCGGTCGAGACCGCGGAAGCGGCCCTCGCGTCACGCGGCGGCGAGATCGAAGTCGCGTCGGCGGCGTTGTCGCAGGAGCGTGATGCGCTGAACAACGCTCGCGTCGAGTTGGATTCCGCGCGTGATGAACTCGAGGAACGCCGTCGGTTCTGCGAGGAAGCGTCCGCGGAGCTTGAATCGTCGAAGGCGGCGCTGGAATCCGCTCGAGAAGAACTGCACGACGATCGCTCGGCGCATCAGGCCGAGATCGAGGCGTTCACGGCGAAGTCGAAGTCGCTCGAAGAGGAACGAATCGCGATCGAGGAACTCAGGTCGGAACTCGAGGAACGTGAGCAGGCGCTCGCCGAGCGATCGACCGCCTTGGAAGCGATGCAGGTACGAATCGCGGAACTCGAACGCGAAGCGGTTGAGCGGAGCGAGGCCGAACGGATCGCGTCCGAGGAACACGACCGTTCCCTCGCCGAGGCGACGGCGGTCACGCAGCGACATCGTGAAGCGCTGGAATCGGTGGGGCGGGATCTCGAACAGGCGCAGTCCGAGCTCGTCGACGCCCGGGACCGGTCCGAGACGATGGAACGGGAACTCGAGTCGATTCGAAATGCACATGAGGCGAAATCGCTGGAGAACTCGACGCTGGAGACGACGATCGCGGAGTTCGAATCGCGCTGCGCGACGTTCGACGAAATGAACATCGAGCGTCAGGTGTCGCTCGACGCGGCGCTGGAGCGGACCACGACGCTCGAGGACGAACTCGGCGTCGCCCGGACCCGGGTGAACGAACTTGAAGCGGTGGTGGAGGAGGATCGGCGGCAGCTGGGGATCGCCGGCGAGAAACTGACCGAACTCGCCCGGGCCGTCGCCGAGCAGGCGCCACGCCTGGAGCAGGGGACCGCGGCGATCGCGATCGCCACGGAGCAGCGTGAGCGGATCGAGCGGCTCGAAGCGAGGCTCGCATCGGAAGGCACGGATGCCAACGAGACGGTGGCGCGGGTTCGGGATGCCCTCGAATCGAGGATCGCCGAACTCGAATCGGCCTTGGAACAGGCGTCGACCGGAGGCGTCGACGAGGCGTCGATGCAGTCGGCGGTCGACGCGGTCCGAGGTCCGCTCGAGGCGAGGATCCGGGAGCTGGAGGCGATGGCGTCGGATCCGGCGGCCATCGACGCGGCGACCGCGCCGCTGCTGGCCGAGATGGAGACGCTGCGAAGCGAGATGGAGAACCTCGAGGGTCCGGAAGGGGCCGCTTCCACCACCGAGCTCGAGGCGTTCGCGGAACGTTGTCGGCGGGCCGAGCAGCGAAGCGACGAACTCGAGACGGCGCTTTCGATGACCAACGACCGCGGTCAGGCTCAGGAGATGGCGAAGAAGCTCCGAGCGAAGGCGGAACGAATCAACGCGGCGGCTCGACATCTCGACCGTCGCAAGCGACGACTCGCCGCCGTGAAGGGGCGGGTCCGCAGTCGCGAGTCGGAGGGCGGTGGGACCGCCACGTTCCACGAACTCCAGCGACTCGAAGCGCAGCGCAAGGAACTCTCGCAGGTTCGCGAGTTCCTTTCCCGCAGCGAGCAGCAGATGGTCCGTCGCTGGGCCCGATCCCGTTCGGTGGCGATGGTGGCCTGGCTGGGCGTGCTGGCCGCGGTCTGCGTCGTCGGAAGCTGGTTCGCGGTGAGCGAGATCGTTCCGGTGGCCGGCACCGCGACCGTGGAGCTTCGCGCCACGCCTCGCGATGGTGGTGTTCTCTCGAATGATGCGGCATCGTCCTGGCGTGAGTGGCATGAAGCCCTCGCCACCGATCCCGCCTTCGTCCAGGCGGTGGGTCGTCGACTGTCCGCCCGCGGACTGATGCCCAAGGGTGGTGAGACCGGGCTCGCGACGATGCTCGTCGAAGACCTGCAGTTCGAAACCGATGGTCCGGGCCGACTTCGTCTGGTGCTCGAGGGCGCGGACCGTCGAGTGCTTCCCACCACGCTCGATGCGATCGCCACCACGATGGCGTCGGAATCGGCGCGGCAGGCGCCTCGTCGAGCGGACGGCGCCCGAGCGGCGCTCAGCGGCGACCAGCCGACCACCGCCGGCGGTGGTTACGCGCGACTGATCGGCGGCGAAATGCCGGCCGCGCTGTTGTCCCTGATCGGGATGATCGCCGGTGCCTCGATCGTGACCTCGTTGCTCGTGATCGGTCTGGTCTACCTGACCCTCAGTCGTTCGAAGCGGATCTTCGATGCTTCCCACGATGAGGATGAAGGCGTGATTCCCGCCTGATCACCTGATGGCGTCCGAGAACCCTCCCGGTCGATCCCGTTGCGGGCGATGCGGGTGGTTCGAGGTGTCCGGGCACCATCCAAGGGAAGTTCCCCGGCCGCACGAAAGTCGTCCCGCTCACCCGCCGATGAGTTCCACAGAGGGCCGCCAACGTCGTGACGAACGCCCTCGAAAGGATGCACGTATGAGCCGAATCAACATGCCCGTCGGATGGCGCCTGGTGAACGAAGAAACGCCGATGGACACCGAGGAGACACGCCTCGAGGTCGAGAACGCGGATCGATTCGGCGATTCGTCGCCCGTGATCGCCCGGATCGACGTCGATCAGGTCCTCCGGGCCGCCGACGAAGCATCCCGCCTGATGGGCGATCTCGCTCGCGAACTGCACTGCCTGGGCGATTTCGACCACGGCAATGACGACGGCCCGCGAGCCGCCTGAACCAGAATCACAGCGAATCGTGCCGAATCGGCCCGTTCGAATCGACATTGCACCGCCCGGTCGTAGAATCGACTGGGCGTTCTTCGTCGTCGAATCGCGCCTCTTCCGGGTTATCGGAGCATGCCGTGCGATCTCGTCTCTGCAAGTCTGCCCCATCGTTACCGATCGGTCTCCATCATCTCGCCGTCGCCACCGCGCTGGTGGTCGCCGGGCTGGCTTCTTCGGCCGTCGCCCAGGTTCGGATGGTCAACTGGAACATCGCCCGGCTCAACGGCGATCCGCAGGCGATCGAGGAGGTCTTCGTCGCGATGGCGGACGACGACGTCCCCGGATTCGCGACGGCGCCGGCGATTCTGATCCTGCAGGAAGTGACCAACAGCGCGCGAGTCTCCATCCTGAACATCCTCGAAGACGCGATCCCCGGCGTCGACTATCAGACCGCGACCTTCACCATCGGCAGCAGCGAGAACGGTTCGGGTGGGGCGCAGATGCTCATCTACCGGTCCGATGTCTTCGAGGAGATCGCCGCAGGTCACCGCGACATCTCGACGGGGGCCGGTCGGAACACCGATCGCTGGCAGCTCAGGAGCCTGGGATCGACCGACGATGCCGGCATCCTCTGGGTCTACGGAATGCACTTGAAGGCGAGCAGCGGCAGTGCCAACGCGGAGACCCGACGGCAGGGGGCGGTCGCCATTCGAAACGACGCGGACACGCTGCCCGCCGGAAGCAACATCGTCTACGCGGGTGATCTGAACGTCTACGGAAACGGCGAGCCGGCCTATCTCGAGTTCCTTTCCGGAGGCTCGGGCCGCGCCGAGGATCCGCTTGGAACCGCCAGTTGGAGCGGCGCTTCCAACGCGATCAAGCACACACAGAGCCCGCGTCTCAACGGGGGCGCGCTGGTGGGTGGCGGTCTCGACGATCGATTCGACTTCCAGCTGCTCTCGGCACCCCTGTCCGATGGCGATGGATTCTCGCTCATGCCGGAGACGTATCGATCCTTCGGCAACGACGGTGATCACTACAACGTCTCCATCAACACTGGAAACAACACCTACTTCCCCGGGCAGACCGCTCGATCCAACGGATTGGCGGACGCCCTGCACGACGCCAGCGACCACATCCCGGTGGTCTCCGACCTGATGGTTCCGGGTCTGCTCACCTGCGTGCTCGACGGCAACCTCGGACGCGTGGTGAGCGGCGGCACCGCCTCCGTGACCGCATTGATCGCGAACGCCCGGCAGGTCGTGGTCGTGGAGGCCGCGTCGCCGCTCGAGTACTCGGCCGTCGGGGACGGCGTCCTCGTCGGTGGTGGGAGCGGAACCGCTCCGTTGCTCCCGAGCTTCGACACCCAGTCGTTCGGGCTCGTGGCGGGTGTCACGGGCGACTTCACGGCCTCCGTCGAAGTGGTCGCCACCAGTGGCGGCGTCTCCCAGCCGGAGTACGACCTTTCGTGCAACGGTTTCGGAATCCGACCGGCGGCACCGTCGTGGTCGTCCGCATCGGTCGTGACCGACACCACGGTGGAGGCCGCATCACCCGCGGACGCGGGCGCGATCTTCATCGACGTTCCCGTTCACAACGTCGGCTGGAACGGGGTGCAGTCCGCGCTCGACCTCGACGCGGCGAGCGGGCTCGGTGGCGGCTTCTTCATCTGGGAGGGACTGGGGACCAGCGTCGCGGGCAAGCCGGGATTGCTGCGGTTCGGATTCAACACCGCGGGCGCCGACGAGGGAACCCACGAGGTCGATGTCACGATCCAGGCGACCGACGAGGACGTTCCGGGTGAGACGACGCACTACATCACGCTCACCCTCGTCGTCACCATCGGCGGCGACGAACCGGTGCCCGGTGATTTCAACGACGACGGATTCGTCAATGGGGCCGATCTCGGTCTGCTCCTCGGCGCCTGGGGCCCTTGCCGAGATTGTCCGCAGGACCTGAACGGCGATGGCGTGGTCAACGGCGCGGATCTCGGTCTGGAGCTCGGCTTCTGGACCGGTTGAGGCTTTGATTCACCCGAAACCACCGGGAATCGAAGAAGTTGAGTGACTCGGGGGCAAGAATGTTGTCCACTGATACCCACCACCGGCAGGATGATCGAATCCCCGGATTCCAATCGATGCAGACCACCGACGATGTCAGGAGACATGCCGTGAAGAGCCGTTCCCCGTTCGCCACCCTCGCCCTCGCCACCATCACCGCGGCCTCCGCCACGGCCGTCGCCGACGAGATCTCGATCGTGGCCGATCGTGACAACACGATGTTCCAGTCGCAGGACGGCGAACTCTCCTCCGGGTCGGGGTCGACGCTCTACGCCGGCCGCGTCAACTTCGCCGCCAACGACGACTGGCGGCGTCGTGCGCTGATCCGATTCGACGTCTCCGACATTCCCGCCGGCTCGAAGATCGTCGAAGCCTCGGTCCGCATCCGGGTCACCCGGACGCCGCCCCAGCCGCCCTTGAACGTGCCCTTCACGCTGTTCCGCTGCAACGCGGCGTGGGGTGAAGGCGGCTCGTCGTCCGGTGGCGGAGGTGGCGCCCCGAGTCAGGCCGGTGATGCGACCTGGTTCCACACCTCGTATCCCGACGCGTTCTGGGCGACGCCCGGCGGCGATCGTCAGCGGACCGCGAGCGGATCCGTGCTGATCGACACCAACGGAAGCTACACCTTCACCGGTGACGGCCTGGCCGCGGACGTCCAGGGGTGGATCGATGGTGGAGCGAACCACGGCTGGGTCATGACCGCGGACGTCTCCGAGCCTCGGACCGTGCGGCAGATCGCGAGCCGGGAGAGCGGAAACGCGTCGAATCGTCCCACGTTGATCGTGGTCTTCGAGGAGAGCAGCGGGCCGGCCGCCGACTTCAACGGCGACGGCGCCGTGAACGGTGCCGACGTCGGGCTGCTCCTCGCCGCGTGGGGTTCGTGCCCCGGTTGTCCCGAGGACCTGAACGACGACGGTGTGGTCAACGGCGCCGATCTCGGGCTGCTGCTCGTCGAGTGGACCGGCTGAACGGGGGAACGCGTCGGTCGAGCGTCACCGGGGTTTCGCCTTCATCTCCCGGCTCGTCGGGAACCTCCGGAGTGACGGTTCATGGAATGCACGCGACCTCGACCGGCGATGATCACGACCAGCTGGTTGGCCGCGTTGCTGGTGGTGGTGCTCGCGGATCTGCTCGCGACCCGGGGCGCCGTCGCGGCCGAGTCGGCGTACGTCGACGCCGGAAGGGGTGACGTCCGCATCGTCCGGCCGAGCGACTTCGATCCCGCGGAGCCGCTGCCCCTGATCATGCTGCTGCATGCCTACGCCTACTCGGGCGAGATCGAGGAGGCCTACCTGCAACTCTCGTCGCAGGTCGACGCGCAGCGGTTCATCCTCTGCCTGCCGAACGGTCGGCGAAACTTCACGGGCCAGCGGTACTGGAACGCGACCGACGCCTGCTGCGACATCTTCAACCAGTCGCCGGATGATTCGGGATATCTCCGCGGGCTCGTCGACGTCGTCGGCGACACCTACGCGATCGATCCGCGTCGAATTCATCTGATCGGTCACTCCAACGGCGGGTTCATGGCCCATCGGATGATCTGCGAACACGACGGACTCTTCGCCGGAATCGCCACGCTCGCCTCGGCGACCTACCTGGATGCCGACGCGTGCACGCTCGAGACCCCGGTTCACGTGTTGCAGGTGCACGGCACGCTCGACGTGGTCGTGCTCTACGGCGGTGGCTGTTTCGTGTCGGGTGGTTGCTACCCGTCCGCCGAGGAGACCCAGCGTCACGTCGCGGCGGACAACGGATGTGGCGACTCGCCCGATCCCCGCGGAGGATCGATCGATCTCGTTCCGGGTGGTGGGGCGGAGTCGACGGTCTCGGCGTACGCCTCGACGTGTGCGTCGGGCGGATCGGCCGAATTGTGGACGGTACCGGCGGCCGGTCACAACCCGCCGTTCGGGACGCGGTTCGCGGAGGAGGTGGTCGCGTGGCTGTTGGCGCGACCCGCGCCGATGCCGGTGCCCGATGCCGACCTGAACGGCGACGATCGGGTGACCGCCGCCGATCTCGGAATCCTGCTCGCTTCCTGGGGTGACTGCGCCGGCTGCGACGCCGACTTCGACGGGAACGGCATCGTGGCGGGTCTCGACCTCGGGGTCCTGCTGGGGCAATGGACCCCCTGAGCGACGCCCGTTCCGGCGTTCTCCGTCCCGGGCCCTCCGTGGGTCGTTTGAATCTTTCTCAGGCGTGCGGCGACTCCAGCTCCGGGATGCGCCCGAAACGCTCTCCGCATTTATGCCAAGCCGAGACCATCCCCGAGTTCAGTCGACGGCCTCGACCAAGACCAAGAGATGAAGTCCACCCGGAGCCTCGACCGATGAAAACCGACTTCGTTCCCCTGGCCGTTTCGGTCACGCTCGCCCTGGCGTCCCCTGCGGTCGCCGAGACGTATGAGGCGATCCCGGATCGGGACACCGCGATGTTCGGCCCGATCGCCGACGACCTTTCGTCCGGCGCCGGCACCGCCCTCTTCATCGGCCGACGCACCGACCCGGGGAACCCGGCGCAGGCGAACACGCTCCTGCGTTCATTGATCCGATTCGACGTGTCCGGCATTCCGGCCGACGCGGCCGTGATCTCCGCCAAGGTCCGGATCCAGGTGATCCGGCGTCCCCAAGATGGCGTGTCTCCCGCCCCGATCTCGTTCCACCGGAGCCTTGCCGACTGGGGTGAGTCTTCGTCGTTCTCCCCCGGAGGACGTGGCGCCCCGGCGGCGACGGGTGATGCGACCTGGGGCTATCGATTCTTTCCCACCGAAGCATGGACGACGCCCGGGGGGGATTACGTCGATGACGCGAGCGGGTCGGCGGCGATCGCCGGAACCGGGCCGTACTTCATCGAAGGTCAGGGGCTCGCGGCCGACGTCCAGTCCTGGATCGAAGGCGAACCCAACCATGGCTGGATCCTGATCGGGGACGAATCCGTCGAGAAGACCGCCTGCAAGAT
>JAQWJM010000186.1:0-41570 GCA_029248335.1 Phycisphaerales bacterium
AACGGTTCACGCCGTCGCCCGGATCGACGCCACTCGTAGAAGACCCGGGCGGGCACCACGCATCGCGACGTCCGGGCCGCGGACCGGAACGCGGGTTTCTCGAAGACGGTCTCCGCGCGGGCGTTGATCAACGGCCGTCCCGGATCATCTTCATGCCGCCATGGCGGCACGATCCCCCACCGCGCCAGATCGAGCCGTGGGCTTCCTCCCGGAGACGCCACCATGATCGGTGCCACGAGGGATGGCGCGATGTTCCACCTCGCCCTGAAGGCATCCTCCGTGCCGTCGAGGCATCCCATCAGTTCGGCCAGTTCGGCGCCCCCCAGGTCGAGGGCGTATCGTCCACACATGCAGCACTCCGTACGAGATCTCGAATCGACCGAGGTTTCGAAAACCAATACCGTGATCGAATCGAACGGCACTGTCCAGCCTTCCCTTCGATGGAGTCCACACATGCCCCTTCAATCCGCCCGAGTCCGGCTGATGTCGCTGATCACCCCGGCCGTGCTGCTCTTCGGGCTGCCGTTCGGGCCCCCTGCCGCCATCGCCGCCCCTCCGGGCGTCCCCGCGGTGGAGACCGCCCCGCCGACCGAGACGCCGACGACCCCGACGACGAGCCCCGAAGCCGCCGTACCGGACCGGTCTGCGCCGGAAGCCGAGGCGGTCGCGATGTTCGATCTGCGACGCCTTCCGGCCGACGCGATCGAGTCATCCGGGATCGACCCCGCCGAGATCGTCCTGTTCCTGCTCGCCGAGGCGGCGGGTCGGGACGGGATCGTCGAACGACATCGGGACTGGATCGTCGCCCGGGGAACGCCGACGGCCATTGACGCGGTGCGAAGAGCGCATGGCGAACTGGTCGGCGCCGCCGTCACACCCGCACGGGTTCGGGCGGTCGTGCTCGAGATCGACCGATCACATCAGGACGCGAAGGAGATCCTCGAAATGCTCGCATCCGGACCGGTCTCGTCGGAGGCCCTCGCCGGACTCGAATCCTCGCCCGCCGTCGTGGTGCTCGATCGTCCGAGTTTCGAGGATCCGACCGAATCGGCGGAGATGCCGCCCCTGAGGAAGTCGACCGACCGGGCGTTCGAACTCACGGTGGTGCTTCCGAGCGTCGAGCCCGGAGCGGACCGGTACCTGGTCTCGTTCGAGCGCGCCCGGGAGCGCACACTGGGCCGTCGCCGTGACCGCACTGGAGAACGTTTCGAGCTCGAGGTGCCGATCACCACCGAGGCGTTCACCCCGGTCCTCGCCGACCCGTTCGCGGAGGCGGAGGTTCGTGAACTGGACGGCGGTCGCCGCCGGGTTCCGCTCGATCCACCGAGCAATCCGGACGACGCGGTCGCGGTGCTGCTCCGACTCGAACCGCTCGGCAGCGCGGAGGCCGGAACCCGCGGGCCGGTCTACCGACCGATGAAGGCCACCCGCGACGGCATCGGCGTCGCCTACTTCGATCGGGAGATCGCGCAGGTCATGGGGCACTTCGCCGCCGGCTGGCTCGAACGCCCGGAACGCGAACGCGAGGAACGCACGGATCTCCTCGTCGACATGCTCGGTCTCCGGCCGGGCATGGCGGTGGCAGACATCGGCGCCGGCTCCGGATACTTCACGCGTCGAATGTCCCCCCGCGTCGGCCCCACCGGAACGATCTACGCGACCGACATCCAGCCGGAGATGCTCCAGATCCTCGGGGATGGACTCCGACGGGAAGGGATCGACAACGTGGAACCGGTGCTCGGCCGGATCGACGACGCCGGACTCGCGCCGGAGTCGGTCGACCTGATCCTGCTCGTCGACGTCTACCACGAGTTCGATCACCCCTGGGAGATGTCGCGGTCGATGCATCGCGCTCTCCGCCCGGGCGGCCGGGTCGCGCTCGTCGAGTACCGCGCGGGTGATCCCGTCGTGCCGATCAAACCACTGCACACGATGACCGAGGATCAGGCTCGGCTCGAATACGAAGCGGCGGGATTCCGCCTCGTCGAAAGCAAGGTCGATGGACTGCCGTGGCAACGACTGATGTTGTTCGAGAAACGCCCCGACGCGCCGGCCGAAGCCACGAAGTCGCCGGAGGCCTCCAACACGCCCTGAGCGTCGCCCGGAAGGCCGCTCACCGCATGATCAACTGATCGATCGCAGTCATGAGTTCGTCGAGGCCGAACGGCTTTCGCAGGAGCTTCACTGATTCCCAGTCCGGCGCCTCGAACTCGTTGTTGCCGGTGATGAAGACCACTGGGACGTCTTCGCCGCGTTCCTCGCGGATTCTCGCCGCGATCACGTCCCCCGTCTCGCCGGGAAGATTGACGTCGAGGACGAGCACCGTCGGCGTCCAGGACTCCGAGATCTTCAGGGCCGTGGTCGCATCGGCGGCATCACGCACCTCGAAGCCTCCCACGGTCATCGCCTCGAGCAGCATCGGGCGGAGCAACGGGTGATCCTCCGCGAGCAGCACGCGACTCGCGGATCGATCCGCGGCGGACGCATCACCACCGGTCGCGTTCGGAACCGCGGACGTCTCCACCTCCGGCAGCACGAGCGACACGATGGTCCCGGTGCCGGGAGTCGATTCGATCTCCAGGACACCCTTGCAACCGTCGACGAAGTTCTTGACCATCGCGAGTCCCAGGCCGTTCCCGGATCGCCCCTTCGTGGTGTAGAACGGTTCGATCGCTCGGAGCCGGACCTCCTCGTCCATGCCCGCCCCGTCGTCTCGAACCGCGATCACGATCCGGGGTGGATGGTCATCGCCTGCCGGCGCTCGGTCGACCGACACGTCGATCTTGCCGGAATCGGAGACCGCGTCACGCGCGTTGACGACGAGATTCAGCACCGCCTGCTGGAATTGATTCCCGTCCGCGAGGATCCGGTGGTCGCCCGCCTCGAAGTGCTCGCCGATCGAGACGCTCGCGGGAACCGCGGGCCGGACCAGCGCCAGGGTCTCGTGGCAGATCTTCGTGACGTCGATGACGCTTCGGCGGATCCGCGTTGGACTGCCGAGCATCATCATGTTCTGGGTCAGTGAACGCCCCCGGGTCACCGCGGCCTGAATGACGTCCAGCGACTCCGTGACCTTCCGAGGCACCTCGGTCTCGAGACTCGCAAGCGATGCATGACCGCGAATGGCCGCGAGCACGTTGTTCAGATCGTGGGCGAACCCGCCCGCGATCGCACCCAGCGCCTCGGTCTTCTGGGTGGCGAGAAGCGTCTCCTCCATGGCGTGTCGACGCGAGATGTCCGAGATCACGCCGACGACTCGTCGCGCAGCGCCTTCTTCATCCGACTCGAAGGCGCGTCCGTGCTCGCTCATCCAGAGCGCTCGTCCGTCCTCGGTGTGCAGTCGGTACTCGACGGTGAATTCCTCGGCCCGTCCGGAACAGATCGACGCCCAGCGATCCGCGACTTCCTGGCGATCCTCCGGATGGAGGGAAGCCCGATCCGGTGGCGTTCGATTCGCATCCGCCCCGAGAATCGCCGTGGTTCGGGACGAGACCGTCGACGCTTCGAGTCGGCCGTCGGCCGCGAGGGTGTAGTCCCACGCGCCCGCGTCGATCGCGTCGAGGGCGAGTGAAAGACGTTCCTCGCCTTCCCGGGCCGCCCGTTCGCTCGCCTTCCGGGCGGAGATGTCCCGGATGAAACCACTGAAGGAAAGACCGGAGGCGGTCGGAATGGGATTGATGGAGAGTTCGACGGGAAATCGGCGACCGTTCCGGTCCTGCGCCACGATCTCGATCCGGGTTCCCAGCACGGGGCCTTCGCCCGTCTCGATGAAACGCGCCATGCCGCGATTGTGAGCCTCGACGTATTCCGCCGGAATGATCGTGTCGGTCAGCCGCCTGCCGACCGCCTCCTCCCGAGACCAGCCGAACAGCTGCTCAGCCCCCGTGTTCCAGACGACGATCCGACTGTCCGGATCACAGGTGACCACCGCATCGAGCGCCGTATCGACCAGAAGCCGGATCTGCTGGTCGCGTGCATCCGCGGTGTCCATCGCGGCCCGCTCCGCCGTGACGTCGATGCCGACGCCGCTGGCGCCGATGACCCGGCCGTCCCCGTCGCATCGGGGCCCGATGCTGACTCGATAGACGCTTCCGTCCACCTGCTGTTCGAACGCGACGCTCCCCCCATCGAGCACGCCCTGGATCACATCCTGCAGACGACCATCCGACTCGAGGACGTCGACGAGACATTTTTCTCCGGGTTCGGAGGCACCGACACCACCTCCGGACGCGGACCCGACGAGCCGACCTTCGAGGTCGGTCTCCCAGACCACGAGTGGAAGACGTGAGATCGCGTCACGCGAGACTTCAAGCCGATCGTTCTGGTGCATCGACATCCCTTTCGCGGGCCGACGCTCGATCCGGTGAACCGAGGTCGGCGTACGGGCTCAATGCTCTTCGCGGACCTTGGGCTCGCTGAAGATCACGAAGATCACGCCGAGTGCGACCGCGAGGGTCGAGATCACCACGAACATTCCCAGAACGTATCCCATTGCCTTGACTCCTTCGGCCCGAGGGCCGCGATTCGAGGGACTCGACCTCCGACATCCGGGAGATCGCCAATACCGAAGGTGGGACTCGAACCCACACTCCCTTGCGGGAAACGGATTTTGAATCCGTCGCGTCTGCCAATTCCGCCACTCCGGCGTCGCCGCCATTCTAATCGGTTCGACACGCGTTCGGCCGCCGAAAGAACGCGATCGGACGCATCAATCGGGAACTTGCGGATCTTCGGACGCGAACGTACGACCCGAGGCCTCCGGGGTCGGCATCCGGGCGGTGAGGATCGCCCGGCCGCCCCACCAGCGAATCCAACTGACGATGCTGATCATCAGGATGCCGACCAGTGCGAGCGTGCGGAACGGGGAGACCCCGGCCTGCGCGACCAGGAACCAGTAGGCCGCCGACGCAAGCGACATCAGCAGGAAGGAGATCGCGTTCGCGGTCGCCAGCACCCGGGCGCGCTCACCCGATGCCGAGCAGAGCTGCTGGATCGCCTGCAGCGGAATCAGGTAGAAACCGGCGCCGACGCCGGCGATGAACAGTGCGCCCCCCAGCGAGGCGAGCCCCAGCATCGAGATCGGGGTGAGGCCGAGCACGAAGAAGATCCCGCCGAACACGACACCGCCCCGAACCACGAATTCCCCCCGGATCCTCGAGCCCGAGAGGCGTCCGGCGAACAGGCAGCCGATGCCGATGCCGACGGCCATGCTCGCCAACAGCAGACTGCTCTCCGTGAGGGTGAGCCCCAGCGGCGCGGTGTACTCGGGGACCACCATGATCACGATCGCGCCGCCCGCGTAGAACCAGGCCCACGCGACCGATGCCGACCAGATCAGACCCGGCCGTATGGAGCGGAGGGCGTCCAGATAGGGCGAGAACGGGTTCAGGCGTCGTTTCAAGTCCGGCTGCTGGGGCCGCAGGCCTCGAATCATGAAGCTCGAACCAAGGCCCACCAATGCAAGCAATACGAGCACGACGCCGACCGCGTGCTCGTTGTATTGAAGCAGCGGACCGCCGATCCCGATTCCAAGCAGGATCGCGATGTTCGTGCTCAGGTTGACGATGCCGTTCGCTTCACTCAGTCGCGCGTCGCCGACGATCTCCCGGATTGAGCCGTATTTCGACGGACTGAAGAACGCCGACTCCGACGCGAGCAACGTGAAGGCGACCAGGACCGTCCAGGGACTGTCGATCCAGAAGCCGTACAACGCCAGCCCCGCGATCGGAACCTCGGCCAGCCGCGTCGCCGTGATGATCCGGCTCTTCGATCGCCGATCCGCGAGTTGCCCGGCGAATCCCAGAAGCAGGACGAACGGCACCGTGAGCAGAAGGCTCACGATCCCCGTTCCGCCCTCGCCGAGCGTGTCGAACCACTTCTGTCCCTTCGCGAACTGCAGCAGCAGCACCGTCTTCAGGATGTTGTCGTTGGTGGCCCCCGCGAACTGGGTGATCACCAGTCCGGTGAAGTTCCGGTTCCAAAGACCGCCTGTTGCGGCCGACTGGACGCCTTCGGGTTGTTCAGGCTCGGTCCGCGGCATCGGGGGAAGGCTACCACTCCGGTGGGAAAATCGTCGGAATCGACTTCAGCGACCGGGGAACTCGTCACCCGGCGTTCGAAGGACGAGATGGGCATGATCGAACGACGGCGAGGTGTTCGAGAATTCGACCAGAAGAACCGGTGAATCGATCCGCCAGTAGTGCGGCCCCGAGCGGGTTCCCGCCCCCGCCCAGCCGAAATCGATTCTCGCGGGATCCTGCGCTCGCCATCGCTCGCGGAGATGCCCGGTCGAGGCCTCCGGCCAGAAGTCGAGCAATCCGAACACGATGGCCTCGAGGGCGGCTCGCTGGGGCTCGGTGAGCCGGTCACCACGAAGCCCGCTCCCGTTCGGACGCCGTGCATCCGGCGTCGTGCCACTTCGGATGTCGCCCGGTGCGGGTCCGATCCCGTTCGCGGTGGCCGCGAGGATCGGATCGAGCGACGCGAGGAACGTCGCCGCCGCCTGATCCTCGATCGCCAGAGGCTCGCCGAACTTCGGATGCCGCGCGGGCGAAGCGCCGAGGAAGAACGGCGTCACCGAGATGATCCGTCCGTCGACCACCGCGGTGTTGAGTACGAGATGGTGCCCCTCGAGTCGCCACGCCCAGGCCGACCCGTCGGCCGTCGGATCGCCGTGGATCCGGATCCAGTACTCGCCGGGACCCGTTCGAACTCCGCCGCCGCGATCCTCGACCGGCTCGACCCGCAGGATCTCCCGGACGCGGTCGCGTCCCTTCGGACTCAGGGCCTGTTCGAGAAAGCGATCGAACGCGGCCCGCGCGGCCTCGTCGAGATCGCCGATCCGAAGCCCGGTCCGAGGGCCGGCCAGATAGGTCCATCGGCCTCGATCCGGCGCATTGATCGGTGCCACCGCGAGGTCCCGCTGCGACTCGGGGAGGGTCTCGATGAAGGCGACCATCGCCCCGCGCATCGATTTATCCGGCGGCGCCGCCATCGCGGACCCCGGCCTTGCAAGCAGGATCGCGACGAACAGCGCGGCGAACATCGATGCCGTCAAGGCACCCGCTGCGACATCGCGGCGGTCGGTCCGGATCCTGAGATCGTCGATCGGCATGCGCTGCTCCTAATCAAGGGGTGGAGTCAAGCCTATCGAACCGGGGCCCGTTCTGGAGAACGATCCGCGGGACTGGCATCCGCGGACGGAACCGGCGACGATGCCACGATGGAAGCGATTTCGAGCATCGATGCGATCCGAGCCGCCTGGCGACCGCTCAACGAAGCGCATCGGGCCGGCCGACGATTCTCCGACGGGGCCCATCTCCGTCTCTATCGATGTCTCTCCTGGGCGGATCGCGCCACCGCCGCGGAAGCCACCGGGGACGCGGACCTCGCCTTCGTGCTCCGAATGATCGCGTTCAACGCGTTGTGGGGCCAGGTCCATGTCGACGGCGGCAGGAACCTGCGACAGAGTGAAGCCTGGCGATCCTTTCTGGTCGATCTCGCGGCCCATGACACGGCACGACGCGATCGGATGCTTCCCGGACTTCGACGGGATCGTGATCTCCTGATGGAGATCTACGGAAGCCCGTTCTTCCACCGCGAATGGTGGGTCGAACCGGGGGCGGAGCAGCTCGGATCCCAGACGAAGATCGCGGGACGGATCGACGAATGGCTCGAGCTCGGTCGGGTCGAGCATCTCTATCGAGAGCTGGTGAACCGACTGCTCCTGCTTCGGGGACAGTTGATCCACGGGAACGCCACGCACGGCGGCAAGACCAACCGCTCGACGGTCGAACCCGCGGCGGCCCTGCTCGACCGGCTTCTGCGAACCACGTTGGAAGTGATCGTCCTCGACGGCGGCCTCGAGGCCGATCTCCGCTGGACGCCGGTGCCGTATCCACCCACCGATGACGCCTGAAATCCGACCAGCCGTTCACGAGCCGGACAACAGCCCCATCTCGACCATCTGTGCATCGGCCACCGGGGCCCAGCCCCGGTTCGCGGCGGGGCTCGCCGGCGACGGGTGCAGGATCGTTCCGACCCGCATCCCGGCTTCGACCCGATCCGCGAGCGTCTTCGCCAGCCGACGCGTCGCGTGACCACCGACGCCGACCACCATCTCGGGCTCGAGCAGATCCACCATCGCCCGCAACGCCTTTCCACATGCCGACTCGAGGGGCCGACGTTCCTCGATCGGAAGCTTGTCGGGCGTGCGATTGCGGCCCCCTTCCTCCATGAACGAGAGCGGGCAGTCGTTCCACACGAAGAAGTCGTCGAAGAAGGCGTCCGCGTCGGGGAATCGCGATTCGACCCAGCCCCAGAGGCGCGCTCCACTCACTTCTCGACGGGTGCAGGCGAATCCGGTGACCGGTCGCTTCGGATGCTCGATCTTCGGTTTCCCGACCGTCGCTTCGATCCCGAGGTAGGTCTTCACCATCTCGACCTCGCCGAACGGCACGCCGGTCTGGGCCATGCCCCACGGGCCCGGGTTCATGCCCAGCAGCAACGCCCGGATTCCACGACGGGCGTACGTTCGAACGTACTTGCGGTGCGAGGCCCAGGCGTAGTCGAGCGGGTTGTAGACGACCTCGACCGGATCGCCGAACTCGAGGCCACCGACCTCCGCGGAAAGTTCGGCCGAGATCGCCTCCGCGGCATCCGCGACGGCGGACTTCGAGCGAGGCTTTCTCGAGGCACGTGGCATGTCGGCATGTTCGACGACGACGTCCGCGCACGCAAGCCGCTCATACGAACGCTTGAGGAGACCTTTCGAACGACTCCAGCGAAACGACCTGGACCGAGCTGAACCGACCCAGAGCGACCCGGAGCGACCTGGACTCAATAAGGACAGCGGGCGAGCAGCAACTCGGGATCCTCGATGACCCGGAGAAGGTATCGCTCGAGCGATGCGGGACGGACCACCGTGGAGACGGCATCGGACCAGGCGCCGTCATCGTCGTTCGAAACGCCCTCGAGGTCGAGGATGCGGGCCGACCGATGGGCCAGCAGCCGTTGAATGCTGCCCGCCCCCGGGTCCGACGATCCGCCCGCAGGGGCCCGGTGGGCATTCACCGCCGCGAGCAGGAGCCGATGCATCCCCGATCGATCCAGCGTGCCCTCGACGTCGAGGCGGAGCAACCAGCCCGCGATCGCCGGAAGCGGATGCGGAGGCTCCCCCGCGCCCGTCGCGTCGGTGAGTTCGCGAAGTCGATCCACGGCGAGCGCAAGCACGGCCGGTGTCGTCCCGTCCGTGAGCCATCTCCACTGCAGAAACGCGAGCAGGTCGTAGCCGCCGTGGTTCGCGACGTCGACGGAATCACGCTGCATCCAGGGCGTCCGGGCCTGCACCAGCGGCTCGAGGGGACGTCGATCGGGACGCCACGACAACTGGTCGAAACCGCGAGGATCCTGCAGGGCCGCGAACGTGACGAGGTGCTCGATCCAGAAGTTCTCCTGTCGACGCAGATTCGTGTTGCCGAGTCGAAGGCGTCGGCCCGCGTACGTCTCGAGCAGCGATTCCCAGCGGGACTCGTGGGCGAGACAGTCCTCGAGCGCCGCCTTGCAGGAGGCCTCGTCGAGTTCGAGCCGCCCGAGATACAACCGTTGCCGGGCTCGGGTGTTGGCGAGGAAGATCCGCTGCATCGACTGGTTCGTCGTGCACCATCGGTCGTTCAGATCGGCGAGCCGCCGCCCGAGCACGGCGTGCGGTCCCACACCGGTTCCATCGTCCTCCAGCACGCCCTGGTCGATCGCGATCACGGCCCGATGCGCCGCCTGTTCGTACAACAGGTGATCGCCGAGGACGCCGTCCGGCAGGTCGTCGAGCTCCCGGAAACGATTCGCGATGTCGAACCACGCAGCGGCCTCTTCGGACCGTCCCGCATGCAGATGCTTGCGACTCCGGATGTCGGCGGCCATGAGGGCGAGAATCGAGTCGGCGCCCTCGTCGTCCCTCGGAACCTCGACCGCATCGTCACCCCCCGTCGCATTGCTGATCCCCCGACATCGACGGGCGACTTCCGCGTCCAATCGAACCGGGAGAAAGGGTGCCGTCGCGTCGAGGACCGATTCCAACGTCGTCGCGAGCGTCCGGGCCACGTGCCGGTCGTAGAGCCCCAGCGCCTGACGCAACACGTCGATTCGCGGCGACTCGGCGATCTCCTCCACCACCCGGATCGGCAGCGCCGCCGGATCCGCCGGCAGCTCCCGAAGTTCGATCCCACGCCACGACCACGTTCCTTCGCGATCGGACGCGCGAAGGACGTCGGGGATTCCGTCGAACGCCTGTCCCTCGACGATCATGATGCGGCGGAGCCCCCATCGTGAAGCCGCCGCCAGTTTCGCACCCAGCGTCGCGGATGGGACGGGCTTGAATCGACCTCTGGCGACGTCGTACCCACCGGTCGCGGCGACGGATGCCCGGCACCGGCAGCCGAAGAGCGCAAGGACACCGGCGATGCCCGCGGCGAGCGCGTGGCTGTCACCGACCCCCTCGCGGGGGATCGCGATCTCGAATCGCGGCAGCGCGGCTTCGGGGGCCAGCACCCGATGGATCTCCATCAGCCGGTCCATCACCTGCTCGACCACCTGTTCGCCCGCATGAAGCGATGCTCCGGCCATCCGCACCGTCGCTTGTCCGGCGAAGCGGGACGCCGACCGGGCGTGGATGTGACCGATCCGGCCCGGCGGGTCGGTCCGCGTCGCGGCCAGCAGGAAGACCGTCGCCTCCGCGAGGGGAAGGACGCCGACCTCCGGATGGAGCTTCGATTCGAACGTGGGCGTCGAATCCAGTCGAGCGGCGAGCGTGCGGTCGACGGCGATCCACCCGCGTTCCTCGGGACGCTCGTCGTACCGCTGCCGGAACGCGGTCGGCGATGGGCATTCGTAGACTCGCGCCCAACTGATGCCGCTGGTCGCGTCGGGGGACTCGACGACCGTCGCCTTCGTGTCCACGGCGATCGCGCCCGAGTCTCCGCTCGGAGTTCGATCGACGTTCTGAGCCGATGCTTCCTTGTTCATCACTTGTTCATCGCTCGTTCACCACTCGTGCATCGGAGCCGACCGTCCCAGGAGCGCCCCTTCGGCGACGGTGGATCATCGAGATACGCGACGCGACCACAGCGTATCCAAACCGGGTGTCAGGATCCCCTTCCGGCTCAGACGAGAAACCGCCCGCCGTCGTCGGTCCGAACGGCGATGTCGCCGTTGAGGATTCGCAGGATGGCTTCAAGCGGCATCCGATCGATCGCCGCGGTCCACAAACCAGGTTGATCGGCGACTTCCGTGAGCGGCAGCGTGCCGAGCCGGACGTGCCGAATCGCCCTGACCGCGGAGCCCTCGATTCGGACGAACACGCCCCACCATTCATCGAGCACCGCCCGGACCTCGAGGTCGAGCCCACTGGGCGTCACCCCCCGCCCACGCCGGGCGTTGAATCGGTCGAGCATTCGAGGAGACGGCCTGCCGCCGTCGAAGTGGGCGAGTTCCGGAGCCGAATCGAAGGCGGGGGCCAGCCGGACCGCCGGGGTCACCGCCCGCGCCGCGACGAGAAAATCGACCTCATGAAGCGGCGTGGCCACGACCGCCAGGCGCGATGCCGAAGGAACGGCCCACGCGATGCGTCGATGCTCGACCACTTCGAACGCGAGATCGTCCAACGGGATCTCCTCGGCGGCGCTCACCCAGAGCTGCAGCCAGGAGATTGAATCCTTCAGAAGTCCGGTGATCGATTCCTCGACCGTCATCAGGCAGGAGGCATCCTCCGCATCGGCGATCGCCTCTCCGAGCGGGATTCCCGAAGACTCGTCGAGCACCGTGATCCCGGCCGCCGCGACTTCAGCGATGGCGTCGGTCACCTGGATGCCGAGCTTCGTCGCAAGCGCGGGCCAGGCGCGGAACGGGACCGCGTCGCCGCACGCGGCGAGCCGGGCGGCTCGGAGCAGCCAACCGACGAAGTCACGAGGCTCGGGCGTCTCCGCCGACGAGCCGTCGGCGCCTTCGAACCAGGCGGCCTCCGCATCGAGTTCCCGACGAAGCGCGGCAAGGTTCGCCGCGGTGTCCGCAGGATCGTTCGAGTCCGGGGTGGGTGAATCCGACGTCGAGGGTCTGGTCATGAGTTGTCCTTCCTCGGCGGCCACGAAGGCTGCGAGGCGAGGTGAACACCGCCGGGTACGACGGGATTCGGGATGAGGCCGCAACGCGGCGTGTGATGTGGATCCCCGGGCCGATCGGCCGACGACGACGTCGACCTGAATCGGTGGCATCGAACGCACGACCGCCGATCGCCGGGCGATCGGTCGAGCACGGACGATTTCGGGAAAGCACCATCACTTGGGAGACTCCGGACCCCAGTCCGCGTCGCCGTCGTGGATGGCGACGAGGCGTTCCTGGTGGTGACGATGTCGATCGAGCATCCGGGATCGGATGCCGCGGGTGAAACGACCGACCGACGCCTTGACGTCGTGTCGGAAACCGCTCCAGAGGGTGTACGCGGGGGATCCCTCGTCCCTGACCGGAAAACCGGCCACGATCCGCATTTTCTTTTCGGGCGACCAGGCGACGACGAGCCGGCGGGACACTCGATACCCCATGATCGGCAACGACGTGGACGCTTGCGGCGGCGATGCGAGCTCGAAGGTCACGATGTGGACGTGATGATCCCCCGCCCGGACCGCGGCCAGCAGTTGATCCGACAGCAGGGACTCGTAGGCCCGGGCGAGCCGCTCGAACCGATGGTCCCGACTTCCGTCGCCGTGGTCATGGTCCGCCGCTCGGGCGTCATCGAGCAGTTCCTGACCCAGCAGATCCCACCACCGCTCCGACCGTGTTCCGAGCACATGCTTCCGGACGTGCTCGTCCCGACCCCGCCGCGAGGCGAATCGAAGCGCGTCCGCGGGTTCGACCGCATGTTCCGCGGCGAGGAGCGAATCGATACCGGCATGCGTGTCCACGGCCGTCATTCTTCCGTCCCCTCGGGCTCGGCGAGACGCTGCGACAACAACACGCCGACCATCGGAAACAGGGCGGTTCGTGCGGACCGGTAGTTGGAGTTCCGCTTCTCGCCCGCGTTCAACGAAGGAAGTCCCAGCAGATCGCGGAGACGCGTGCTCGAAAGCGGTTCGAAGATCCACCGGGCATTCAGTTCCGTCCGGCGACGATCGATCTCGTCGAGGCGTTTCTGCGCCATGCCGGGATGGGCCGCGATCTCGTCGTCGCACGCGGCGAGCTCTCGACGAACCTCGTCCCAACCTTCGCGGATCGCCGATTCCAACGCATCGATTCCGCCGACCACGTCGCCTTGCAGTCGCTCGAGAAGAAGCGGGTGATCCGCCATCGCCGAGTCGAGCAGGAGCCAGGTGTGCAGCGCCGCGGTCACCTCGACCGCGTTCGGTCGCCTGCCATGGATCTCGAGCCGAAGCACCGGCTCATGATCGAGCAGTCGGTGCAGCAGATCGAATCCCGCCGATGCCGATCGACCGTCGGTCGAATCCTCGATCGTTCCACCCCAACCCCCCTCGGGCCCCGCATCGAAGGAGCCGGGACCGCGTGCACCCTCCGGAAGTCCGACCATGCCACCCCGACCGGCACGCCGAACGAAGGACACCGCACGCCGCCGGACGAAGGAACGTGCCGCGATCCGCTTGAGCACGTCGTCACGCTCGAGACCGAGAAACTCCGGATTCCGGTAGAGCCCTTCGCTCCGGCGCCGATCGGCGTCCGCCGCGAGTTCCGCCACGAAATCCTCCGCCGCGGCCACGTCGCCGGAGAACAGGTCCCGGTATTTCGAACGGACTCGATGACTTCCGGGATCGGCTCGACGCCCGGAGAGCACGATGTTCCAGATCCGCGATTCGACCGCCACCCAGAACGCCGCCGCGGCCGACTGGTCCTCGGTTCCAGCGACGATCGCTTCGATGATTCCCCGCCACGCCTCTGATTCAGGACTTGATCCGATCTGTTCGTCCACCCGACCTCCTCGTCTTCGTCGAACGCCCGTGACCCGCGACGCGCGGATCGTCTCGGTCATCATCGCCGAAAACGCCCGGTCTCACCCGCCGGGCCAGAGCAACGCCAGCACGATGGCGTTGAGCCCCGCCGACACGGTCGCGTCGAACAGGTCCGTCAGCATGAATCGCAGCGGTTTCCCGAGGAACGAGGCACCACACAGCGGCCCCACCCCGTAGGCCAGCAGACCGATGACCAGGGCGGGCACGAACACCGCCCCGAGCGTGGGCGTCTCTGGGAGGGAAGCCGACACCACCCAGGCGGTGCCGGCCGCGACCAGAAGGTAGAGGGCCATCGACACCGCGAGATTCACGCCGAACTTCGGTTGCGAGGGCCGGACCGTCAGCGTTCCCCACGGCCCTCGCCGGTAGCGGGCGATGAACGCCTCGCTGCGGTAGTCCGCCGGATCCTCGCAGTTCGGAAACATGTACAGGCCCGGCTCGACCTCCATGGCGGCGATCGCGTCCATCAGCGGCCTCTCGTCCGGGAGCGGCCGGATGTCACGGCGATGATGCGGAAGCACCATCCAGGCGAGGAAGCTGAACGCGAAGACCGCGGACGCCGCAAGCAGGACCGGAAGCACCATCGATGGGTTCGGGAGCATGGGACACCTCCGTTCGCAGTCTGTCGCCGGGGCGTTGCTTCGTCAATTCCGACCGCCGCCTCAGTGCAGCCGGTAGATCCGCCGGGCATTGCCCTCGAACACCGCCGTCCGAACCGGTTCCGCGTGATGTTCGAGGAGCGAGCGGGTCGCCGCCACCCATCGTTTGAGCGAACCTCCAAGCTCGCAGACCGGCCAGTTGCTGCCCCACACGAGCCGGTCGGGGCCGAAGCGATCCAGGGCGACCTCGAAGAACGGCCGGAAGGTCTCGACGGTCCAATCGTGTCCCGCCGCGCATTCGATGAGCCCGGACAGCTTTCCGACGACGTTCTCCCGGTCGGCGATCCGCGTCATCCCGTCCGACCAGCTCGCCGTCACGCCTGCGGCGATCTCCGGTCTTCCAAGGTGATCAAGCACGAAATCCGTCGCCGGACACGCGTCCACGAGCCGGATCGCCGACTCGAGTTGATCCGGGCGGACACACAGTTCGAAGAGCAGCCCTTGATCGCCGAGGAGGCGGAGATCGTCGATGAGCCGCGGCGTGAGGAACGCCCCCGGATCACCGCCGAGACCATGAAACACCCGACGGAGGCCGATCACGCCGGGCAGATGACCGACGCCATCCAACCAGGCTTCGAACCCCGGATGCCCGGGTCGACCGCCGACCACCGCCGCCCGGACGAGCGAGCTGCGGCCCATGACGGCGGCCACTTCATCGACTTCGAGATCGAGCCCGGTGTCGTCGACATCGGTCTCGACGTGGATCGCGGCCTCGATGCCGCACGCCGCCGCCACGACGCGATAGGCCTCGAGGCCCATCGCCCGATCGAGTTCGGGAACACCGGCGAGCCAGGACCTCGGGATCGTGTCCGGGTCCCAGAGATGAAGGTGCGTGTCGATCATCGCGACCTCGTCAGGCTGGGGAAGCGACGCCCGTCATCGTTTCGCGGGAACCGACTTCACCCGCCAGATCCGATCGGCGTATTCCTGGATCGCCCGGTCGCTCGAGAACCGACCGCCCCGCGCGGTGTTCAGCACCGCGGAACGCCACCACTCGTCCGGCGTCCCGAATCGGTCCGCGGCCTTCTGATGCGCGTCGATGTAGCCCTGGAGATCCGCGAGGTGACGCCAGTGATCGCCTTCATCGATGAGCATCGATCGAAGCCGGTCGAAGACCGCCGGGTCCTTCCAGGCGAACTCCTCGCCCAGCAGGAAGTCCACGGCGTTCCGGACCATCGGTTCATGGTCGAGGTGCCAGCGCGGGTCGTACCACGCTTCGCTCGCCTCGACCTCGTCGGCGCGGAGTCCGAACAGGAACATGTGGTCGGTGCCGACCTCCTCGGAGATCTCGACGTTCGCCCCGTCGAGGGTGCCGATGGTGAGCGCACCGTTGAGGCAGAACTTCATGTTGCCGGTGCCGCTCGCCTCGGTGCCCGCGAGCGAGATCTGCTCCGAGAGATCCGCGGCGGGGATGATGGTCTCCGCGAGGTTCACCCCGTAGTCGGGGATGAAGACCACCCGAAGCCGTTCGGAGACGACCGGATCGGCGTTGATCACGTCGGCCACGCTGTTGATGGCCTTGATCACGTCCTTGGCCCGCTCGTAGCCGGGCGCCGCCTTGCCGGCGAAGATCACCACCCGCGGCTGCGGAAGGAATCCCGGGTCCGACTTCATCCGCTGGTAGAGCGAGGCGATGTGGAGGAGATTGAGGAACTGCCGCTTGTACTCGTGGATGCGCTTGACCTGCACGTCGAACATCGCGGTGGGGTCGACGTCGATCCGGAGATTCGTCCCGATCCAGTCGGCCATGCGACGCTTCGCCACGAGCTTCGTCTCGGCGAAGGCGCTTCGGAAGCCCGGATCCTCGGCGTGGGGTTCGAGACGCTTCAACTCCGAGAGGTCGGTGATCCAGCCGTCACCGATGGTGTCGACGAGCAGGTTCGAGAGCTGCGGGTTGGCCTGGTGCAGCCAGCGTCGCGGCGTCACGCCGTTGGTGATTCCCTTGAAACGATCCGGGAACACCGTCGCGAAGTGCGGCATGAGTCGTTCCTGGATCAGGTCGCCGTGCATCTGGGACACGCCGTTGACCGAGTGGGATCCGATCACCGCGAGATTCGCCATGCGGATCTGCTTCGGCTCGCCCTCTTCGACGATGCTCGCGGCCTCCACCCCACCGGGAACCTGGATGAGCCGTCGCCCCGCTCCTTCGATGAACCGCCGGTTCACCTCGAGGATGATCGCCAGATGCCGGGGCATGAGCTTCTCCATCAGCGGCAGCGGCCACTTCTCGAGGGCTTCGGGCATCAGGGTGTGGTTCGTGTAGGCGACCGTGCCGACGGTGGTCTCCCAGGCCTCGTCCCAGCCGAGACCGTGCTGGTCCATGAGGACCCGCATGAGCTCCGCGATGGCGAGCGAGGGATGGGTGTCGTTGATGTGGAGCGCCACCTGTTCCGGAAGGCGGGTGACGTCGTCGTGGTCGTAGAGGAACCGACGCATGATGTCGGCGACGGAGCAGCACACGAAGAAGAACTCCTGGCGAAGCCGGAGTTCCTTGCCGGCCGCGGTCCGGTCGTCGGGATAGAGCAGCTTCGTCAGACGCTCGGCCTCGATGCGACGCGACACCGCCGCCTCGTAGTCGCCGCTCGCGATCTCCGAGAGGTCGATCGCGTCCGGCGCGACCGCGGACCAGCAGCGGATGGTGTGGACCGTCTCGCCACCCCAGCCCGCGACGGGGTAGTCGTGCGGAACCCCGATGACCCGTTCGCGACCGCCGTGGGCGAGATCGCCGAACTGCACCTGCTGGCGAAGATCGCTCCGGCGGACCATCCACGGATCGCCGAACCGAAGCCAGTTGTCCGGCCGTTCGACCTGATAGCCGTCACGGACCTCCTGCTTGAAGATCCCGTACTCGTACCGCAGCGTGTAGCCGACCGAGGGGATCGCCATCGAGGTCATGGAATCGAGGAAGCAGGCGGCGAGCCGACCGAGGCCGCCGTTGCCGAGCCCCGCGTCGTGCTCGTGGCTCTCGAGCGTCTCGAGCGCGATGCCGTACTTCTCGAGGGCTTCACGAACCCGCGGCTCGAGCTTCAGGTTCAGAATGTTGTTCCGCATCGCCCGGCCGAGCAGGAACTCGATCGAGAGGAAGCAGACCCGCTTCGATCGTTCCTGGCGATACCGGTCCCGGGTGTCGAGCCAGCACTTCATGAGGACTTCGCGGACCTCGCTGGCGAGGGCGAAGAAACGATCCCGGTCGGGGGCTTCGTAGAGCCGCTGGGCGCTTTCGACCGCGAGATGCTCGAGCATGCCTTCCGCGATGTGATCCGCGGAGACGTCGGTGGGATCCTGATGAAGCGGCTGCTGGGGTCCGGTCGGGCGGGTCATGCGGGTTCGTCCTGGGGGCTGGAAACGAAGATGGTGAGGCCGACGAACGCGAGCCGGCTCACCCGGGTGGCTCCTATGAGCCCTGACCATGGTAGATCGGCCGATCGAGGGTCAGAACGGCAGTGGAATTCAGCGATGAAAACCGGACAATCATCTCGGAAGTCGATACGGTTCGACGAGTCCGATCATCCCCGAGGAATCACCAGATGCAGCACCCCGGCCGTTTTTCGTTCGTGATCGCCCTCGGGGTGCTCGCCTCGCCGCTGACCGGTGATCCGCCCGCCTCACCCACCGTCGGGGCGGAATCGGATTCGAGACCGAACATCCTTTTCATCATGAGCGACGACCACGCCTGGCAGGCGATCAGTGCGTACGGGAGGCCCGATGGAACCCGGGTCAACCAGACGCCCTCGATCGATCGGATCGCGTCGGAAGGCATGCGATTCGACCGATTCTTCGTCGAGAACTCGATCTGCGCGCCGAGCCGGGCCGCCTTCCTCACCGGATGCTTCTCGACCCGACACGGGGTCCCGACCAATGCCGAAGTCTTCGACGGCACCCAGCCGACCTGGCCGGCGATGCTCCAGGACTCGGGCTATCGCACCGGCGTCTTTGGAAAATGGCATCTCAAGAGCGACCCGGTCGGGTTCGACGACTGGAAGGTCCTCATCGGCCAGGGGCCGTACTACAACCCCCCCATGAAAACGCCCGAGGGCCGGGTGAGGGTCCCCGGGTACACGACCGATCTGATCACGGAACAGGGCGTCGATGCGCTCCGGCGGTTCGCCGCGGGCCGGGACGAGGACGGCCGACCGTTCGCCCTGATCGTCCAGCACAAGGCGCCGCACCGGCGATGGGATCCGAATCCCCGTCACTTCCGACTCTACGACGACGTCATGGTCCCCGAGCCGGAGACGCTGCTCGACGACTACGCGGGAAGAAGTCCCGCCAGCACCCTGCAGACGATGACCATCGCCCGTCATCTCGATCCCCGCGACCTCAAGCTGATTCCGCCGCCGGAACTCGACGAGACCCAGGCCCTGGCGTGGAACGCCTACTACGACGACGTCAACGCGGCGTACAAGGCGGCCGTCGAGTCGGGCGAACTCTCGGGGGACGATCTCACCCGGGCGAAGTACCAGCGATACGTCAAGGACTACCTCGAATGCGTCGCGGCGGTCGATGAAGGCGTCGGCCGGATCCTCGACGAACTCGACGACCTCGGGATCGCGGACGACACGCTGGTGATCTACACGAGCGACCAGGGCTGGTATCTCGGCGAGCACGGCTGGTACGACAAGCGGTGGATGTACGAGGAGAGCTTCCGCACGCCGTTCATCGTGCGGTGGCCGGATCGGATCGACGGCGGGGTCACCAGCGACCTCCTCGCCCAGAACATCGACCTCGCCCCCACGCTTCTCGATCTCGCGGGAATCGATCCGCCGGAACGAATGCACGGCGAGAGCTTCGCGGCCCATCTCCGCTCGGGCGGCCGGGCGACGCCCGAGGACTGGCGGGACGCCGTCTACTACCGCTACTACGAGAGCGAGGGTCCGCACACCGTGCCGAAGCACGACGGGATCCGGACCGATCGCTGGAAGCTCATCCGATTCCCCGAAGTCGATCCCGACGGCGACGGTCCCGCGGGCCCGGGATGCTGGGAGCTCTACGATCTCGTCGCGGATCCCGACGAACTCAGGAGCCTCGCCGACGATCCCGCCCACGCGGAGATCCGGGCCGGACTCGAAGCCAGACTCGAGGAACTCCGCCTGCGCTATGACACCTGAGGCCGGTCCCCTGGTTCAGGTTCGTGGGCAGGACCAGGGCCAAGACGAGGGCCAAGACGAGGGTCAGGCTCAGGAGGATCCGGCGTTCGACATGTAGTTCGGCGCTTCGCGGGTGATCGTGATGTCGTGCGGATGGCTCTCGACCATGCTCGCCGCCGTCACTCGGACGAACCGGCTGTCCGCACGGAACGCATCGAGCGTGGAGCAACCGCAGTAGCCCATGGCGCTCTTGACGCCACCCACCAGCTGGTAGACGAAGTCCGAAAGCGGACCGCGGTAGGCGACCATGCCTTCGACGCCTTCGGGGACGAATTTTCGCGAATCGGCCTGCCCGTAGCGATCGGCGCTGCCCGCCGACATCGCGCCTTCGCTGCCCATGCCGCGATAGCTCTTGAATCGACGGCCACCGTGCAGGACCAGCTCGCCGGGACTCTCGTCCATGCCTGCGAAGAGGCTGCCGATCATCACGACGCTTGCACCCGCCGCGATCGCCTTCGCGATGTCGCCGGACTGCCGGATGCCGCCGTCCGCGATCACCGGGACGCCGGCGGGCTCGCAGACCGAGACCGCGTTCCGGACCGCCGTGATCTGCGGCACCCCGACCCCGGTGACGACCCGCGTGGTGCAGATCGAGCCGGGACCGATCCCGACCTTGACCGCGTCGGCCCCCGCATCCATCAGGGCTTTCGCCCCGTCCGCGGTGGCGATGTTGCCGGCGATGACGTCGATCTCGGGATGGCTCCGCTTGATCTCCTCGACGGTCGCGACGACGTTCCGGCTGTGGCCGTGCGCGGTGTCGACGACCACCACGTCGACCTCGGCGTCGATGAGGGCCTGGATGCGGTCGAACTGGAGCACGCCGGTGGCGGCCCCGACCCGCAGGCGACCGCGTTCGTCGCGGCAGGCCGCCGGGTGCTTTCGCACGTTCTCGAGATCCCGCATGGTGATCAGGCCGTCGAGTCGGCCCGCCTCGTCGACGATCAGCAGCTTCTCGACCCGGGCTTCGTTCAGCATCGCCTCCGCGGTCGTGGGATCGATTCCGGAGGCGGCGGTGACCAGGTTCTTCCGGGTCATCACGTCTTCGACCCGACTCTCCCCGTACCGGGATGGATCGAGGAACTTCATGTCCCGCCGGGTCAGGATGCCGATCACGCGGCCGTTGCGGGCACCGGTGTCGGTCACCGGAAAACCGCTGACCCCCTGCTCCCGCATCAACTCGTTGGCACGATCGACGGTGTCGCCGGGCCCGAGGGTGACGGGGTCGGTGATGACGCCGTTCTCGCTCCGCTTCACCTTCTGGACCTCACGGGCCTGCAACGAGGGCGACAGGTTCTTGTGGATGATCCCGAGGCCCCCTTCCTGAGCGAGGGCGATCGCGAGCGAGGACTCCGTCACGGTGTCCATCGGTGCCGAGATCAGCGGGATGTTGATGGTGATCCGCCGAGTCAGGCGGGTGGACGGGTCGGCCGACTCCGGTGTGATCTCGCTGTACGCGGGAACCAGCAACACGTCGTCGAAGGTGATCGCATCCTGAAGGATCTTCTGTTCCATCTGCAGATGATCCCCGCGGGGTTCCCGCTCGTCAACCGACCGCGGTTCCGGGAATCGGCCGCTTCCAGGCCCGAGGCCTCGAAGCCGGCCTTTGGATCCCGGCACACCCTCGATCTCGACCGATCGCACGCGCCCGAATCCCCCCGCCGTCTGGTACGCTGTGCGATTCAAATCCGGCCCCGTCAGGGTCGCTTTCGCCGGTCTCGACGGCACCACGACAGGTCTCCTGTTCGACCGCCGGGGGGCCTGAATGCGACAAAAGCCGGATCTCCGTGAACCCGACGATCCTCGGATCGTCCAACTCCCCGACGTTCTCTCCTCCGGCGGCCGCCGCCGACTCAATCCACCGATGCTCGAACCCGGAGACGGGTCGCCGGCACCCGAATCGGGATGCGGCAACGAGCGGTCAGCGAAAAGGACCAGACTTGCACAGCGATACGCTCATCGCGGCCCCCATCGACCCGAGCCTCGGCACGGCCAAGGGCGAAGGCCTCAAGGCATGGCGGAAGTGGCTCGAGGCCTGCATCAAGTTCGATGCGAGCGATCTGATCGTGAAGACCGGCCAATCGCCGCGACTCCGGCTCCGCGGCGAGTTGAAGGGCATGCAGGTCGACGAACTCACGGTCGACCTGATGTTCCAGGTCGCCAAGGACATCCTCGATGAGAATCAGTTCGAGTACTTCCGCAACCGCGGCTCGATCGACTTCGCCTACGACTTCGACGACCGCTGCCGCTTCCGCGTCAACCTGTTCATGACCCGCGGAAAGCCGGCGATCGCCGCTCGACTGATCACCTCGAACATCATGAAGTTCGAGGATCTCTACCTTCCCGAGATCCTCGGCGACGTCTCGATGTCCGCCCAGGGACTGATCCTCTTCTCCGGCGTGACCGGCTCGGGCAAGTCGACCTCGATCGCCTCGATGCTCCAGTACGTCAACGAGCGGAAGCGGGTCCACATCGTCACGATCGAGGATCCGATCGAGTACATCTTCAATGACGACAAGGCGACGATCAACCAGCGTGAGATCGGGATCGACTGCCTGAACTTCAACGACGCCCTCCGAGCCCTGGTCCGGGAGAACCCCGACGTGGTGCTGGTGGGCGAGATGCGGGACTACGAGACCTTCGAGGCCGCGATCCGGGCCGCCGAGACGGGCCACCTCGTATTCGGGACGATCCACGCCTCGAGCGCCTGGCAGACCTTCGGTCGGATCTACGACCTCTTCCCCGAGAACGAGCGGGAACAGCTCCGCAAGCTTCTCGCCTACAACCTCCGGGCGATCATCTACCAGAAGCTCCTGAAGACGCTTCACAAGGACATCGCCCGGATTCCCGCCCTCGAGATCCTGCTCAACACGCCCGCCGTCCAGAAGTACATCCTCGAGGCCCGCGAAGGCGAGCTCCTGCAGATCATCAAGCAGAGCCACGAAGAGGGCATGGTCGACTTCACGACCTCGCTCGTCCGCCTGGTCGAGCAGGAGTACATCCACCAGGACGTCGCGCTCGACTCGACCCCGAAGCCCGAAGAACTCAAGATGCGTCTCAAGGGAATCTCCTGATTCCCGCATCCGGCCACCGCTCAACGCCATGGAAGAACCGATGCTGACCTTCGCCGCGACCGCCTCCGCCATCAACCTGGTCGACTTCATCAAGCCGATCCTCATGCTGGTGGTGATCGGCCTCTACCTCCGGGTCCTGGGCCAGATCTTCGAAAAGGACCTCCGCTACTTCAACCTGAAGGCCGGAGTCTGGAACTCGATCTTCCTCGTGACCGCGTGCCTCGCGATCGTCGCGGTGCTCGCGATCCCGATCTTCTGGGCCGGCCTGCCCGCGATGATCGTGATCCTGCTCGCGCCGATCCTCGCCTACTGGAAGTATCGCAACGACAACATCAACGACGAGAACAAGAAGTTCAGCCTCTCCGACCTCTCGATGTCGGACCGCATGGCCGCCCGGAAGTCGCGGAACGAACAGCGTTCCGCCGCCGCGGTGCTTTCCGGACCGGGCGGTGACGTCCAGGTCCCCGGAGAGGAGGATCCCCTGAAGGCCGTGCACATGGCCATGGAGGACCTGCTCCTGCCCGCGATCGACGCCCGGGCCTCCCGGCTCGAGATCGCGTTGACGAAGAACGGCGGTGCCGCCTCCCAGATCGTCGACAGCGTTCGGTACAAGCGGGAGTCGATTCCGACCGAGACCGCCAAGAGCGTCATCGACTACCTGAAGCAGGCCGCCGGCCTCGCCGTCGAGGAGAATCGGAAGCTGCAACGGGGCGAACTCGGCATTCGGATCCGGAACGCGACCAAGAGCACCCAGCTCCACCTGACCACCAGCGGCGGATCCCAGGGCATCCTGTTCCGCCTCGACGTCAACCGCGATCAGCAGCTCGACCGCGACTTCGAAGGCCTCGGATTCGAGCCCGAACAGCTCGAGCTCCTCGCCCCCTCCGCCACGATGGAAGGCCAGCATGGAGTCATCCTCGTGGGCACCGCCCCGGGTCAGGGGCAGACCTCGACGCTCTACGGGCTGCTGCAGCGGCACGACGCGTACACGTCGAACATCAAGTCGCTGGAGCGCGACGTGCAGCGCGGCCTCGAAGGGGTCGATCACCTCACCTTCGATCCCGCGACCGCCGACGAAGACTTCCCGATGGTGCTTCGATCCATCCTGCGTCGCGGTCCGGACATCGTGATGGTCAGCGATCTCAAGGATCCCGCGACCGCCGTGCAGGCGGCGCTTCCCGGCCGGGACGGCCCGTTGATCTACGTCGGCGTCGCCTCGAAGGACGGCGTCCGTGGCGTGGTTTCGGACTGGCTTCGCGCCGCCGCGGACCCCAAGGACAAGGAGTCCTTGAAGAAGGCCATCGCGCCGCTTTCCAACGCCATCACCTGCCGGGTCATGCGTCGGCTCTGCACCAACTGCCGGACGCCCTACAGCCCGAACGCGGAACAGGCCAAGAAGCTCGGGATCAAGGATCCCGCCAACGTGCAGCTCTACCGCCAGAGCGGACGGATCCAGGTGAAGAACAAGATCGAGGAATGCCCCACCTGCGGTGGCACCGGATTCCTCGGGACGACCGCGGCCTTCGAAGTGATGCCGATCGATCGGGAGGCCCGGAAGCTCCTGCTCGCAGGCGACTTCAAGGGCGCCTACACCCATGCCCGCCGCACCCTCGGAATGATGATGCTGCAGGAAGCCGCGTTGCGAAAGGTCGCCCGTGGCGAGACCAGCCTCGAGGAGGTGGGCCGAGCGCTCGCCACCGACAAGCCCAAGGCCTCCAAGAGCCGACCGGCCGCCAGTTCGACCGGTTGATCCGACCGACGCCTCCCCCTTCGATTCGACGTCCTTCCGACCCAGGACCGCCCCCATGATCATCAACGCCCTCGCCGTGCTCTTCTGCCTCCTCGCGATCTACTGGTTCGCCTTCAAGGAAGGCTTCTTCAGCGGCGTCGTCCACTTCGCCTGCGTGGTGGTCAGTGGCGCCCTCGCGTTCGCCTTCTGGGAGCCGCTCGCCATCGCGATGCTCGACTCGGGCATGCGGGAGTGGGCGTGGGGCATGTCCCTGCTCGGCCTCTTCAGCGTCTTCCTCTTCGTCCTGAGAGTCGTCGGCAACCTCGCGATCCCCGAGAAGGTGAACGTCCCGAACGTCGTCGACGTGGTCGGTGGCGGCGTGGTCGGTGCCGGCTCGGGCATCATCACCGTCGGCATCCTCATGCTCGGCGTCGGGTTCCTGCCGGTCGGCACGCTCGGCGGCAAGATGGGCTACGTCCGCGACGGTGCCGGCCAGCCGATCCGACAGGGCACGATCGTCCCCTTCGCCTCGATGACCGAGGCCTTCTACGCCGGCGTCAGCCGCGGCGCCTTCGCCCCGATGACCAACGCCGGCAACCTCGCGGATTCATATCCCGCCCTCGCCGACCAGGCCTGGTCGCTGCAACGGGACACCGACGAGAAGGGCCGGATCGAACTCACCGCCGCCCCCGCGGATCTCAAGGTCGGCACCCCCTACTTCGGGACCTACGGCCCCGGCGGCGAGGAATACTTCGTGGTGCCGGTCACGGTGAACAAGTCCGGCTTCCACCGCGGAGCGAGCTTCGTGCTCTCCGCCAGCCAGGCGAGACTGATCGGTGCTCCGTCCGGAAGCCAGACCGCGAAGTCCGCCTTCCCCTCCGCCTGGCGCGAGGGTGGCAAGATGTATCTCTTCGACGGTTCGACGAACTACGCGACCAACCTCCCCGGCACCCAGGACGTGACGCTGCAGCTCGCGTTCCCGGCCGTGGCCCTCGGCGGACAACAGCCCGCCTCCCTGCTCTTCAAGGGGCTTCGGATCCCGCTGGCCGCGGCGTCCACCGACCTCGCGACGCTGCAGGAATCCGGCGGTGGTGACGCCGTCGCCTACGACAAGACCGCGCCTCGGGTTCCGGCGCCGTACGTCGAGATGGGCAGCCAGCTCGGCGTCATCTTCAACAAGAACGATGCTCCCAGCGGAATGGAGACCGACTCCGGCGCGATCACCCTCGCGGACGGGGTGGACATCCCCGCCTTCACCAAGGGCAACCCCAACAAGAGCCTTCGAGTCGAACGGATCTACGAACTGCCCGGCACCAAGCTCGTCCGCGTCGACGTGAGCCGCGGTCGCAGCCCCATCGACATCTGGGGCGACGTCCGGGTGGACGCCGGCGAAGACGCGAAACTGGTCCTCGTCGACTCCCAGGGCAACACCTTCGACGCCATCGGCTGGCTCCATCGGAAGGAATCCGATCGACTCATCAACGTCCGCGTCGACGACCGCAACGGCGTGAACTCGATCGGTGACGTCCCGATGCTCTCCTCGGCGGGCAAGGACAACCTGATCCTGCTCTTCCGCATCCCCAAGGGACGGGAGATCAAGGCGATGAAGCTCGGCGAGAAGACCATCCTCACCACGGATCTGACGATCAAGTGATCGACTGACCGGGTGGCGGGACGCATCGTTCCGACGCACGATCAGCTTGATCATGAAGACCATGAGAAAACCGCGGCCGAGGCTTCATGCCTCGGCCGCGGTCTTCTTCGTCTTGGCCGTGGTGACTGGCGTGGTACCGCGCGGGCCGCGGCCCGAATCAGTCCTGTTCGGCGAGCCAGTTTTCGACCCACTTGATGTCGAAGTTCGCGGTTCGGAACTCCGGCCGATCCAGCAGGCGACGGTGCAGCCCGATCGACGTCTTCATCGGGCCGATCCGGAACTGTCGCAGCGCTTCCAGCATGCGACTGATCGCCTCGTCCCGGGTCGGGGCGTGGACGATCAACTTCCCGATCATCGAGTCGTAGTTGGGCGGGATCCGGTACCCCGAACGCGCGTGGGTGTCGAGCCGGACACCGAGCCCGCCCGGCGGATCGAAGGTCTCGATCAGTCCGGCCTGCGGCATGAAGTTCCGGTCCGGATCCTCGGCGTTGATCCGACACTCGATCGCGTGCCCGTTGACCGAGATCTCGTCCTGACGCACGGAAAGCGGCTCGCCGGCCGCCACCCGGATCTGCTCCTTGACGATGTCGACTCCGGTGATCATCTCGGTGACGGGATGTTCGACCTGCACCCGGGTGTTCACCTCGAGCATGTAGAAGTCCTGCTTGTCGTCCATCAGGAATTCGACGGTCGCCGCACCTCCGTATTTCGCGGCGGCGATCAGCCGCGCGGCGCTCTCGCAGACCGCGGCCCGCTTCTCGGGGGCGACCCCGGGGGCCGGCGCCTCCTCGACGAGCTTCTGGTGCCGACGCTGACTGGTGCAGTCGCGTTCGAAGAGATGGATCGCATCCCCGCGGCCGTCGCCGATCGTCTGGACCTCGAAGTGACGGGCCTTGGCGAGATACTTCTCGATGTAGACGCTGCCGTTGCCGAAGGCCGCGGATGCCTCCTGGGCGGCACTCTCGATCGCCTCCATCAGCGATGCTTCGTTCTCGACGACCCGCATGCCACGACCACCACCACCGGCCGCGGCCTTGACGATCACCGGGTAGCCGATCTCGGTGGCGACGGTTCGCGCCTCTTCGGGATCGTCGATCTCGCCTTCGGTGCCCGGGAACACCGGCGTTCCCGCCTTCCGGGCCATCCGCTTGCAGGAGACCTTGTCACCGAGGAGGGCCATCGCCTCCGGACTCGGGCCGATGAACGCGATCTCGCAGTCCCGGCACACGGTCGCGAATTCGGCGTTCTCGGCGAGGAAGCCGTACCCGGGATGGATCGCATCGGCGTTGGCGCATTCCGCGGCCGAGATGATGCGGTCGATCCGCAGGTAGCTCTCCGCGGACGGGCCGGGGCCGATGCAGATCCGCTCGTCGGCCCACTCGAGCCACGGGCCATCCGCGTCCGCGGTCGAATGCACGCAGACCGTGGAGATCCCGAGTTCGCGGCAGGCTCGAATCACCCGCAATGCGATCTCACCGCGATTGGCGATCAGAATTCGTTCAAACATGGCGGTTCATCACTCCGGCTTGATGAGGAGCATGGGCTGTCCGAATTCGACCGCGTCGCCGTTCTCGACCAGAACCTTGACGACGGTGCCGGAACGCTCGGCCTTGATCTCGTTGAAGATCTTCATGGCCTCGATGAGGCAGACCACGCTGTCGGGCCCGATGGAATCCCCGACCGAGACGAAGTTCGGCTTCTCGGGATTCGGCTTGGCGTAGAACGTGCCGACCATGGGGCTCTCGATGGGGACGAGCCCGTCATCGGCGGCCGGCTCGGGCGCCGCGGCGGCGGGCGGCGCGACCGCCGCAGGTGCCGCGGCGGGTGCGGCCACGGCTGGCGCAACCTGCTGGATGACCGGCTGAGCCTGGTTTCCACCCCGCTTCACCGTCACCTGCTGCTGCTCGTCACGAAGGTCCAGTTCTGAGAGGTCGTTGGTGACCATCAGACGGACCAGTTCCTTCAACTTTCGAATATCGATCATGCCGGATCTCCTGCCGTCGGCGAGTCATGTGAGTGCGAAAATATAACAGGCCGGACGCGACATGGGGGCGATCATGCGTTGATCTGGAGCGAACATGGGGCGAGATGCGGCGATGTGGGCCACGGGGTTGGCCATGATCAATCGAATCGATCGACTCGATCGAATCGATCGACCCAGTCAACCCAGTCACCCCGGTGGACCTGGTCGCCAAGCTCGATCAGGCCGATCCGGTCAGGCGGGTCCGGTCAGGCGGGTCCGCCGCCTGGCGATCGGAGACCGACCGGCGGCTTCAGCAGTTCACCCAGCAGCAGGGCCTCGCGGAAACCCTTCGACGTCCGAAGGCGTCCCCGAAGGTTCTTCGCCGTGGAATGGGATGGGCCCGCATTTCGCGTGCCGGGCGAACGCGTCGGCGTTCGGGCGGACTGGCGGTCTGATCGACGCTCCTGGTCCGCCTTCCGGGTTTCGCGTCGAGTCTTCTGCGCGGCGCGTGCGGGCGGCGTCGATGCCCGTCTTTCCTTCGCCTCCGCAACGCGGGCCGATGCCCCACGCGCCGGCACGGGGGCGCGGGTCGGCGCGACCGCTGGCGGTGGTGTCGTGACCGCGGCCCGTGCCCGACGAGCGTTCGGATCGATCGCCGCGGTGACGCCGGCATCCGGGCCGGACCGGCGCCGCAGCACTTCGAGCCGCTTCTTCCGAAGTTCCTCGAGTCGTCGCTGCGCCGAGGAATTCGACTTGTTCCTGGTGTCGCTCGCGACGGCCGGCTTCGGGCCGGCGGTCTTCACGGCGTTCGCGGACCGGGCCGGAGCCGGAGCCCCGGCACCGCCGGCCTGCGCCTCTTCGAGCATCCGCTGAGCGGCCTCGGCCTTCTTTCGCTTCTCCGCGGACTTGGCGATGCCGCCGACGATCGCCTGAATGATCGCGATCCCGATGAAGATCCAGATGGCGTTTCCCATGCCGAAATCCTACCCGTCAGCGAGGGCGGACGCATCGTTTCGCCGCCGACTGGCGGGTACCGGGCCATGTTCCGACGGGACGAATCGCGTCCCGAACAGCGACTCGAGGGCTCGGGGCGAGAGCACCGATTCGATCTCACCGGCATCGATCACCGCACCACCCGCGAGCAACACCGCGTGATCGGCGACCGACCAGGCCACCCCGACCTCGTGCATCGCGGCCACGACGCCGCCGCCGGCCGCTGCGAATGCCTCGAGGATCGCCGCGATCCGCTCGATCTCCCGAGGATCCTGCGCCGAGAACGGTTCATCGAGCAGAAGCAGCCCCCCCGCGGCCGGATCGACCTGGACGAGCGCGCGGGCGAGTCCGGCCCGTTGCTGCTGACCGATCGAAAGCTGGTTGAGCGGCCGGTCCGCGTCGGCCGTGAGACCGACGGCATCGATCGCCGCATCGACGCCGTGGAAGCCGCGTCGCCCCGACGCCAGCGCAAACCCGCCGAATCCGACGACCTCCCGCGTCAGGAAGGGCCCGCTGACGCCGCCGCGTTGCGCGAGAAATCCGATGCGGCGGGCTCGGTCTCGAGCGGGCATCGACGCGAGATCGGTGCCATCGATCGACACGACGCCGGCCTGCAGTCGCTGGAGGCCGGCGAGGACGCGAAGCAGGGTGGACTTTCCGGCGGCGTTGGGCCCGATCACCGCGGTCACGACGCCCGGCTGAATGTCGACACTTGCGTCTTCGAGCGCCGTCACCGCACCGAACCGAACCGTCGCGGCCTGGAGTCGCATGGTCATGAGACTCCTCCTCTCCGGAGCAGGAGCCAGAGGAACGCCGGCCCCCCGACGAGCGAGGTGACGACGCCGACCGGCAGCCGTCCGCCGCCGAGATCGACGAGCTGACGCACCAGATCGGCCCCCAGCAGGACCGCGGCGCCCGCCGCCACGGTCGCCGGAACCAGTCGCCCGTGCCGCGGTCCGACCAACAGCCGGGCGAGGTGCGGGGACAGCAGGCCGACGAAGGCGATCGGCCCGACCAGCACGACCGATCCCGCCGCCAGCAGGCCACCGGCGATCAGGAGTCCGTTCCGAAGGTGATCGAGGGAGACGCCCACCGACCGGGCCTCGTCCTCGCCGAGACAGGCCGCGTCGAGTCCCGAGGCCTGCCACGAACCGAGCCCGAACCCGATGATCGAGAGTCCGCAGACCGATCCGAGCAGCCACGGGGAGGCGACTTCCGGAATCCGGCCCATCATCCAGGTGACGAGATCCCCTCGCACTCCGTTCGGAACGAGGTGCTGGAGCAGCATGATTCCCGCGGCGAAGGTCGCGCTGACGATGACGCCGCAGAGCACCAGTGTCACGGGATCGAACGTCCCGATCCGGCGCCCGAGCAGCCACACCACGGCGATCGCCAGCAACGCGCCGCCCCCGGCCGCGGGAAGTCCGGACCAGCGCATCGACAGGTCGCCCAGCCACGCGAATCCGCCGCCCGCGACCACCAGCCAGGCCGCCAGCATCAGACCGAATCCCGCGCCGCTCGAGACGCCGAGGACCCAGGGACTCGCCAGCGGATTTCGCAGGAGAACCTGAAAGGCGAGACCGGAGAGGGCGAGTGCGGAACCCGCCGCGATCGCCGCGATGGAAGACCCGATCCGGATCGCCAGCACGCTGGCGTCCGGCAGGCCGAAGGCGATCTCGACCGCACCGTCGGGGGTGATGGTCCGGCCCACGAACAGTCGCAGGAAGAGCAGCAGCCCGACGCCACCGATCAGGATCGCCGCCCCGAGGATTCGCCTTCGAGGACTCAAGATTCGCGCTCCGCCACCGGGTCCGACGCCGGATTCGCCTGAAGCCTGGCGCGGAACGCCGCGTTCACCGCGGGAATCCGCGTGCTCGGCTCGAAGACGTCGGGATGTTCGAATCCGACCACGACCGGCCGTCGTCGCCAGGGCAGTGCATCGAGCATCGCCGTCGCGTCCGGCGCGTCCCCGATCACCACCACCACGTCCGGCTCGAGGCTCACCATCGCTTCGACGCCGAGTTCGATCCAACCAGGTCGCTGGAGCGCATTGACGGCCCCCGCCGACTCGATCGTCTCATCGAGGTAGGTGCCGGTTCCGACCGCCCGGAAGGGGTCGAGTCCGTGCAGGAGCAGAAGCCGTCGCCCGGCCCCCACCGCATCGGCATTCGCCGCAACCTCGCTCGCCGACGCGGACCAGGCATCGCGTGCCGTCGATTCGACCACCCCGGCGGCGACGAGATCGTCGACCGTCGCCCGGACGTCTGCCAGCCCGTCGAGGCGGCGGGAGATGAGGCGGAACTCCAGTCGATCCTGGAGCGTGAGGATCACGGGATCGATCCCGGACGCCGGCGGCTGCACCAGCACCACGTCCGGCCGGATCTGCACGAGCAGTTCGGCATCGACGCCTTCCAGCGTTCCGACCACCGGGGCGGACGCCGCCCCGCGACACCAGGGGGTCCGCCCGACGAGATTCGCCTCGGGTGCGAGGTCGAGCAACGTGGTGGTCATCGCCGGGGAGAGACTCACCACCCGGGACCGTGGATCCGGGGAGACATCGGAACCTTCATCGGCCGGCAGGTCGCAGCCGCCCGCGAGCACGACGAGTCCGACGAGGCCGAAGACGAGCAGACGGGCCAACCGATCGGCGCGACGCGGCTCGACGCGTCTCGCCAAGCGGCGAACGATGGAACCTGCGACGAATGTTCTGGTGAAAAGGGTCATCGAGACGACTTCATACAGTACAGCCCCGTCCACGATTCAAGGATCCACCATGCCGCTTCTCCACGCTGTTCGTCGCTGGTTCAACCGGGATCGCCCACTCGACATCGATTCCACCCACCTGATCGCCGAACCCGTGGCTCCGGCCCCGGAACGAATCGCATCTGGAGATGGGTTCAAACCGGTCTCGCTCGCCCCCACCCTCGACGACCACACCGATGCCCTGCCGGGGGCCGAGCCGGACCAGGAGCCTCCGGAGGCCCGCCGCCGGCCGCTGACGGCGACCGAGACATCATCCGAGGCGACGATGGAGACGACGACCGCCGGCCTCGCGACCGATGCTCCGGAAGATCCGCGAGCTGCCATGCGACGCATCGAGGAGGCCTTGACCTCGGGCCGTGACTCCCAGGCGGCGATCGCCGAGGCGGTCGGCAGGGTCAGACCCGCCGCGGCCGCGATCGAGCAGATGGCCGAGCGACAGCAACGCCTGCTCGAGCTCGCCGAACGGCAGGTCGCCGACGCCGGTCGCCGCGACGATCGCACCATCGAGGCGATCGAACGGATGACCGACCATCTCGGCCGCTCGAACGAGGTGACCGGGCTGGTGCAGCGGCAGCTCGACGCCAATCACGAGATCGTCCGCGAGACGGTGACCCGCCTCGACCAGGTCGCGGTCTCGATCGACGAAGGCCGGCGTGCGAGCGAGGCCATCGGGGTCGCCATGTCCGCGATGGTCGACGAGATCAAACGACGCGACGAAGCTCATGAGACCCGCAACGGGGTTCTTCAGGGCTGGGTCGTCGCGAGCGTGGTCGCCTGCATCGCGGCGACGGGCGCCGCACTCGCCCTCGCGTGGGCCGTGATGGGCATGCAGTCCTGAGCGGACGGCCCGATCAACCCGGCATCAACTGGGTCTTGGCGAGCCGCTGGTAGACGTCGCATCGGCCGAGCAGCTCGTCGTGCGTCCCGACGTCGACGATCCGGCCCGCCTCCATCACCACGATCCGATCCGCCGCGAGCACGGTGCTCAGGCGATGCGCGATGACCACGAGGGTCCGACCGGCCCGGAACTCCGCGACCGCCGCATTGATCTGCTCCTCGCTCTCCGCATCGATCTGACTCGTCGCTTCGTCGAGGATCAACATCGACGGCGATCGAAGGAGCGCCCGGGCGATGGCGATCCGTTGTCGCTGGCCGCCGGAGAGCGATGTCCCGAGCTCCGCGACCATCGTGTCGAAGCCGAGCGGCAGCGCATCGATGAATTCGGTCGCGTGGGCGAGTTCGGCCGCGGCGCGGATCGCCGCGTCGTCCGCGTCCAGCCCGAACGAGATGTTCTCGCGGATGGTCCCGCGGAAGAGGACCGTCTCCTGGGTCACCACGCCGATCTGTCGTCGAAGTTCGGGAAGTCGGACATTGCGAAGGTCGTTGCCGTCGATCGCCACCGTTCCATCGGTCGGGTCGAAGAGCCGGGGCAGCAGGCCGAGCAGCGTCGTCTTTCCACAACCGTTCGGCCCGACGATCGCGACGTGTTCACCGAACGCGATCTCGAGATCGACGTCGACGAGCGAATCGACCTCGGCGCCCGGGTAGCGGTAGCGGACACCATCGAATCGGATCGACTCGGCGTGCCGACCGATCGAGGCCGATCCGCTGGCGGACGCGGCCTCGTCGGGGACCGCGAGAAGTTCCTCGAGCCGTTCCGCGGGCGCCGCGGAAGCCTGGATGTCGTTGACCAGACCGGCCAACGGCTTCAGACTTCCGCCGGCGACCGCGAGTGCGGCGAGCGAGAGCATGAAGGAATCGAAGTCCATCTGGCCGTCGAGGATCTGCCGGGCGGCGAGGATGGCGAGTCCGATCAGGACGAAGACCGCGAGCATCTCGATGAGCGGCGACGCGATCGCACGCGCGGTGCGGACCCGCAGCTCCTCGCGGAGCACCGCGTCGTTCGCAGTATCGAAGCGGTCCGCCGCCATCGGTTCGGCGGTCGCGGTCTTGACGGTGCGGATCCCCTGGATCGCCTCGTTCGAGACGCGAAGCAGGTCCTCCTGGGCCTCCAGCGCCGCCTTCGTCGCGCGTCGGATGCGCCGCCCCAGTTTCCGCAGGATGGAGGCGAGGATCGGCGCGACCAGCAGGGCGACGATGGTCAGACGCCAGTCGAACCAGACCGCGGCGGCGAACGCCGCGAGCCCCTTCGTGAGCTGGGCCACCGTCTTGCTGGTGAGGGCGAGCATCCCCCCCTGCAAGGCCATCGAGTCCTTGTTGATCCGACTCACCAGTTCGGCGGCGCCCCGTCGCTGGACCTCCGACAGCGGCATCGACAGGGAATGCCGGAAGACGTCCGTCCGGACTTCGGCGACGGCTCGATTGCTGATCTCGAGTGCCAGGAACTGGTGAAGGAAGTTCGCCGTCGCACCGAACACCGTGAGGAGCCCGAGTCCGACCATGATCGCGACGACCGCGTGGAACGGATCCGCGGGCAGCAGGTTCACGAGTTGCTCGGGAATGTCGAAGCCCGAGCGGGAGGCGTTGTACTCCTGGATCAGCTCGGTGACCGACTCCTTCGAGCGACCCTCGAGGATGATCCGAAGCAGCGGCCCGAGACTGATGAGGCCGACCCCGAGACCACCTGCGGAGAAGATCGCGCAGATCACCGACCCGGCCAGAAGCCAGGGGTGGCGAAGCAGACGTGGAAGCAGGTGTCGGAGACCGTCCATCGGTTGATCGAGTTCGTCGTGAGGAAATGAATCGTCGGATCGAGTCGCGTCGCCGGGCCGAAGCCGTGAAGAATACGGGATCCACGTCCGGTCGGACGTTGTCCGTCATGCTCAATCCACCAGACCGTCCAGTTCGGCCCAGAAACCGGGATGGCTCTTGGTGACGCAGTCCGGATCCTCGATCTCGATGCCTCCGGCCAGGGTGCCGAGCACCGCGAAACTCATCGCGATCCGGTGGTCGTCCCAGGTGCCGATGCGTCGCGTCTCGACGGCCTCGCCCCGGCCGTCCGGTGGCGTGATTTCGATCGCATCCGCCGATTCGACCACGTGACACCCGACCTTGCGAAGCTCGATCGCGAGGGCCGCGATTCGATCGGACTCCTTGATCCGGAGCGTCTCCAGTCCGGTGAGCATCGTCGCGCCGTCCGCCACGCTCGCGAGCACCGCGAGGCCCACCGCCGCATCCGGAAACCCCGTGCAGTCGAGCCGGGCGCCGCGGAGCCGCGTGGGGCCGGAGACCACGATTCGATCCGCCTTCATCTCGACCGTCGCCCCGAAGTCCGCCAGGGCTCGAATCGCCGCGAGATCGGGCTGTCGACTCGATCCCCCCAGCCCGAGGATCTCGATCCGTCCGTCGGGCGAGCCGGCCGCGAGCATCGCGGGATAGATCGCGCTCGACGCGTCGGCCTCGATCTCGACGTCGAAGCCGGCGATCGGCGACGGTTCGATCCGGACTCGCCGCAGTCCGCCGGTGTCGTCGCGCTCGATCGTCATCGACGCCGAGACCGACTCCAGCACGTCGAGGGTGAGTTCGAGATACGTGGGACTCGTCGGGGTCGCGGCGAATCGAAGTTCGACGCCGTCCCGGGTGAACGGGGCGACGAGCATGATCGCGGAGACGAACTGGCTGCTCGCCGTCCGTCCGACGTCGATCGACCCGCCGACGAGCTCGGCCGACGGCCGGACCCGGATCGGGAGTCGATCCGGGGCATCAAGGAATTCGACGGTGCCGCCCGCGGCGCGGAAGAGGTCCACGCCATCCCGGATCGGCCGCGCCCGCATGCGTTCGGTTCCGTCGATGTCGACGTGAAGACGGGCGAGGCCGGCCGCCGCGAGCATGAACCGGACCGGCGTTCCACCGGCCCCGAGGTCCACGGCCCCGCCACCCGGGAAACGCCCGTCACCACCGTCGATCCGGAGCACGTCGCCTTCGGGTCGCACGATGGTTCCGAGGGTCTCGAGGGCCGCGAGCAGTCGATCCGGATCGTCCGCACGGAGTGGATGGCGGATCACCGCGTCGCCCCGACAGAGGGCGGCGAGCACGAGATATCGGTTGGTCAGACTCTTGGATCCCGGCGGTCGCACCGTTCCACGAATCGGCCGGGTCGCGATCGGAATTCGTCTCGTCGCCTCGCGATCCGGCGAGGGCATGCTCAGGATTCCCGCCGGAAGACGGCCACGACATCCTCGACGGGGACCACGAAGAGTCGATTGTCGCCCTCGAAGTCGACCGGAATGCCCTGCTTGGGATTGAAGAGGACCCGGTCGTACTGCTTGATCGGATAGTCCTCGTCGCGTTCGATCTGGCAGCTGATCGAAACGATCCTGCCGGTGAGCGTGGGAATCTCGATCTTGTCGGGGAGATGGATCCCGACCTTCGTGATCTTCTTGTCCTCGTCCTTTCGGATCAGGACTCTCATCCCGATCGGCTCGACGACTTCGATGCTGTCCTTGCGGGTGGTGCTTTCGGCCATGGGGGCATGATACCTCGGGCCGAGTGCCGGAATCCATCCGCCGGCGCGGATGTCGACGAGCGAGCCCGGATAGCATCCCGTCATGCCTGATCCAGTCAACCGCCTCGAAGCGCTGATCCGCGACATTCCGGACTTCCCCAAGCCGGGAATCGTCTTCAAGGACATCACGCCGCTGCTCGCCGATCCCGCGGGCCTGGCGATGGCCGTCGAGGTGATGGCGAACCCCTACCGGAACGAACGCGTCGATCTGGTGGTCGGCGCCGAGAGTCGTGGATTCATCTTCGGCACCGCGATCGCCCAGTCCCTGTCCTGTGGTTTCGTACCGATTCGCAAACCCGGCAAGCTGCCCTCCGAGACCGTCCAGGCTTCCTACGACCTCGAGTACGGATCAGACACGCTGGAGGTCCACGTCGATGCGATCAAGCCCGGCCAACGGGTCCTGATGGTCGACGATCTCCTCGCGACGGGTGGAACCATGAGCGCCTGCATCGATCTCGTCCAAGGGCTCGGCGCCGAGATCGCGGCCACCACATTCCTGATCGAACTGGCATTCCTGAACGGTCGCCGCCAACTCGGCGACGTCCCGGTCCACGCGGCGATCACCTACTAGACCCCCGCGGCTCCGGCGGCACCCAGCCCGAGCAGGACGAGGACCAGAACGCCGATCAACGTCTGCAGGATGAAGAGGATGGTCCCGATGATGCCGCAGATCATGCCGGCCTTGACCGTCGGCCGGCCGTCCGGCACCCGGAGTCCGGCGTCGATCTCGCGGAGGTCCCCCGCGCCCATCACCCAGGCTGCGATTCCGACGGGCGCGCAGATGACCAGCGACAGCACGCCGAGCACGAGAATGATGGCACTTCGGTCGGGATTCATGTCTTGATTCCGGAAGCGGAAGGAGGAATCGATCGTGGCGGGCCGGATACCCGGCCCTTGAGGCATTCTATCGGAACCCCGGCTGCCGAATTTCATCGAGGCCCGTTCCGACCCGCGTCGAGCGGTTTCTGATGCCGATTCGGCGGATCCTCTGACGACGGTGGCGCCGATGCCGGAGCGATTCGCCCCCTGTTCCGGCTACAATGGAGAGTTGCAGACGCCGTGCCCCGGTGGCTCGACCCGGTCGAGTGACCGGACTCGATTTTCACGTTGAATCAGGATTTCGAACCATGACCAGTGCCTGTACCACGCCGGAGATCTCCGGCGCTGCCGCCACCGACCCGCTCCAGCTCATCGACGTCGATCACGTGCGCTTCTACGTCGGGAATGCGAAGCAGGCCGCGTTCTTCTACGCCCAGACCTTCGGATTCGAAGTCACCCAGATCGCCGACCTCACCACCGGCAGCCGCGAGACCGCCCGATACCTGCTCTCGCAGGGCAACATCCGGTTCATTCTCGAGACCCCGCTCACCCCCGATCATCCGATCAACGACGAACTGGTGAAGTTCGGGGATGGCGTCAAGGACATCGCCTTCAACGTCCACGACGCCGAAAAGGCCTACGAGCGTGCGATCGCGAACGGTGGCGACTCCGCCTACGAACCGCGCACGATCTCCGACGCGACGGGCACCGTGACCATGGCCGGTGTGAAGGCGTACGGACGAGCCATACACAGCTTCGTCAGCCGGAGCGGCGGATACGGACTCACCGAACTCAAGCAGGGCGGCCCGTTCAGTCCGGACTTCAAGCCCTTCGAGTTCGTGATGAACGCGTACAACCGCGAGCACCCATGCGGCCTCAAGTTCGTCGACCACTGCGTCGGCAACGTCGAGGAGGGCCGCATGAACCACTGGGTGGAGTGGTACGAGAACGTGCTCGAGTTCTCGATGTTCAAGCACTTCGACGACGCCGACATCTCGACCGAATATTCGGCCCTGATGTCCAAGGTGATGGCCTCCGGCAACCATCTCATCAAGATGCCGATCAACGAGCCGGCGGCCGGCAAGAAGAAGAGCCAGATCCTCGAATACCTCGAGTGGCACGGCATGACGCCCGGCGTGCAGCATCTCGCACTCCGGACCGACGACGAACTCGCCTCGGTGAAGGAACTCCGACGCCGCGGCGTCGACTTCCTCGCCCTCCCGGACACCTACTACGAGGCGGTCTGGAAGCGGGTCGACGGCGTGCTCCGCGAACACGGCCACGAGCCGGTCAAGGAGGATCACGAACGGATCAAGGATCTCGGGATCCTCGTCGATGCCGATGACGAGGGATATCTGCTCCAGCTCTTCACCAAGCCGCTGCAGGATCGACCGACCCTGTTCTTCGAGATCATCAGTCGCCGTGGAAGCCAGAGCTTCGGCAAGGGCAACTTCAAGGCGCTCTTCGAAGCCCTCGAGAACGAGCAGGACCGACGCGGAAATCTGTAGTCTCCGAACGCGACCTGTCCGACCGACCATCCGATGCGAGATCCCCACCCCCGGAGCCACGCGGCTTCGGGGGTGTTCTCTTCACATGACCGTGGCGTCATCCGACGACCGCGCCCGATGGACAACGCCGCAAACCGAACAAACGTTGGGTCACGACGCCCTTGAATCAAGGCCCGATCCCCCATTTCGACGCCACGTTCGTCTCGCTTCGAATTAAGATCGGTCGCCCGCGGCAGGTCGTACGCCGCCGCCTGACCTCACCGACTCGGATCCGATCATGCTCGCCACCGCAACTCGTCTGCTCCTCGCCGTCGCCGGCGCACTCTCCCTGACCGGCACCATCGCGGCCCAATCGACCGAAAAACCGTTCGACCCCGACTTCGTCGAGCGCTTGACGACCATGCAGGAATCGCTCATCCGGAACGAAGTGACCGGGAGCAACATCATCCTGGTCGGTCGCGACGGCGAGCTCGTTCATCGGTCCGTCCGGAATTCCGGACGCCGGGGCGACCGCGACATCACCGAAGAGACGCTGTTTCCCATCTGGTCGATGTCCAAGCCGATCACCCTCGTCGCCATGATGACGCTGTACGAGAAGGGCCTTTTCGACTGGAACGATCCGGTGTCGAAGTACATCCCGTGCTTCGCCGATCTCACCGTCCGGGAAGGCGACACCGTTCGGCCCGCGAAGACGCCGCTTCGGGTGATCGACCTCATGACGCATCGGTCCGGCTATTCCTACTACCCCGAAGTTCCCGGCATTCCGTCGCGACACGACCAGCCCCAGCAGAGCCAGACCAAGTTCAAGGACCTTCAGGAGTTCTGCGAGGCGGCGGCGGCCTACCCACTCGATTTCGATCCGGGAACCGACTTTCGCTACGGCATCAACCAGGCGATTCTCGGCCGCCTGATCGAGGTCCTGTCCGGGCGTCCCTTCGGCACCTATCTCGAAGAGGCGATCTTCGAACCGCTGGGCATGACCGACACGAGTTTCGTGCTCGACGAGCAGCGCCGAGCACGCTTCCAACCGCTCTACATCAACACCGGCGATCTCAAGGGTTACACCAATCTCCTCGATGAACTGAACTACGACCCCGACAGCAAGGCGCACTTCGGTGGCGAGGGCCTCGTCTCAAGCCCCGCCGACTACGCGAAGTTCTGCGAGATGCTGGCGAACAAGGGGGATTTCCGTGGACGAAGGATCCTCTCGCCCGAGAGCATCGAGGCGATCCGCACGGTCTACAGCGAGGACATCTTCCCCGAGTTGATGCCCGGGGTGGACATGGGTTTCAGCGTCTTCGTGACGACCGACCCGGAGTCCGAGGGCCACAACACGCCGCTGGGGGTCTTCGGCTGGTCGGGCTATCACAACACCCACTTCTTCGTCGATCCCGACACCAACGCCTGGGCGGTGTTCATGAGCCGTTCCCGCGAGTTCAACGGCACGATCCCCCCACGACTCCGCGCCGCCGTCTACGGCGAGCGACCCTCCAACTGATACCACTGCACGGAGCCCAAACATGGCCGGAAGAATCCAACGTTCCAGCGCGCTCTTCAAGGCTTCGTGGTCGGTCCTCCGCGAGGACAAGACCCTCCTGTTGTTTCCGATCCTGAGCAGCCTCGCGTCCCTGGTCGTGATCGCGAGCTTCGCGATTCCGGTGGTGACGCTGCTCACCACCGACGAGACGCTCCGAAACGAAGTCATCACGACGATGAACGAGGCGAGCCAGTCGAACCAGTCGGATCAGGAGAACCAGTCCCCGTCGGAGGCGTCCGCCGCGTCCACCGAGGCGGGTGGCACCGGCGATGCCGTGATTCCCGAAGGCTGGGAGATCGCGGGCTACGCCTATCTCTTCGCGTTCTACTTCGTCACGAGCTTCGTGGTCATCTTCTTCAACGCCGCGCTGATCGCCGCCGCGAACGAGCGATTCCAAGGACGACCCACCGGGGTCGGCGCGGGCATCAGCGTCGCGCTGAAACGACTGCCCCAGATCCTCGGGTGGACCCTGGTGGCGACCACCGTGAATCTGATTCTCCGGGCGATCGAGGAACGAGTCGGCCTGGTCGGCAAGATCATCGTCGGACTGATCGGGGTCGGATGGGCGATCGCGATCTACTTCGCGGTCCCCGCCGTGGTCCTCGAAGGCGTCGGCCCCATCGGCGCGATCAAGCGTTCGGGACAGACCATTCGAAAGACCTGGGGCGAGAGCCTGGCGATCGCGGTGGGGTTCGGCCTCGCCGGAATCGTCATCAGCATTCTCGGGATCGCCCTGCTCGTGGGCGGCGGCATCGCGATCGCCGCCGCCGCCGGTGGTGGTTCGGCGATCGGCATGACCGGCGGCATCGTGATCGCGGTCTGCGGCGTCGTGGTGCTCGTGGGCTGGGCGATTCTGTCCGGAACCCTTCGCGGGATCACCCAGACCGCGCTCTTCCGCTTCGCCACCGACGGCACCGTCGTTTCGGGATTCGACCAGCACGATCTCGAGGTCGCGTTCCAGCACAAGTGAATCCCGCCACCCGTCAGTCGGGCGGATCCCGCTGGTCGGAGTCGAGCACGTCGACGTCGAACGAGGGCAGGCCGGGGATCGCGGCGGCCGTTCGAACCACCAGCGTCTTCGTGCGGTGCCGCAGCCGAAGCCCGCTCGGCTCGATGGACGCCAGCAGGAACAACGTCACCACCCGCATGCCGGTGGTGAGGACGAAGATGGTCGCGTATCCCGAACTCGTGGTGCCGACGACGTCCAGCACCGCACCGCCGAGCAGGCTCCCGCCCACCATCACCGTCGCGAGCAG
>JAQWJM010000188.1:0-5590 GCA_029248335.1 Phycisphaerales bacterium
CGTCTCGGGCGTTTCGTCGGAGATGTCCATGAGCTCGGGGATCGACGCCTGCATTCGAAACGCGAGTTCGTGCTGGGCGATGCGGGAGTCGATTTCGGGATCGCGGGTGGTTTCGGCCCGGAGTCGATTCAGTTCGGCGACAGCGTCGACCAGGCTCGACTGGCAGTCGGTGGTGATTCCGGGCGGATTCGCCACGTAGTGCACCGGATCGCCCTGGCCGTGGAACTCCACGCCCGAGAGCTTGCTGGGCAGGAAGCCGCTCGACCACTGCCGGGCCGCGATCGGCTGCGGATTACGGCCACCGACGCTGGTGAGCACGACGAAGCCGGGCAGGTTCTCGCTGAGGGAGCCGAGTCCGTAGTTCACCCACGAACCCATGCTGGGTCGATCCGGCACGATGGTGCCGGTGTTCATGAAGGTGTGGGCGGGATCGTGGTTGATCTGCTCGGTCACCATCGAGTTCACGATGGCGATGTCGTCGGCGCAGGTCGCGATGTGCGGCAGGTAGTCGCTGATCGACTGACCGCTCTCACCGTGCCGACGGAAGGTCGCGCGGGATCCGAGGCAGCGGAGTTCCTTGCCCTGCAGCTGGGCGATCGGCATGCCGCGGGTGTACGACTCGGGCATCGGCTGGCCGTCGAGTTCCACGAGACGCGGCTTGTGGTCGAAGGTCTCCAGATGGCTCGGGCCACCCGCCATGCAGAGAAAGATCACCCGCTTGGCCTTCGGAAGCAGCGGTGGGGGTGCGGGGCCCGCGGCGTGGACGCCCGGGACCGCGTTGGGCCACTGGCTGAGCGAGGCGGCTCCGAGCCCCATCGACAGGGAACCGAGAAACCGGCGACGGCTCATCGCATCGAGTCGGGCGAGGATGTCGGACATCGGTTCACTCACGGGTGTAGGTCTCGTGAAGGTTGAGAAGCGCCCGGCAGGTCTGGACCCACGCGGCGAATTCGGCCGGCGGAACCTCGCCCGGCAAGGCGCTCGGATCACTCGAGGACCGATCGCCGAGCAGCGTCATCGCATCTTCCGGTCGATCTCCGAAGGTCCTGCGGGATCGTTCGAGGAGATCCGCCAGCACCTTCAGCTCCGAGTCGCTCGGACGTCGGCCGAGCACGATCCGCCAGGCGTGGACGAGGCGTTCGCGGTCCGATGCGGCCGGGTCCTCGTCCAGCACCCGGTCCGCGAGCCCGCGGGCCGCCGCGACGAAGACGGGGTCGTTCATCAGCACCAGCGCGGCGAGCGGCGTGTTGGAGACCGATCGCGTCGCGACGCACGCTTCGCGCGATGGCGCGTCGAACGCCTTGAGCATCGGATGCAGGAACTGTCGTTGCCAGTGCACGTAGACGCCGCGCCGCCACTGCGCGTCGTCGGTGTCCGGTTCATAGCGTCGCATCGGAAAGTTCAGGTGTCGGTAGAGCCCCGGTGGCTGGGGTGGCTTGACGCTCGGCCCGCCGCGACTGGTGTCGAGGAGTCCACCCGCCTGCAACGCCGTGTCGCGGACGAATTCCGCATCGATCCGGTGGCGGGCCTGTCGAGCGTGGTAGAGGTTCGCCGGGTCCAGGATCGCCGTGTCGCCGACCGGGACCGACGACCGGGCGTAGGCGTCGGTGCGCACGATCCGACGGACGAGGGCCTTGACGTCCCATCCTGATTCGATGAAGTCGACCGCGAGGAGGTCGAGCAGCGCCGCATGGGTGGGGGGGCGTCCCTGACCGCCGAAGTCCTCCTCGCTGGGGCAGAGTCCCTCGCCGAAGAGCATCGCCCAGATCCGGTTCACGAAGACGCGGGCGGTCATCTCCCCGACTCCACCGAGGGACGCCGGGGTCACGAGCCAGTCCGCGAGGTCGAGGCGATCCGCCCGTGGGTTTCCGGGATCGCGTCGAGGCACCGCGCCGAGAAAGGCCGGAACCGCCGGGATGACCGTCGGTCCGGTCTCGTCGAGCCAGTCGCCCCGGGGCAGCACGCGAACCTCGCGCGGCGTCTCGAGGCGACGGGTGTAGAGCGTCGTCGGGAGCATCGATTCGACGACATCGCGTTCCGAATCGATGGCGGCGAGCGACGCGGCGGCCTCGGCGATCGCCGGGTCGGATGATCGGCGGTGGGCCGCGATCACCCGTCGATCCTCGATCGAGCGGTCTTGTCCGGCTTTCCGCAGGGCGGCGACGACATTCGGAGGCGCGGGGCCCGGCTGCCGGACCGTCGTGGCGTCCCAACGAACCGTGCCGCCGAACTGGGTGAAGGCGATTCCGTCCAGTTCGTCACCTTCGGTGAGGCCGATGTCCGCGAGTGGAATCTCGAGTCGATGCCAGGTGCCGGTCGGCGGGAGTCCGCCCATCCGGCGATATGACGGCGAATCTTCCGCGGTGCGTCCGTAGGAGATCGAGTCGTCGCCCCAGCGGGCGCGATGCTCCCAGGATCCCTTCGCGTGGGCCTGCAGCATCACCGCCGCGGGCGGATCGGTCGGATCCAGGTGGACCCAGGCTTCGAGCACGGATCCCGGCTCGATGCGGATCCGTCGATCGGTGTCGACGGTGTAGTGCTGCACGAGTCCGTCGGATCGCTGCACGCGATAGCCGGTTCCTCGATGGGCGGGGAACCCGGAATCGGCGCGGAAGGTCCAGTCGCCGCTCGCGGTGCCGCCGGTGTCGAGCACGTCGTCGACCCAGAGGCGACTTCGGTCGCCACCCGCCGCGATCCGAGCCTCGAGCATTCGCTCCCAGTCCGGCGAGGCCTCGTCGGCCGCGGCCTCGGCCGCCCGCAGGCGACGTTCGGCGACGGGGCGGCGTGCCGCGATCTCCGCGAGCCGATGCCGGGCGGCCGGCGTCGTGACCTGCATCTCGGGTTCCCGCCGCGTGGGCGAGGTGTTGTACCCGTCGTACGGATTCCGAAGATGGGCTTCGTCGTCGATGTCGGCGAAGAACGCCCCGAACGCGTGGTAGTCGACGTGGGTGTAGGGGTCGTACTTGTGGTCGTGGCACTGGGCGCAGCCGACGGTCGCGGCCATCCAGGTCTCGCTGGCGTTCCGCACGCGATCGGCCATGTAGATCGCGCGATACTCCTTGAGCTGGAGTCCGCCTTCGTGCGAGGTCTGGACCAGCCGGTTGTAGCCGGAGGCGACGAGTGCATCCTGTCGCGCGTCGGCGGGGAGATCCGGGTCCGCCTCGACGACGAGGTCGCCGGCCAGTTGCCAGCGGGTGAACCGATCGAAGGGCATGCCCGCGTTGAAGGCGCGGATCACCCAGTCGCGGTAGGGCCAGACGCGGTGTTCCTGGTCGCCGTGGTAACCGACGGTGTCGGCATAGCGGACGAGATCGAGCCACCGTACCGCGAGTCGTTCGCCGAAGTGGGGGCTCGCGAGCAGGCGATCGATGGTTCGTGGAAGGCGTTCGTCGGGCGGGAGCGCGAGGAAGGCGTCGACTTCGGCGGGCGACGGTGGCAGGCCGGCGAGGTCGAAGGAGAGTCGCCGGAGCAGGGTGATCGGATCGGTGGCGTCGCTCGCGAGCAGGCCGAGACTCGCGTGCCGTTCGTCAAGCAGGCGATCCACGACCGCCGTGTCATCCGGTGAGGCGCGGGTGGTCTCCGCTGGTTCGACGTAGGCCCAGTGGGGCTGGTAGCTCGCGCCCGATTCGATCCAGCGCCGGATCGTCTCGATCTCGGCATCGCTGAGTGGATCGTGGGCCTTCCGTGGTGGCATCGGATCGTCGTCGTCGGTGATTCGATGCCACGCTTCGCTCGCGTCGAGATCACCCGGAACGATCGCGGCGATGCCGGGCGAGCGCTCGCGAGTGGCGGAGGCGAAGTCGATCAGGCTCAGGTCCGCCGCGCGAGACTCGGCGTCGGGGCCGTGGCACGCGAAGCACTTGCTGGAGAGGATCGGCCGCACATCACGGGTGAAATCCACCGTCGGCGGATCGCCGGACGGGCGGGCGATGAGCAGCAGGCTCGCGAGGATGAGGTTCGAGAACATCACCGCAAGTCACTCTATCACGCGGAGATAGGCATCGAAACCGAAATCGGTCCGTCGCTCGCATGGTCACGATTCCCACCTCTGGGTGTCGCGTTCAGCGCACGACACCGGCGTATCGAATCGCGACGACGGGATTCGCCGGATCGTCGGTGGTGATCACGACCGTTCCACGAACGCTGCCCGGCGTCCTTGGTGCGGTGCCCCGGAGCCTCAGTCGCCACCGGGTGCGCTCGGCGTCGAGGGGTTCCACCACGGCCTCGAGCCCGGGCGTCCCATCGACGATCGTCGTGGAGAGGCAGGCGAGCGGTCGTCCATCGGCGCGCTGCAGGGTGGTCTCCCGATCGATCCGCTGCCCGGGCTTCATCGTGAGCAGGCCGAGGAGCGTTTCGTCGGCGATCACCGATCCCTCGAACGAACCGTTGATCGCGAAGTTCATCTTGATCGGTCGCGGACCCTCCGCGGTCTCGATGGTGCCGTCGACCACCATGCTTGCGGTGTGCCAGCCCCAGGGCACCGCCGGTCCGATGTTCACGTCGACCCGCCAGACGCCGCGGGCTTCCGTGGGATCGTTCAGGCGGGTGATCGAGGGTGTCGCGTGGGGGGCGAGATCTCCGGTGATCTTCGCGTTCCGCAGCGTGCAACCGTCTTCGGCGGCGCTCACTTCGATCGAGCCCACGACGGGGGCGCCGGCGGTGACCCGGCCCAGTGCGAGGAATCTCGGCTCGGCGGTGAGCGTCGCGATCACATCCGCGCGGATCGTGACCGTGCTGGTGGGCTTGCCGGGATCGTTCGAGACGACCTGGACGTACTTCTCCTGCTTCCCGCTGCCCTTGGGATCGAAGTCGAGGGTGATGGTGGACTCGCCGCCCGCGGGAATGGTCATGGGCGTCTTGAAGCCGACCGTGGTGCAGCCGCAGGTCGGAACGACCTTCTGGACGGTGAGCGGTCGGCCGCCCGCGTTTCGAACCACGACGCGGGCGGTGCGGGTCTCGTGGTCGGGGACCCGGCCGAAGTCGATGACGGGTTCGTCGAACTCGAGGCGGGGCGCGGCGTCCGCCGACACCGGCGTCGAGTCCGCGGCGGTCGGGGCGGACGAGGAAGCGGCCGGCGGCGTCGTGGAATCGTCGCATCCCACGAGACTCGAGACGAGCATGATGCCGACGAGCGTCGGAACGAGGAGGGGATGGTTCGATCGGGCGGCGGCGTTCATCGTGGTGTCCGGCGAGTCGGGGGAGGGTCGGGCGACGATGTGGATGGTACGCGGTCACGGCTTCGGAGTCGTCGGGCTCGATCCCGCCTACCATCGACCTCCCGATCGCATCGTGCACCGACATTCTGCGACTCTTCCGACCACCGTCCTGGAACGATGACCATGTCCCCCCGACTCTTCCTGAAGCTCCTGATCATCGCCTGTCTCGTCGAGGGGATCTCGACGCTCGTGCTCTTCGGCGTCGCCATGCCGATGAAGTACCTCGCCGGACAGCCGGAGTGGGTCTCCGTCGTGGGCTCGCTTCACGGCCTGCTCTTCATGGTGGTGGTCGTGATGTTCCTCGTCGGGAGGACCGTGGTGCCGCTCACCGGTCGGATGACGATCCTCGGCCTGGTCGGCGCGGTGCTTCCGCT
>JAQWJM010000189.1:0-34317 GCA_029248335.1 Phycisphaerales bacterium
CGTGGATCTCGGCGTCCGGATGCGGACCACGAACCACTGGGATCACCACCGGAAGATGCCCGACGCCTTCTACGACGGCACCACGGGAATCGAGCCGGTCGACGATGTGATCCGTCGAGTGCTCGACACCGGCTACTGCCATCACATCGAACGCCTGATGGTGCTCGGTGGGTTCATGTTCCTCTGCGAGATTCACCCCGACGAGATCTACCGGTGGTTCATGGAGATGTTCGTGGACAGCTACGACTGGGTGATGGTGCCCAACGTCTACGCGATGAGTCAGAACGCCGATGGCGGACTGATCACCACCAAGCCGTACTTCTCCGGGTCGGCCTACGTCAAGAAGATGAGCAACCATCGCAACGGCGACTGGAACGCGGTCTGGGACGGCCTGTACTGGCGATGGATCCTCGACCATGCCGACGAACTCGGGAAGAATCCCCGCTGGGCGATGATGTGCGCCACGGGTCGCCGAATGGCGCCGGAGAAGCAGGCGGCGCACCGGGAGAACGCCGAGGCGTTCCTCGCCGGGCTCGATTGAACCGAAGCCGCGATCGGCGTCGGACGCGCCCGGAATCCGCTGGAGCGGGGCCATCGCGTCGGGTCGTGGCCGAGGTCGCTCCGACTAGAATGTGACTTTCGATCCGCCACGATGCCGCCTTTCGATTCCCATCCTCCCGCCGACCCCGATGCGTCCGGAGACGCCTCGCCGCCCTCGAGCGACGCTGCGCGCCGACCTCGTCGGAAGCGCCGGCGGAAGTCGCGTTCGGGCGGGAAGGACGGATCGGAACCGAAGAAGGCCGCGGCCGGTGCGCCGGCCCCGCCCGCCTCGCCCGAAGAACTCGCGCGGGTGAAGGATCTGCAGCGCCAGTCGGGCGAACTTCCCAAGGGGCAGGCCGGAATCATCCGGCGCCGGCTCTCGGGCGCCCGTCGTCTTCTGGATGAAGGCCGATCCGCGGCCCGGCCGCTGGCCGCGATCGAACGGGATCTCACCCGGATGCTCGAGGCCCGGGCCGCCCGACTCGGACGCCCGCTCGAGGTCACCTATCCCGCCGAGCTTCCTGTGTCGCTCGCCCGGTAGGAGATCGCCGCGGCGATCCGGGACCATCAGGTGGTCGTGGTCTGCGGCGAAACGGGATCCGGCAAGACCACGCAGCTGCCGAAGATCTGTCTCGAACTCGGCCGGGGGGTCGACGGCCTGATCGGGCACACCCAGCCTCGACGGGTGGCGGCGCGAAGCGTCGCGGCCCGGATCGCGGAGGAACTCGAGACGCCGCTCGGTGAAGGCGTCGGCTACGCGGTCCGGTTCAACGACCGGACGCGACCGGGCACCCGCGTGAAGCTCATGACCGACGGGATCCTGCTCGCGGAGACCCAGCGGGACCGGGATCTCGTCGCCTACGACACCCTGATCATCGACGAGGCCCATGAGCGCAGCCTCAACATCGACTTCCTGCTGGGCTATCTCAAGCGACTGCTCTCCCGACGGCCCGATCTCAAGGTGGTGATCACCAGCGCGACGATCGATCCCGAGCGATTCAGCCGTCACTTCGGAAACGCCCCGATCGTGCAGGTGGGCGGCCGGATGCATCCGGTCGAGATCCGCCACCGACCGATCGCGACCGACGGCGCCGATCAGGACGTCGACGAGGCGACGGTCGCCGGCGTGCTCGATGCGATCACCGAGATCGATGCGAGCGGCATGGGGGAGACGTCGCCGTCCGGACGACCCGACATCCTGGTCTTCCTTCCCGGCGAGCGCGAGATCAACGACGTCGCGGCGGCGATCGAGCGCACGAACCCGGCTTCGACCGAGGTCCTGCCGCTCTACGCGCGGCTTTCCAACGACCGACAGGACCGGGTCTTCAAGCCGGGGCCGGATCGCCGGATCGTGCTCGCCACGAACGTCGCCGAGACCTCGCTCACCGTCCCCCGCATCCGGGGGGTGATCGATGTGGGAACCGCCCGGATCTCGCGGTACTCGCCCCGAAGCCGCGTCCAGCGACTGCCGGTGGAGCCGGTGGCTCGTTCCTCGGCGAATCAACGAAGCGGTCGCTGTGGACGAGTCGCGTCCGGCGTCTGCATCCGACTCTACGACGAGACGGAGTTCGCGAAGCGACCGGAATTCACCCAGCCCGAGATCCTCCGGTCGAATCTCGCCAGCGTGATCCTGCAGATGGCGTCTCTGGGACTGGGCGGGCCGGACGCGTTCCCGTTCCTCGAACGGCCCTCCGCGAAACTGATCCGCGACGGGTACGAGACCCTGCGGGAGATCGGCGCGGTCGACCGTGCCGGCGAACTGACCACCATCGGACGCAGGCTCGCGGAGATGCCGGTCGATCCACGGATCGGGCGGATCGTGCTGGCGTCGATCGACGAGGGATGCCTGCCCGAGATCGTGGTGATCGCCGCGGCGCTCTCGGTGCAGGATCCGAAGAACCGTCCTGCGGGGAGCGAAGGCATCGCCGACCTCGCCCACGCACCGTTCCGCGATCCCGGCAGCGACTTCCTGTCGTTCGTCCGGCTCTGGCGGGCGTGGCGTCGGGCCCGCGAGGAGAAGGGGAGTTCGGCGATTCGAAGCTGGTGTCGTCGCAATCACCTCTCGTACCTCCGGATGATCGAGTGGGAGGACGTGCATCGCCAGCTCGAGGAGATCGCGGGCCGCTGCCTCGAAGGTGGGAAGCGGAAGTCGGATCGCGCGTCGAACAACGCGCCGGGCCGCAAGGGACCCGGACGACGCGTCCGCCTCCCGGAGGTCCGGGACGATCCGCCGACCGGTGCGGTGCACCGATCGATCCTCGCGGGCCTGGTCTCGAACATCGGCCACCGAACCGAGGAAGGCGATTACCGAGGCATCGCGGGTGCGACGTTCTCGATCTTCCCGGGAAGCGTGCTGCGGCGGCAGGACGCCCCGTGGATCGTGGCGGCGGAGATCGTCGAGACCAGCCGGCGCTGGGCCCGCACCGTGGCCCGGATCCGCGGCGACTGGGTCGAACGCGTCGCACCGCATCTGGTGCGTCGGAATCACTTCGAGCCGCACTTCGATCCGGACACCGGTTTCGTCGCGGCGTACGAGAACGTCTCCTTCGGCGATCTTGACGTGGTCGAACGTCGAACCATCCCGTACGCGCCGATCGACGTGGCGGGGGCCCGGGAGGTCTTCATCCAGCAGGCGCTGGTCGCGGAACGACTTGCCGGCGAGGCGCCGTTCCTCGCGCGGAATCGAGAACTCTTCGAACGACTCGACCAGTTGGGCGATCGCGGCCGCGAGCTGGGGCCGATCGCCGAGGACGAGGAGCGATTCGCGTTCTACGACGCCCGGCTTCCGTCCGAGATCCACAACGCGGCCGCCCTGACCGCGTGGCGTCGCAAGGCCGAACGCCGGAACCCGGGAATTCTCGTGATGCGAGAGCAGGACCTCGTCACCGACGTCCGGGCGGGGATCGACGAGGCCGAGTACCCGGACCGGCTTCGCATGGGCGGGATGGACATCCGGCTCCGATACCGACACGAGCCGGGGGTCGAGGACGACGGCGTGACCGCGATGATCCCGATCGAGCTGCTGGGGCGGCTGGAGGCGGCTCGATTCGAGTGGCTGGTGCCGGGGCTGCTGGTCGACAAGATCGAAGCGCTCATCCGCAGTCTGCCCCGGCGGGTGCGCACGCGGTTCATGCCGATCCGCGAGACCGCGATCGGCGCCGCCGAACATCTGCCGTTCGCGGAGTCGTCGCTGCTCGAGGCCCTCGCCGGCTATCTCGGTGCGGTGGGCGGCGCGACCGTCCGGATCGGCGACTACCGGCTCGACATGCTCGAAGCCCATCACTTCATGCGGTTCGAACTGACCGACGTCGACGGTCGGCTGCTCTCGAAGACCCGCAACTTCGCGACGCTGGTTTCGACGCACCGGGATCAGGCCCGGGTCGCGTTCGAGACGTCGATGGCCTCGTTGGAGTCGGGCGACGACGAGGCCGCCCGGCTCGCGGCGATCCGGGATCGACGGGACTGGGACTTCGGCGAGATGCCCGAGACCGTCGAGGTCGATCGTGGGGATCACCGACTGGTCGCGTATCCCGCCCTCGCCGACGAAGGCCGGTCGGTGCGGATCCGGGTGACCGACGACGCGGTGACCGCGGCGGCGATGCATCTCGGCGGGGTTCGACGACTGCTCGCCCTGCAGGTCGCGGACGCCCTTCGTCACCACTTCGAACATCTGCCCGGCCTCGATCGGCTCGCGATGCTTCACGCACCGCTGGGCTCGGGCGACGGCTTCACCGCCGATCTCGGCGACCTCGCGGTGGCGGTCGCGATGGAGCGGGGTGGTGGGGCGGCCGCGGCGTCCCGGACCCGGGACCGGTTCGCGTTCCTCGAACTGGACGAGACGGTCCGCCGGGATCTCTGGCCGTCGCTCGAACGCGCCTGCGACCTCGCGGAACCGATCCTCCTGGCACGACAGTCGACGCTCGAATCCCTCGACCGGCCGACGCCCGCGGCGTGGCGGGGGGTCGCGGAGGATGAGCGGGCCCATCTGGATCGACTGGTGGGCGCCGGTTTCCTCGGGCGCGTTCCACCTGCGCGGCTCGCGGAGATCCCCCGATACCTTGAAGCGGGACGCCGTCGCCTCGATCGCCTTCGGGGCGACGGACTCGAGCGTGATCGTGGACGACGCGAGGAACTCGAAGGTTGGATCAGACTCTGGGAGGGCCGTCGGCGCCAGCTCGACGGACTCGGGCGGGTCGATCCGAAGGTCGACGAGTTCGGTTGGTTGCTCGAGGACTACCGGGTGTCGCTCTTCGCCCAGGAACTCCGGGGGAACGCGAAGGCGTCGCCCGCGATCCTCAAGGCCGCCTGGCGGTCGATCATCGATTGATCGACGAGCGATCGATCGGTGCGGTCCTCGAACCGCGAGGATCGTGAACGGGGCGACCCCTCCGGTTCAGGCGTCTCGTTTCGCCATGGCGCGTCCCGCGGCGGCGATGAACGCCTCGCTCGGCAGGCCCCAGGGGCGGAACTTCTCGATCGTGCCCTTCTCCTCGCTGAAGAGGAGTCCTCGGTTCCCGCCGAGATTGCTCGCGGCCGGTGAGTCGATGAGGGTGCTGGAGTCGGCGGAACCGACCTGGAACATCGCCCGCTGATCGAACCCCCGCATCGCCTGTCGGTCGACGCAGCGTTCGAGGGTCGAGACGGTGTCGGCCCAGGCGAACACGAAGATCCCGTGTTCGGGCCCGTCCTTGAGCAGCGAACCGAAGACCTTGTCGGGCGTCGGCGGCGCGTCGTCGTCCATGGAGAATCCGAAGTCGTCCTCGGCCCGTCGCAGGGATCGGAATCGCTGGAGTCCGTGGACGAGCAGGAGGATGGGGGATGCGTCCGTCCGGTCCGTCTCGATCCGCCGGGCGAGTTCGCCTCCGAGCTCGATCACCGCGTCGCTGCTGTCCCGGAATCCGGGGAGTCGGATCTCGTGGGGCAGATGACCGGCGACCATCTCGAGGTAGCCGGCGTTGGGATCGTCCGCCGCGGTGCCGTCGAGCACGACCGCCGAGAAGTCGTCGGTGCGGTGGGCGGCGGCGGCCGCGACGAGCGCCGCCGCGGAGATCGCGGTCGCGGACTCGTCCTGCTGGCCGACCAGCACCACGTTCGAGCCGGACTGCCGCCGGAGCAGGCCGGCGGTGGGATCCTTGATCGCGACGGCATCGCCGAGCCAGAGGGGGATCGCGGCGGGGCGCGACTCGGGAACGGTCTCGATCGCCGCACGCAGCGGGGCGTTGGCGGGGAGCGACGCGGGGGCGTTGCCCTCGAAGACGATGCACGGCCGTCGGGTGTCGGCGGGCCGGTCTTCGGCGAGTCGGGCGACCTGTTCGAGGTAGCCCTCCCGGATCTCGTCCGGAAGCCAGCAGACCTGGAACGGACTGTTCCCGTCCACGAGACCGCCCTGGTCGTTGTAGATCGCTTCGCCCGGGCGGGCGAGCAGTCGCGCCGCGACGTTGTCGTCCGAGAGGATCATCATCGAGTCCTGCTCGTTGCACTGCAGGGCGATCCGCACGCCCATCTGGCCCATGGTCGACCGGTGCAGGGAGAATGCGCCGCCGAGCGTCTGGGAACCCAGCAGCACGTGCATGCCGAAGGCCCGGCCCTGCCGCACCAGACGGTCGAGCAGGGTGCCCGACTCCTGGCTCACGCGATCGTCGTCGACGAAGAGTTCCTGGAACTCGTCGATGACCAGCAGCACCCGCGGCATCGGCACGTCCGGTCGCTTCGCCCGCCAGCCGGCGAGATCCTGCACGCCTTCGGCGCGATAGGCCTCGCCGCGATCCTTGAGTTCCCTGTCGAGCCCCTGCAGGACCGAGAGGCCGAACTCGCGGTCGCTCTCCACCGCGACGGCGCGGGCGTGCGGAAGCTTGTGGGTCGCGTAGGTCTTGAACTCGACGCCCTTCTTGAAGTCGACGAGATAGAACTCGACCTCGTCCGGCGAGTACCAGCAGGCGAGGTTGGTGATGAACGCGTGGAGCAGCGTCGACTTGCCCGAACCGGTCTTGCCCGCGACCAGGGCGTGCTGGGCGGTGCCGACGCCGAGTTCGATCGTCTGGAGCCTGGTCGCACCCGCGCGTCCGAGGGCCACCGAGACCTTCTTCTCCGACGAGCCCGTCCAGAACTTCTCCCGGGGCGGGGCGATGGTCTCGAAGGGGACCTCGACCTTGCCGGCATCGAGGGCGGCGCGGCCGACGCGGTGGGCCATCTCGATGAGGAGATCGTCGGGCGGACCGGTCGCGGGTTCGAAGTCCAGGTCCTCGAGACCCTCCGCCTCGAACCGCATGCCGTTCCGGGTGGAGCGGATCGTGACCGTCTCGCGATCGATGTCGGCGACGTCGAACTTCTCCGGCACCTCGCCCCGTCGATCGCGGAGGATCAGGGTGAACACACCGCAGCGCGGTCCGCTCTGGAGGATGCTCGCGAGTCGTCGAGCGGATTCGTCGTTGAAGTTCGCGGGGAAGTCCGAGATGACGAGGAATCGATACGGCTCCGCGATCTCGCCCGCGGCGAGGTTGTACGCGTCGATCGATTCGAACTCGTTCCGCAGGTACTTCTGGATCACCGTCTCCATGTGTTCGGTGATGTCGGTGAGCTTCTGTTCGATCTGGCGCGGTTCGGTCCAGATGCGTTCGCCCACCAGGCCCGGCAGTTCGTCCTCGAGGTGCATGAAGCCCGCGAAGTTCTGGCCGAGGCCGACCGGATCGAGGATCGTGAAACGGGCCTTCCCCGGGGGCACCGTGGCGAGGATGCGGAGCATCGCGGCGCGGAGGAGTTCGAGCCCCTCGGTGCGGTGGTCGGGATCGACGTCGATCTGCAGGCTCGCCCGGGAAGGAAGGGAGATCATCGACGGCAGATCGAAGGTGGTCGGATGATCGGTGGCGAGTCGGGGATCCGCCGGCGGTCCGCCTTCGACGGCGGTGCGATCGAACCGGAGCCGGCCCAGGGTGATCGCGGGCGGGGCGACGCCGGGGGGCGACCAGGTCTTCCAACCCGGGTCCGTGAAGTCGGGGAACCGGCCGGCGAGGTCGTCGCGGATCTCGGTCAGTCGACCGACGTGCCGATCGAGGCCTTCGAACCAGCCGCGTTCGAGCGCGGTCCAGCGATCCTCGGCGGCGACCTTCAACGTCTCGACGGCGGCGCGATGACGATCGTGTTCGGCGGCCAGCGCGGCGGCGTGGGCTTCGACGGCGTCGCGCTCCATCGCGTCGGCTTCGGATTCCGCGGTGGCCGTCGCGGTCTCCAGCGTCGCGTCCGCCTCGGCCTTCTGGATCGGCACGCGTCGCTCGAGTTCCGCGACGCGTTCCTTGGCCTTCGCGAGATTCTCCGCGATGATCGGCTGGTACTTCGCCTCGGCCTCCGCGGTCTCCCGGTCCCGGGTGGCGATCAGCCGGGCCTCGAGCCGGGCCATCTCCTCGCGGGCCTCGGTCTTCGATCGTTCGGTCGCCTTGCGCACCAGGGCCGAAGATCGGGCGAAGGGACGCCACGCCCGGACCACCGTCCGTCGGGCGAACACGTAGAGGATCGCGAGGACCGGCACGAAGGCGAGGAGTCCGTAGAGCCCGCCTTCGACGAGCGGTCCGCGTTCCGTCGCGCCGGTCGCGGCGGCGACGCCTACGCCCGCGCCGAAGAAGGCGGCGAGCGGCAGCACCATGATCGGGCCGCGAAAGAGGCGGGGCAACGCGAGTCGGCGGAACGTCTCCGTCGACTGGGCGGCGGCGCCGAGCTCGAGCTTCATCACGACCTGGGGCTTCGACTCGACCTCCCGAAGATCGGCGGCGTCGAGTTCGGCGGCCCGCGGCACGGGCTGCTTGTAGCGGCGCGTCTCTCGCATCATTCTCGACTCGAGTTCCTCGAGCCGGGTGACGTCCTCGTCGATCTCCACCGCCCGTTCCTCGAACTCCCGTGCCGGCCGCTTCTCGTTCGCCTCGTACACCGTGTCGGCGAGCCAGACCGCCTCTTCGAGGGCCTCCTTCGCCTTGCGTTCGTTCTCGTGGGCCTTGCGTCGGATCCGCACCGACATCGCCTCGGCCTCCTGATCGATCTCGAGATGTCGTTCCTCGTGGGTCCGCCGTGCGGACGCGATGCCTTCGGTCCGGCGGCGACGGGCGGCATCGACGGCGTCGGTCCGCGTCGTCTCGACGGTCTCGAGCGCCTCGGCGTGGTCCCGTTCCTCGGTCTTCGCGTCCCGGACGGCGTCCGCGGTCGCGGCGAGGCTCTCCGCCGCGCTGTCGCGGGTGAGCTCGTCGAGGCGACGTCGCGACGAACCGAGGTCTCCGAGAAGATCGGGAGGTCCGGTCGCGGGGATGTCGGCATCGGCCTTGAGATCACTCATCGATCAATCGTCTCCACAGTCTCGTCGTGCCTTGGCGAGTTCGCCTTCGAGGTGTTCCATCGCGGTCGCCGCGGACTTGATCCGCCGGTCGAGGGGGCGGAGTCGACGTTCCTCGAAGGCCCGGCTCACCGGGTCCCGCCAGACCTCGTTGACCTGCATCCACGCGACCATCAGGTCCTTGTACTCGCTCTGGATCCGACGCCGGGCGCTGGTGACGCTCATGCCGATTCCTCCCCTTCATCCCGTTCGTGCCGTTCGTCGAGCGTTTTCGGTCGCGTCGGCGTCGCTCGCTCATCCGCATCCGGCCCGCGGTCGGTTCCGGCCCGCCGCATCGACGGGGTGGCGTCCACCGGCTCGTCGGGGGTGAGGAGTTTCTGGAGATCCGGTGGCGCGAGCGCGAGGTAGGACTCGAGATTCTCGGTCATCTTCTTCAGGAGTCCGATCGCATGGGGGAGATCGTGATCCACCGCCACGCCGAACCCGGACATCGCCGACTTGAAGTTGATCCGCTCCTGCTCGAGGCGCCGAAGCCAGGCCTTCGTCGCGTGGAGCCTGGCCTGTGCCGCCTCGAGTCGCCGATTGGCCCGCTGCAGGGCGACCTTCTCGTCGACGACGCTCGCCCGTCCGTCCTTCGCGCCGGACTGGGTCTGCTTGCGGTAGAGATCGCTCTTCGCCCGGGTGACCAGCTCCTGTCGCTTCCGGATCTGTCGCGTCCAGTGGGGGACCCGGTCCCGCTCGAGCCAGATCAGATTGCGGTCGAGGTCGCTGTCGGCCTCCGACACGGAGATTCGTCCTGCGTCGACGAACTCGACGAGCGCGACGCGAAAGCGGTCGATGGCGTCGATGGACCTGACATCCGCGCTCTCGCTGCTCATGGGTCGATCTCTTGGGCGGGGTGGTCGCCGGTCATCGCTGCTGGAGGTAGTCCTCGATCCGCTGGGCCTTCCGGAGCAGGAACGGGATGTGGACGTCGGAGGACTTCACGAAGCGGTGAAGCGTCTTGACGGTGGCATCGAACTCCTCCTCGAACTTCGCCTGTTCCTGATCCCGCCAACTCTGCGAAAGCGTGCCCATGCGCGCCTGCATGGTCTGCATGTTCGCCTGCAGTTCGTTGGTGAATCGCTTGAGATCGTTGGCGAATCGGCGGAGTTCGGCCGGATCGGCGACGGCCTTGGCCATGGTGCGTCTCCTCTGGGGGATCGTTCGGTCAGACGAGTGTAGCGGGATGATCGCGGGTACCCTCCCGAAGGCGGTCGCTCCGCGGGGAGCCCGCCGGATTCCGGAGGATCGACCGATGCGGCAAGCCAACCTGATCGATGGAAAATGGGTCGAGGCGGATTCGGGTCGGACGCTCGAGGTCCTGGATCCGGCGACCGATGCACGGGTGGGGAGCGTTCCCGTGATGGGGGCCGCGGAGACCCGTCGCGCGGTCGACGCGGCGGCCGAGGCGTTCCCGGCGTGGGCCGCCCGGCCGGTCGAGGCGCGGGCGGCGACGCTGCTCGACCTCTCGGCCCGGATGGCCGCGAAGCGGGCCGGACTGGCGGCGCTGATGACCGCGGAGCAGGGGAAGCCGCTCGCCGAGGCGGAGGCGGAGGTGGACTACGCCCGGAGCTTCTTCGAGGTCGCGGCGGACGCGGTCCACACGCTCGAGGACGAGCACCCCGAGGTGCCCGGCAAGTCCATCCGCGTCCACCGGCGACCGGTCGGCGTCGCGGTCGCGATCACGCCGTGGAACTTCCCGCTCGCGATGCTCGCGAAGAAGGTCGCGCCGGCCCTCGCGGTCGGCTGCACGCAGATCGTGAAGCCCGCCGAACAGACGCCGCTGTCCGCCATCGCGTTCGCGGAGATCGCGGTCGAGGCCGGGGTGCCTGCGGGCGTGCTCAACCTGCTCACGGGGGCGCCGGCGCCGATCGCCGAGACCCTGCTGGAGGATCCTCGGGTTCGGAAACTGTCCTTCACCGGGAGCACGGAGGTCGGTCGCCTCCTGATGCGGGGCGGGGCGACGAACCTGCTCCGACTCTCGCTCGAGCTCGGGGGCCATGCCCCGATGCTGGTCTTCGAGGATGCCGACATCGAGTCGGCGGTCCGGATCGCGATGGCCGCGAAGTATCGAAACGGCGGCCAGACCTGCATCTGTCCGAATCGGTTCCTGGTCCACGCATCGATCCACGACGCGTTCGTGGCCGCGCTGGCGGAGGCCTCCGCGGCCCTCGTCTCCGGCATCGGGACGCGGCCGGGCGTGTCGCTCGGGCCCATGATCGACGATGCCGCGATCGAGAAGGTCGAGGCGCACGTCACGGATGCGCTCCGACGCGGCGCGACGGTGGTCACCGGCGGCGGTCGTCGGAAGGTCGAGGGGGCGGCGGACCGCTTCCACGAACCGACGGTCCTCACCGGCTGCACCGTGGAAATGAAGTGCTGGCGGGAGGAGACCTTCGGTCCGGTCTGCCCGGTGCGGGCCTTTCGGGGCGACGACGAGGCCATCGCCCTCGCGAACGACTCGGAGTACGGGCTCGCCGCCTACGCGATCACGTCGAATCCACGGCGAATCGAACGCCTCGGGCTCGAACTTCGGACCGGCGTCGTCGGCATCAACGATCCGGGGCCCGCGGTGGCCGCGGTCCCGTTCGGAGGCGTCCGTCATTCCGGATTCGGTCGCGAGGGTGGCCGCTGGGGACTCGAGGAGTACCTGGAGATCGTGACCGTCTCGCAGGCCGACGGCTGAACGTCCTTCGTGAAGAATCGCGACCACGGAACGACGCGAGGCCGCGAGCGGTTCGCTCGCGGCCTCGTCGCCGTTTCATCCGGTGACCGGGTCGTCCCGATCATCCGATCATCCGATCATCCGATCGTCAGACCACCGGTTCGATCACTCGTCCTCGCCGTTGAGGAAGTTCGAGAGCCGCTGGCGGCGGATCGGATGCTGCAGCTTCCGGATCGCCTTGCTCTCGACCTGTCGCACGCGTTCGCGGGTGACCTTGAAGATCCGGCCGACCTCCTCGAGGGTGTAGGTGTAGCCGTCACCGATGCCGTAGCGGAGCTTGAGGATCTCGCGTTCGCGATAGGTCAGCGTCCGCAGCACGTCGTTGATCCGCTGCCGCAGCATGTCGCTGGTGGCGGAATCCGACGGGGACTCCTGTCGCTCGTCCTCGATGAAGTCGCCGAAGTGGGAGTCTTCGCTCTCGCCGACGGGACGGTCGAGACTGATCGGATGACGCGAGATCTTCATGACCCGTCGAGTCTCCTCGATCGGCATCTTCGCCTTCATCGCGATCTCCTCGACGGTGGGCTCCCGGCCGAGCTCCTGCAGGAGGACCTTCTGGATGTTCCGAAGCTTCGACATCGTCTCGATCATGTGCACCGGAACCCGGATGGTCCGGGCGTGGTCGGCGATGGCCCGGGTGATCGCCTGCCGGATCCACCAGGTCGCGTAGGTCGAGAACTTGTAGCCCCGCTTGTATTCGTACTTGTCGACCGCCCGCATCAGGCCGGTGTTGCCTTCCTGGATGATGTCGAGGAACGGCAGTCCGCGATTGCGGTACTTCTTGGCGATCGAGACCACGAGACGGAGGTTGCCGCCCGAGAGATCCCGCTTGGCCTGCTCGTACTCCTCGAAGACCTTCTCGATCTCCCGAACGCGTTCGGCGAGTTCGCCCGGCTCCTCGAGCACGAGGCTTCGAAGGCCTTCGCGCTCCTCCCGCATGACGAAGACGTCCTCGGGGTCGTACCGATCGGGATGCTTGTCGGCCTTCTCGATCCGACGAGCCAGATCCTTGAGCTTCTTGTTCACCGCCTGGAGCTTCCGCATCAGCGGCTGGATCCGTCCGGTGCGCAGGCAGCATTCCTCGAGCAGCGTCGCGATCCGGCGGCGTCGTTCCTCCATCTCGGCCCGGAGCGAGACGCGTCGGGCGTCGCTGCAGGAATCCTGTTCGAGGTGCTCCCAGCCGGTCTCGTTCAGGTCGATGAGGCGTCGGACGGTTCCGGAGTTGTAGGGGATCCGGTTGGCGACCTTCTCCTTCGCGTTGTCCTCGGCGGTGGAGATCCGCATGGTCCGGTCGAAGGGGAGCTGGCCGTCATGGACCTGCTGGAGCGTCTCGATCGCCTGACGCGCCGCGTAGTCGCTCTCGAGCGTGAGTCGCCGGAAGAACATCCGGGTCGTCTCGATCTTCTTGGCGAGCCTGATCTCCTGCTCGCGGGTGAGCAACGGGATCGTGCCCATCTGGGTCAGGTACATGCGGATCGGATCGTCGATGCGCTTCGAGCCCTGCTCGGCGATCGCCTGCTCGACCGCGGCCTGGGTCTCGGCGTCGTCGAGGATCTCGGGCTCGCCGGTCTCCGCCGCCTTCGCGGCCGGCGTCGCCGACTCACCGAGTTCCGAACCGTCGTCGATGTGGACGGCGGTCGAGGTGTTCTCGCCGTCCTCGTCCATCATCTGGACCTTCGGCGTCCGGGTGGCCTTGCGGGCGTTGTCCCGCTGGAACTTGAGGTCGGTCTGGAGGGCGGCATCGATCTGATCGAGACCGCGTCGACGTCGTTCGATCTCGTCGATCAGTTCGATGCCCTCGAGACGCACGAGCGTCACGAAGGCGTCCACCGCATCCGGGTCGACGTAGCAGTCGGGGAGGCAGGTGTTGACCTCTTCGTAGCAGATCCAGCCGCGCTTGCGGCCGGCCTCGACGAGTTCGGTGAGGACGGGATGGGGGGTCAGTTGCAGTGGCAGCAAGATGGTCTCCAGAAAACGCCTGACGGTTTCACTCGCAGGAATCGACGTCGGTCGACGTCGGGAACGGGGGCTCCTCGGGGAAGCCCTCGAAGGTCGTGGTGCCACCGACGCGTCCCGAGCGTCGGCGGCCGATGGCCGCGGGGTCCGAACCCGCGGCTCGAAGCTTGTTGATGGCGGCGACGGCGTCGTCGGCCGAATCGACCCGGCGCGAGGCCAGGTCCGCCCGATCGGCGAGATTCTCGTCGCGACGGATGGCGACCTCGAGGTCCTCGACGGCCTGTCGAAGGAGCGCCTCGGCGTCGACCTCGGGCGTCGAGAGTTCGCGAAGGCCCTCGACGAAGAGCGCCGAGACGATCCGTCCGGTCCCTTCGTCCTCGATCGCGGCGATCAGGTCGGGGCCGTCGGGGATCGTTCCGCCCGCGGCCTTGGATTCGATGAGTCGCCAGGTGGCGCGACAGGGCGGGTCGTCGAATCGACCGTGGTCGAACCGATCGAGCACCGTCCCCGGCGGCTCCGGCTCGGAGAACCGGTGGGTCAGCAGGGAGGTGTCGGCGAGGGCGAGTCGCAGGACGCATTCCTCGGCACGGCGGCGTTGGCCCGCGGCGCGGACCATCACGGTCGGTTCGAGTTCGGTCGGCGGCGCGGGCTCGTCCGCGATCCGCGGGGCCCGTCGACGTCCGCCCTGTTCGAGCATCGAGGTCGTGACGCCGAGGATGCTCGCGATCTGGTCGAGGATGAAGTTCCTCCGCACGCCCGCCACGCCGTCGAGGCCGAGGCCGTCGAGTCGGGTGACGGCTTCGGCGACGATCCGCTGGCGACCGCTCACCCCGCCGGCCTGATCGAGGGATCGCCGGAAGTCCGAGAGGAGGGCGACGGTCGCATCGACCGCGCCGTCGAGCGCCCGGGTGAAGAGTTCATGGCCGTTCTCCCGGCCGAGCAGCTCGTCGGGATCCGCGCCGTCGGGCAGGGTGCAGAGCTTCACGTCCACGGTGGAGGCGAAGAACACCTCGACCGCGCGATCCGCGGCGCGTTGCCCGGCGAGATCGCCGTCGAAGAGCAGGATCACGGTGTCGCAGAATCGTCCGAGCCGGTCCGCGTGGTGCCGGGTCAGCGCGGTGCCGAGCGTGGCCACCGCGTTCTCGAAGCCCGCCGCATGGAGGGCGATCACGTCGGTGTAGCCCTCGCAGATGATCGCGGTCCGCCGCTTGGCGATCGCCTTCGCCGCGAGATCCAGGCCGTAGAGCGTCGACCCCTTGTGGAAGACGTCGCTCTCGGGACTGTTCAGGTACTTCGGTTCGTCCTCGGGGTCGATCTTCCGGGCCCCGAAGGCGACCGGACGGCCGAGCTCGTCCCGGATCGGGAAGATCAGTCGATTGCGGAAGGTGTCGATGAGGGTTCCGCGTCGCGAGTTTCGAACGAGGCCCGCGGCCTCGAAGATCGGAAGCTCCGGGACGGCGTCACCGTCGACCGAGACGTCCTCGCGAAGAAAGCGGTCGACCCGGTCCGCGAGGTCGCTCCAGGCGTCGGGGGCGATGCCGATCCCGAATCGTTCGGCGATCTCGTTCGAGATGCCGCGTCGTTCGAGGAGTTCGCGACCGACTTCCGCCGACGGACCGTCCTCGACGATGAGCCGTCGATAGAAGCGGGCGGCGAGCGCGTTGGCGCGGAGGAGACCGGTGCGACGATTCGCGGCGCCGCGATCCTCGCCGCCGCGTCGAGTGAGTTCGATGCCGGCGCGGTTCGCGAGCGTCTCGAGCGCCTCGAGGAACTCCATGCGATGGAGATTGACGAGGAAGTCGATCGCGTTGCCGTGGGCGCCGCAGGCGAAGCAGTGGTAGAAGCCCTTCCGAGGCACCACGTACATCGAGGGCTTCGAATCCTCGTGGAACGGACAGAGTCCGACGAACTCGTCCCCCTTGGGGTCGAGTCGCACCTGCTCCGACACCAGCGCCACGATGTCCGTGGCATCGAGGATGCGGTCTCGGTCGTTGGATCCGGAGGGTGCGGACAAGGGAGGGAAGATCCGGGACGAGGAGCGTGGCGGAGGCCACGGGGAAGGGGACGGGACAACGACCAACGACGCAACGCCACGAACATGGCGCCCCCGCGGTGGGCGGGACGGAACGAAACCGACGTGCGGACAATTCGCCTCGAAATCCGTGGGGAGATCGGAGGCAGGCACGACTGACGAGCGTCGGGGTGTACGAGCTCGACGGTTGAAATGTCGGAACGGTGCGGACGCGGCCCGGGTCGACGATCAGTCCACAGGTGTGGTACGGGGACCTGATTCGTCGGGCGATCGGGACGCGGTTCGAGGAAGGAAGTGTATTTCGGCCCCTCCCGAGGGAAGTGGGTGGGTGACCGCGGAGAACCTTCGTCGAACGGGGAAGAATAGCCGCTTGGCGGCCGGAATCAAGCGAACCATGTTTCCGATCGCTCAGAAACACTGTTCGCAGTGGTTTTCTGGCGGATCAGGCTTCGGCCGCGGCCTTCTGGTCGCGGGTATAGGTGTACTTCCGCTTGGCGGGCTTCACGACCAGGCCCATCCGGATCGCCTTGGTGGATGCGAGCACCCGGACCGGGGCTCCATCGACGACGCATCGGACCTTCTGCAGGTTCGGCTTGAAGGTCCGCTTGGTCTTGGAGGTGATCTTGATACCGACGCCGCCAAGGTACTTGGCGCGACCGCGGTAGGTCTTCTTGTGTCCGGAACTGGTTCCGGTTCCGAGGAAGTGGCATCGGCGGGGCATCGGGGACTCCAAGGTGAAGGATCGAGAAGTATAGCGATTTCCGGGCCGCCGACAACCATCGAGGACCTCGAGGCCGGATTCGGTGCCTCAATCCTCGCCAGGGACCGATCGGAGCGGGGGGCCGGCGTCGATCGGGTGGAATCCGGCGATCTCGAGGATGGCCCGAATTCGAGCGTCATCAACGTCCGAGAACGCATCAAGCTCGAAACTGTCGAGGTCGAGCACGCGATCGGCGGTCTCGGGGGTCCCGGTGGTCCCGGGATCGCGACCCAGCGGAATCACGAGCTCGGACCGGTCTCGCGGATCGCAGGCGACGTAGTCCTCGCCGAGTTCGGCCACGTCGCGGACGATCCGCGTCCGGCGATGCCGAAGGGCCTGGCCGCAGACGCCGTGAAGTCCGATGGGTGAACACGCCGGTCGATCCCGTCGATGCTCGAGCAGCAACTGGTCCGAATCGCGATCGTGGCGGTAGAACCCGATCCAGCTCACGCCCACCGACGAGAGCGCGTCCCAGGCGAGATCGATGAAGACACCCGCGTCGACGGGGCCGACACGAGCCAGGTGATCCTCGATCGAGCGGTAGGCCGCGGCGCGGTCCGGGGGACCCGCGGTCACGCGGATTCCTTCTTCCTCCGCGCCATGCGCTCGAGGGTCGGTCCTTCGTCGACCGCATCGCCGTCGACCACGTAGATCACGCCGTCGTTGTCCTCGTCGGGCAGGTCGTAGAGCAGGTCGACCATCAGTTCGTCCATCACCGCTCGAAGCCCGCGGGCGCCGGTCGCTCGCTTCATCGCGCGGTCCGCGATCTTGTCGAGGGCGTCGCTGGTGAACTCGAGGGTCGCGGATTCGAGCGCGAAGAGATGCTCGTACTGGCGGACGATGGCGTTCTTCGGTTCGGTGAGGATCCGGACCATCGCCGATCGGTCGAGCGGTTCGAGCGGGCAGACGATCGGGAGGCGTCCGACGAGTTCGGGGATCAGGCCGAACTCGAGGATGTCCTCGGGAACCACCCGGGTGAGGACCGGATCCTTGTCGCCGACCTTCTTGCGGGCGCCGGATCCGGCGAAGCCGATGAGGCTGCCGCCGAGTCGCTTGCGGATGATGTCCTCGAGTCCGACGAACGAACCGCCGCAGATGAAGAGGACGTTGGTCGTGTCGAGCTGGATGTACTGCTGTTCCGGGTGCTTCCGGCCGCCCTGGGGCGGGACATTCGCGACGGTGCCCTCGAGCATCTTCAGCAGCGACTGCTGGACGCCTTCGCCGGACACGTCGCGGGTGATCGAGACGTTGTTGCTCGTCTTGCCGATCTTGTCGATCTCGTCGATGTAGATGATGCCGCGCTGGGCGGTCTCCAGATCGTAGTCGGCGGCCTGCAGCAGCTTGAGCAGCAGGTTCTCGACGTCCTCGCCGACGTACCCCGCCTCGGTGAGGGTCGTGGCGTCACCGATCGCGAAGGGAACGTTGAGGATCCGGGCGAGGGTCCGGGCGAGCAGGGTCTTGCCGGTGCCGGTGTGTCCGATGAGGAGCACGTTCGACTTGTCGAGCTCGACCTCGGTCTCCTCGTTCTCGACGTGCATCAGTCGCTTGTAGTGGGTGTGCACCGCGACCGCGAGCGATCGCTTCGCGCGTTCCTGGCCGATCACGTACTGATCGAGGAAGTCGCGGATGTGTCGCGGGGTCGGAATCGAACTGAAGAGCGGCTGGCCGCGATCGACCCGTCGACGCTCCTGCCGGAAGATGTTCTGGCAGAGGTCGGTGCAGTTGGTGCAGATGTAGACGTCGCCGGGTCCTTCGACCATCGGGCCGACCTCCCGCGAGGTCTTGCCGCAGAACGAGCAGGTCGTGATCTTGCGACCGCGGAAGCCACCACCACCTGCGCCGCCGCTGGGACCACCGTTGCCACCGCCGCCACCGGTCGGTCCTTCGGGGCCACCGGTCGAGCCGCCGCCCGCCTCCGAATCGACCGCGTTGGTCGGCACGGGCTGGTGTCGGGCTGGGTTGGAGGCGGGGGGGGTTGAACTGCGGTGCATGCGTGATCCTGCGGGAAAAGGCGTGGAGATCGCCGTCGACGACCTTGGGAATTGTATCGGGGAGGCATTCGTCGCGCTTCAGTCGTTCTGGCGTCGGTCCCGGAAGGTGTGCGGTCTGTGTCGCGCCGGCGTCGGCCCACGCCCGAAAACCCCTCTGCCAGACGAATGCGTCTTCTTCGTCGGCTGGTTCGCCGGTGTTGCTCGAATCTCGCACGGTCCTGCTTCACCGCCGGGGAGGGGGTCGCTCAGCCGGCATCATCGCCGGTGGTGGGCCCTTCATCGCGGCGTGCGGGCGGGATTCGTGGAACCCGTCCGGTCGAACCTTTCCGGATCGCCGACGCATCCGGAGCCGGTCGTTCCATGGGTTTCATGGACTGGAGCATTCGCGACTTCGCCGTCGTGAATTCCTCTTCGGAGATCTCGCCGCTGTCCCGCATCCGCCGGAGATCCGCGAGCGTGAAGCCTGGTGTCACGCCTTCCCGGATCGTCGCGAATCGACGACGGAGAAACAGGGCGAGCCCGCCACCCAGCAGGATGATCACGACCAGGATGCCGAGCCAGGGGAGGATGTCCGCGAACAGCCGATCCGCCCCCTGCGTGGACTGGGCGAAGAGGACGGTCACGACTTCTCGGCGGCCGCCTTGCGTTCCGCGACCTTGGCGTCCACGACCTTGTTCCAATCGTCCGCGGGCATCTCGGTCACCTTGGCGGTGTCGACGATCCGGTCGGCGGCCTTGGCGTGCTGGATCGACATGCCGATGTCACGAAGCCGGCCCGATCGGGCGAGTTCGGCGCGGACCTCTTCGGGTCGGGCGCCACGTGACGCGGCGAGCTCGGCGACGCGGGCGTTGAGTTCCTCTTCCTTGACCTCGATGGAGAAGTCGTTGGCGAGGCGGGACATGATGAACATCAGGCGGAGGCGATCCCGCGAGGACTTGTCGCTCTCGCCGCGGATCTCCGCGAGGTGCTTCTCGATGGTCTCCTCGTCGAGGCCCCGGTGGGCCATTTCCATCCGCTGCTGCTCGATCATGCCGGCCGCCTGGGCCTCGCTGATCTTCGGCGGAAGCTCGAAGTCGATGTTCTCGAGAAGCCACTCGTAGACCTGTTCGCGTTCCGCGTTGCGCTGCTCGGAGTCGCGGCGGGTCTCGAGGGACATCCGCATCTGCTCTCGGAGGCCGCTCTCGTCGTCGAGACCGAACTGCTCGACCATCTCCGAAACCTCGAGGGGGGCGACGCGCTCGGCATCGCGGATCTCGTAGCGGATCGCGAGCTTCTTGCCGCGGATCTCCTCGCGTTCGTGCATGTCGGGGCCGAGGGTCTCGAACTCGACCACGTCGCCGACCTTCTTGCCGCCGAGATGGTCGGCGAGGTCGTCGACCATCAGTCCGAGGAACTGGCCCTTGCCCTCATCCTCCACCGCGGGGACGACGCCGACGGCCTGTTCGTTCTCGAAGAAGGGCTCCTCCATGCCGTCCAGCATGATCTTGACGGAACCGACCATGCGGTCGAGGGGCTCGAAGGGACCTTCGATCCGGGCCGGGGTGCCGAAGCGGTATCGGGTGCGGAGGACCTCGGCGTCGATGTGTTCGTCGGTGACCTCCATGATCGGCTTGGTCACCGGAACACCCTCGAGCTCGGGGAGGTCGAAGGCCGGAACGATCTCGATGGTCACGGTGAACGCGTAGTCACTGCCGGATTCGAGTTCGGCGAGGGCTTCGAGGTCGCCGAAATCGGGATCGCCGATGACCTGGAGCTCCGAGTCGGTGACGGCCTTCTCGTAACCGGAGGAGATCAGCTGGCCGCGGGTCTCCTGGCGGACGTTCGCGCCGAAGCGGCGTTCGAGCAGGGCGCGGGGGACGCGACCCTTCCGGAAGCCGGGCAGGGCCGCTTCCGCGACGAGGGTGCCGAGCTGCATCTCCAGTCGCTCGTCGACCACCGAAGCGGGGATCGTGATGGTGAGCGAACGGGTGCAGGGGCCGGTCTCGGTGATGTCGACCTTGGAGTCGAAGGTGTCACCGTCGTCGAGCGAGAAGTCTTCCATGGCGTCGGGATCCGGAGTCGTGGCAGGCCGTGAGGCCGGTTGGGGGGAAACGTCGAAAGATACCCGCCCCCGGACGGTGCGGCCAGTCCTTCGCCGTGAGAAACGCCCCGCGACGGTGCGTCGCGGGGCGTCGGGATCATCGGGATCATCGGGATTCGATGATCGGGAGATCGATTCCGGAGGCTCAGCGGCCGACCAGAAGCATCTCCGCATAGGTGGGCAATGGCCAGAGTTCGGCGGGAATCCTCGCTTCCAGTGCATCACTGGCGGCCCGGGCCCGCTCCATCGCCGGCACGAGGGTGGTTCGAAGCGTCTTGGCGTGCTTCTCGGAATCCTTGTCGGGCGTGGCCAGACTGGCGTCGATTTCGTCGACCGCGGCTCGAAGCGCGGAGACATGCGACACGAGGAGGCGGAGTTCGGCTTCGGAGTCGGGGCACTCCACGCCCGCGACCTGCGTCGCGCCGACCACGTCCGCGAGCTCGGCCTGGGTTCGAAGGGCCGCGGGGAGCACTTCGGTGCGGATGAGCAAGGACATCGTTCGTCCCTCGATCTCGATCCTGGTCGCGTACTGTTCGAGAAGGATGTCCGCCCGGGCCTTCAGTTCACGGCCGGAAAGCACGCCGTACTTCGAGAAGAGGGACGTCGCCTGGCGGCTCTTGAACGCGGGGAGCGAGCTTGCGGAGTCCCGCACGTTCGGCAGTCCGCGCCGTTCGGCCTCCGCGGTCCATTCCTCGCCGTAGCCGTCTCCGTCGAAGCACACCCGTCGATGCTCCTTGACGACCTCCTTGAGAAGAGCGCGGGTGGCGGTCTCCAGCTTGGCCGCGGTCGGCTTCTTGCCCGCCCGCTTCTCCAGCTGGCTCGCCATGTAGTCGAGGCTCTCCGCGATCATGGTGTTGAGGACCGTGGTCGGCCAGGCGACGCTGGCGGTCGAGCCGACGGCCCGGAACTCGAACTTGTTGCCGGTGAAGGCGAACGGGCTGGTCCGGTTGCGATCACCGCTGTGGCGGGGGATCTGAGGAAGACTGAGTGCGTTGAGGTCGAGGGTGCCGCCCTTCATCGTCTTTCGCGGCTTGCCGGCCTCGAGCTGGTCGAGGATGTCGGTCAGCATCCCGCCGAGGAAGATCGACATGATCGCGGGCGGGGCCTCGTTGGCGCCCAGCCGGTGATCGTTGCCGGCGGAGGCGATCGACGCCCGAAGCAGATCGGCGTGCTTGTCGACGGCCCGGATCACGGCGCAGAGGAACACCAGGAACTGCATGTTGGTGTGGGTCTCGTCCTGCGGGTCGAGCAGATTGACGCCGGAGTCGGTCGAAAGCGACCAGTTGATGTGCTTTCCCGACCCGTTGATCCCGGCGAAGGGCTTCTCGTGGATCAGGCATTCGAAGCCGTGCTTGCGAGCGACGTCCTTCAGGATGTGCATCAACAGCATCTGATGATCGACCGCGACGTTGGTGCTCTCGAAGGTCGGGGCGACCTCGTACTGGCCGGGAGCGACCTCGTTGTGTCGCGTCTTCACCGGGACGCCCAGTTCGAAGAGTCGCGACTCGGCTTCGGTCATGAAGGACAGGACGCGGGCCGGGATGGCGCCGAAGTAGTGGTCGTCGAGCTGATGACCCTTCGGCGCACTCGCGCCGAGCAGCGTCCGGCCGCACACGACGAGGTCGAGCCGGTCCCGGAAGAGTTCCTGGTCGACCAGGAAGTACTCCTGTTCGCAGCCGAGCGTGCCCACGACCTGGTTCACGCCCTCGTCGGTGCCGAAGAGGCGGAGGATCCGCGCGGCCTGCCTGGCGACGACTTCGACGGACCGGATCAACGGGGTCTTCATGTCCAGCGCCTCGCCCGTGTAGCTCACGAACGCGGTCGGGATGCAGAGCGTGGTCACGCCTTCGGTCGTGGTCAGCAGGAACGCGGGACTGTTGCCGTCCCAGGCGGTGTAGCCGCGGGCCTCGTAGGTGTCGCGGATTCCGCCGGAGGGGAATGAGCTCGCGTCGGGCTCACCGAGGACGAGGGCGTTCCCGGAGAACTTCTCGATCGCCACGCCGTCGGCGTTCACCGACAGGAACGCATCGTGCTTCTCCGCGGTGGATCCGGTCAACGGATGGAACCAGTGGCAGAAGTGGGTCGCACCGTGCTCGATCGCCCACTCCTTCATCGCGGCGGCGACGGTGTTGGCCACCTTCGGGTCCAGCGGGCTGCCCCGGTCGATGGTGTTGGAGAGACTCATGGCCACGTCGGGCGGAAGCCGCTTGAGCATCACGTCGCCGCTGAAGGTCAGCCGGCCGAAATACTCGCTGGCCGGGGGGTTGTTTTCGGTGACCTCCATGGTGGATCCTTCCTCGAGGATGAACGATTCGATGTTGCGTGAGCTCGACATGGGCATTCCTTTGCCTGAGGGGTGCCGGGGTGGTGCCGGGGTGGTGCCGGGGTGGTGCCGGGGTGTTCTGCGGTCGGATTCGATCTCTCCCCGGTCGGAGGCGTCGGAAGCTCCTCCTGCATCGGCGTTCCGAGGGTCGGAATCGTGGCCGATGGGCGGTTATCCGGGATTTCAGGACCGATCTGGGCAGCCGGAACCGACGGGCTCGACGGGCCGGTGCCCACGCCGGACGAGTATCGGTCCGCAACCACGCCGCGGCAATGCCCCACGAGGAGGAAGCCGCGTATTCACGTTGCTTTTTTGCCGCCATCCCGGACGGGGCCGTTCGGCAGGCGCGCGACATCCAATCGGATTCCGGACTCCGGAATTGGAGATTCCACGACGACGGCGAGGTCAGCGAGCGATGACCTGGCGCCGCTTCGAGAGGTAGTCCCAGATCACGAAGCGATCGAGGTCCTCGCCGCCGGTGAAGACCACGCGTCCAGACGTCGATTCCGCGAGGCGGTGGGCGAAGCGGACGTCCTCCTCGTTCTGGCTCCAGCTGGGAACGAGGAAGACGTTCAGGACGCCGCCCTCCCGCCCGAGCAGGGCCGCTTCACGCATGGTCGCCGCTTCGGTCCGGGGGTCCGGCGGATACAGGAGGAAGAGATCGTCGTCCTCGAAGTGAGCCGTCGGAAGCCCGTCCGTGATCAGGACGATCTGGCGATTCGGCGTGTCCGCATTCGCGAGCAGCCGGCGGGCGAGCCGGAGCGCGTGCTGGATGTTCGTGAAGTGGGGCGGGAGGTCCTGCTCGGTGATGTCCGGATCCGACATGTCGGCGCGAAGTCTGACCACGGGATCGTTGATCGTCACCGGCTTCGGGAGGAGGTTCATGAGCTCGCCCCGGGGCACCACGCGGGCGACGCTGTACATCTCCATGAAGTGGAGGCGGTCGCCGGGGTATTCCCGGCGGACGAGCCCCTCGAGGGCCATCGCCATCTTCTTGCAGGCCACGTACTGCCCGCCCCAGCGCATCGATCCCGACATGTCCATGATCACGACGGTCGCACACTTGGTGGTGGCCCGGGTCCGGTGGACCTCGAGGTCCTCGCCGCGGATCGCCGGGCGGCTCGGATCGCCGCCGGTCGACGCCTCGCGGGCCACGCAGTTGAGGATGGACGCGGGCAGGTCGACGCCGGCGAGGGGATCGCCGAATTCCCAGGGACGGGTCGAGGGGAGTTCGTGCACGCCTTCGTCGTGGTCGACCGGGTCGTGCCGTCCGTGTCGCCCGCCCTGCATGGAATCGAAGACGGAGGCGAGCAGGGCCTGCTGGTACTTCCGCATCGCCGAGGGGCCGAGCGACCAGCCATCCTCGTCCTGGACGAGGCCCTCCCGTTCCGCGGCCTGCCGGAGGAGCTCCTCGGCGCGGCGACGGACTTCGGCGAAGTTCTCGAGGTCGGCTTCCTCGACGAACTCCCGGAGCTCCTCGAGATCCACGATCACCGGCTTCGCGTCCCGCAGGGCTTCCTTGAGTTGTTCGAGCAGGCGGTCGATCGCCTCGAGTTCCTCGCGGATCTCGAAGGCCTCCTCGATGGTGGGTACGCGACGGCCGCGGAAGGGCCAGCCGTCACGGAGGCCTTCGACCCGGTCCTGGTCCGCCATCGCCTGCACGATGCCGGGGATCTTGCCGCGGGCGGGCGTGTCCCGGTCGAGCAGGTACCACAGTCGCTCGAGTCCGTGGATCTGGCGTTCGCGGATCTCCCGGGTCAGCCTGCTTCGAACGGCGTCGTCGAGCCCCTCGTCGGCGAGGACCGGGCGGGCGAGGTCGTCGACGATCCGAGCGGCGTCGGCGGCGGTCGGCGCCGGATTCCAGGTCGCGAGGATCTTGTCCTTGCGTGATTCGAGGCGCGCGAGAATCGCGTCGATCGACGGTCCGAGTCCGGCCAGCGCCTCGGGCGGAAGCCGGATCGCCTCGGCGAGCTCCTCGGCCGTGAAGCGTCGGCGGCCTCCGGACGCGACCATCTCGTCACCGAGGCCGCGGAGGCCGTCCGACGGTGGTGCGGTCGGTGGGGGAAACGTCGCGGGGTCGTAGCCGCGGTAGGTGTGGAACACACCGCCGAGCGACGGACGCGGGGTCGGGTCGGGAGTGTCGCTCATTCGCTCGACTCGTAGAGGGTCTTGCCGAATCGCTGGCTTCTCGAGATCCGGTCGGTGGCATGGAGCCCGGCCAGCACGAACTCGACGCAGGAGGCCCGGACGGCGGGATCGTCGGCGCGATTCACCTCCATCGCCTTCGTCCACGCCTTCGGGACCCGGTCCATGAGCGCCGCGTAGTTCGACGACGGCACGAGATCACCGACCTCGATCCGCACGCCCTTGCCGAAGATCGACGCGATGTCCTCGAGTCCGTCGTCGTCGACGATCTCCTTGAAGACGGTCGAGACGGCTTCCGCGACCACGGCATCGAGCACCCTCGCCTCGTCGAGCTGATGACTTCCCATCAGGTCGAGTTCGAGCTTGCCGACCGCGGTCGAGTGGAGGTGTGCGAGATCGCAGATGCGGGGGACCGCCGACGCCTCGCCGAGCATGATGCCGCGGCGACGGGCCGAGGCGACCATCGCACGCCAGTTGGCGACCGCGAACCGGGCGGAGACGCCGCTCTCGTGGTCGACGTAGGGGGAGCGACGCGCGGCGAGCGAGATCTCCTCGATGATCGCGTCCATGAACGGCGGCACCCGCACCGGATGGTCGCCGCCCAGGTCGAGGTCCGCCTCCTGACGGGTGATCTCGATGCCGGTGGCGCGATCTTCGGGGTAGTGGGTGCGGATGGTCGAGCCGATCCGGTCCTTGAGCTGCGGAATGACCTTGCCCGACCGGTTGAAGGTCGAGGGGTTCGCACTGAAGACGAGCGTCACGTCCAACTCGAAACTGACGGGGTATCCGCGGATCTGGACGTCTCGTTCCTCGAGGATGTTGAAGAGGCCGGTCTGCACGAGTTCATCGAGGTCCGGGAGTTCGTTCATCGCGAAGATGCCGCGGTGCATCCGGGGTACGAGGCCGAAGGAGATCGCCTCTTCGGCGCCGAGGCTCGCGCCGCCGACGATCCGGGCGGGATCGATCTCGCCGATCAGGTCGGCGAACTTGGTTCCCGGGGCGAGGCGTTCCGCGTACCGGTCCGAGCGGTGCCACCAGGCGATGGGGATGTCGGCGGGATCCACGCCGTCGACCGCCCGGCGGCCGGGGCCGGTGATCGGCGCCTCCGGGTCCTCGTGGACCGGGCTCTCGGGGACGTCGAGGTACGGGAGCCACTCGTCGAGGAACCGGGGCAGAAGCCTCATGAGGCGGCTCTTCGCCTGGCCCTTCTCGCCGAGGAAGAGCAGGTCATGGCCGGCGAGGATGCCGAGCACGATCTCGGGGATCACGGTGTCGTCGAATCCGACGATCCCGGGAAAGAGCGGCTCGCCCTGTTCCAGCGCCCGCACGAGATTCGATCGGAGTTCCTCCTTGACCGACCGGGATGCCCAGCCGGAGGCGCGGAGTTCGGCGAGGTTCGTGGGAAGGCCGGTGGGGGTGGTGCGGGCGGTGTCGAGGGTCGAAGTCATGGGGGGCTCGTTGGTGCGAATGCGGCGGGTGTTGGAAGGTACGGAACGATGGAAGCGGCGGTCGTGTCTCGGTCAGGCGTCGGCGCGGACGGCTTGCAAGGTCAGCCAGCCGGCCCCGAGAAGCAGGGCGGCGCGGGCGGACCAGGCGATGGTCCTGATCCAGTTGGTGTCGACGAGTCGTCGGTGGGCCTCGGCGTCGAAGCCATCCGCGAGTCGGGCGTGGCACGGTACCGAGACGAAGGCGGTGGTCAGCCAGATCGCCGCGAGCAGCGCCGCACCCGCCACGGGAATCCACATCGGGATGGAGGCCGGACGGATGGCGAGCAGGAGCATCGCGGTCGCCGCCTCCACAAGCATGAGAGGGCCGACCACGAGCGTGATCAGGCGGGCGTGCGACGCCTCGTAGGCGACGAATCGGTCCGCGCCCACCGAGGCGAACAGGGGGTAGTGCACGACCTGGATCGTCCAGATGAGTCCGGTCAGCATGCAGGTCGTGGCGATCTGGGCGAGAAGCACGAGGTTCGGCATGGGATTCGGTTCGCTCCAGGTTCCTTCGGGATTCGCATCGATGGATTCGGCGTTCGGGCCCACGAGGCCTTCGGGATTCAAGGGATCTCGAGGATGGTGAACCGGCCCGGGCCAGGCTCGAGCGTCGCCACGGTGTGGACCTTGGCGCGATGCACGGCGCCGGGATTCAGGATCCGCACCCCTTCGATCGTCTCGTCGCGGGTCACATGAGTGTGACCGTGGAGAAGGTAGTCGGGGCGGGCCTCGAAGCCACCTTCGATCTCCGCGGGAAGATGGCCGTGGGTCGCGATGATCCGGCGGCCGCCCATCCGGAATCGAGCCGTCGGGTGATGTGGCCGGAGTTCCAGTGCGGCTGCATAGGAGGCGAGCGGTCGTTCTTCGTCGACGTTCCCGAAGAGGAGGTGCACCGGAAGGCCGGCCAGCCGGTCGATCACCGCTTCGCCGCCGACATCGCCGAGATGGAGGATGGTCGTCGCGCCCGCGTCGAGGAGTCGATCGAGGGCGGCGGTGGTTCGTTCGGCACGGCCGTGGGTGTCGGCGAGCAGTCCGAGGCATCCGTCCGAAAGATCGATCCAGTCGTCCACGTCGTCTCCTGCGTTTCGACCGTCGGGAGGGCCGGCGATGCGACTCCGCGGGCGAACGGTATCCTGTCCGATTCCTCGGGATCCGTCGACCGGATCCTCCGCAGCCCGACCTTCTCCGATCGGAAACCACCGATGACCGTCGTCACCCGTTTCGCGCCCAGTCCCTCCGGAAGCCTCCACGTCGGAGGGGCGCGGACCGCGCTCTTCTGCTGGGCGTTCGCCCGTGGTCGAGCCGGCCGGTTCTTGCTCCGGATCGAGGATACCGATCGAAAGCGGAGTTCCGAAGCGGCCAGCCTCGGATTCATGACGGATCTCGACTGGCTCGGCATCGGCTGGGACGAGGGCCCGGTCCACGGCGACCAGGGGGGCGGTGATCACGGGCCGTACTTCCAGAGTGAACGGCTTCCCGTCTACACGGAACTCCTCGAGCGACTGGTCGCGGAGGGGAAGGCCTACCACGCCTTCGACACGCCGGCGGAACTCGATGCGAAGCGGAAGGCCGCCCGCGAGGCGAAGCAGGCCTATCGCTACGACCGCGTCGCACTCGAACTTCCCGCCGAGGAAGTGGCGGCGAAGCTCGCCGCGGGCGAGCCGTCGGTGATCCGTTTCCGCACCCCCGACGCCCCGATCACCATCGTGGACGAGGTGCTCGGTGAAGCGACCCTTCCCGAGGGCGAGGTCGACGACTTCGTGATCCGCAAGGCGGACGGTTTTCCGACCTACCACTTCGCGGTGGTGGTCGACGACGCGATGATGAAGGTCTCCCACGTCCTTCGGGCCCAGGAGCACTTCAACAACACCGCGAAGCACATCGTGCTCCAGGACGCACTCGGATTCGAACGTCCGGTGTACGGCCATCTTTCGCTGATCTTCAATCCCGACGGCTCGAAGATGAGCAAGCGCGACAAGGACAAGACGCTTCGGGCCGCGGTGCGGGAGCGTGGAATCGATTCACCACCGGTCGACGCCGCGGGCGAGCCGGTCGTGCCGCCGGAGGCATGGACGAGCTGGCTGGGGGACAAGACCGTCCAGCTCGAGCTCGCATCGCTCGAAGCCGCGGCGTCGCTGCTCGGGGTCGCGCTCCCGGAGATCAACGTCGCGGACTTCCGTCGATCGGGATACCTGCCCGAGGCCCTCTGCAACTTCCTCGCCCTGAACGGATGGAGCGCCGGCGACGACCTCGAGAAATTCGATCTGGATTTCCTTTCGGCGAACTTCGGCCTCGATCGCGTCCAGAAGACGCCCGCGAAGTTCGACCGCGACAAGCTGCTCGCCTTCAACCTCGACGCGATCCAGGCGATGGACGCGGACGGCTTCCACGACCGGGCCCGTGCCCACGCCGAGGTCTTCCATCCCGTGTTCCTGGAGCGGCTCGACGATGCGCAGTTCCGGGTGCTCTGTGACGCGAGTCGCGAGCGGAGCAAGACCCTCGACGAACCGTTCCGGACGAATCGCTTCCTGGTCGCCGGGGACGACGAGATCGAATGGACCGTGAACAAGCCGGTCAAGAAGGCGATGTTCAAGGGCGAGCCGACCGGACTCGCGCTGCTCGAGTCGATCCTGCCGTCGCTGGAGGCGTCGGAGAACTTCGACGCCGAGACGCTCGAGACGATGATCACCGCCTTCGCGGAGAATCACGCCGAGGGGAATCTCGGGCGAATCGCACAGCCGCTCCGAATCGCGGTGAGCGGCGGACCGGTGAGTCCTCCGATCTTCGACACGCTGGCGATCCTCGGTCGCGACGCGGTGGTGGCGAGGATACGGGCCTGCCTTGCGGCGCTCGCCGCCGAAGGCTGATCCGGGTTGGTCAGAAAGCGCCCTTGGTCGCGGTCACGTCGGTCGAGGTCACCACGTCGCGATCGTCGTACCGCTGGATCTCCACGGTGTAGACCGGCTCGGACCAGCTGCCGCTGATCGCGTATTCGGTGCCCGCTTCGAAGGTGGCGGTGATGGTGGTCGTGGTCTTCCACTCGGCGTTGGTCATCGCCAGCATCTGCTGGGTCTGGCGACCCGCCTGCTGCAGCGATTGCAGGGACGCCGGGCCGAGTTCGAGGGTGAGCGTCCGCTCGCCCGCGAGCACCTCGAGGTCGATCTGGCTGTTCACCTTGAATCCGTCGACCGATCGAACGGTGGCGAGGATCCCGCTCCAGTACGGATTGGCTCGAAGGGTCGCGGTCTCCGCGGCGGGCCGGCTGGCGCCGGGATATCCGCGAACGGACCCGCAGCCGGCGGCCACCAGGAGCATGGCGGCGACCGCGGCGAGGGCGACGTTCCGGGGCATCGAGGGCTGGTTCATCCGTGGGATTCCTTGGGGGTACGGGCGTGGGTGGTGTTCGCGAGCCTACCTGCCCGGTGTCCCGGGCCGCGATTCGCGACGCCTTTTTTTGGCAACCGGTGGCTGGATCGCCGATTGGAGGGGACACCGGCGGGGTCGCCGTCCCATCATCGCCTTCAATCAGGAGTTCCGTCATGTCGCTCGAAACCAGGATCGTTCGTCTCGAAACCACGAATCGTCGCTACCGGAACCTCCTCATCGTCGGTGCGGTGATCGCGGCGGGGGCGATCACCCTCGCGATGCGGCAGCCGGCGCCGCGGGATCCGTTCGTCTCGCTCCAGGTCGGCAACGGCACTCAGTACATGTACGGGCTCACGATGAGCGGCCAGCTCTACCAGATGGACCACTCCGGACCGTCGGCGCGTCGCTGGTTCAAGGTGGGCGATCGCTGAGTCGATCAGTCCGCCGGCCAGTCGACGGAATCCAGCGTCGTGAAGACCTTGCGAAAATCCTCTTCGCTCGCCTTCGTCCCCGGAGGGATCATCTCCGGGGTGTCTTCGAGGCGGTTCGCGACGAGTGGGTTTCGTCCCAGCGCGTGGATCGATCGCACCATTTCGACGTAGCTGGATCGGTCGAACGCATCTTCCAGGAACGGTTGATTGAGGATCGATCCCCGCCACTGATACCGGATGGTCTGCAGGTTGACGTTCGCCCAGTGGCCCTCCGAAGGTCCCTGGAAAGGGCCCGTCACGAATCGCATCGCATTCGGACCGATGAGTGCGGGCAGCAGGAACACGTCCTTGCTCCGGTCGGCCCGGGCCTCGACGGCTTCAGGGGGGATCACATCACCATCGAGGCGGAGGTAGGTCTGGATGACCGGCGGCCCGCTGGCGGTGTACGGCCCGATGTGGTCCGCTTCGAAGCGGTCCGGGCAGGGGGCGTCCGGATCGACGAGGGGCGCCAGCAGTTCGTCGAACCTGAGGATGTTCGCGGCGTGGATCTCCAGATGCGATTCCGGGATCGGATCGACGCCGAGCAGCCCGGCGAGTCGGCGGGCCCGACGGGTCGCGGAGATGTCGATCCGTTCGACGTTCGAGACGGTCTGGAAGATCAGGAACTTGAAGAACTCGTACCAGAGCCACTCGTGGTCCTCGAGCGGGGCGGTCGAGAACGGAACGGGGTCGCCGGAGACCAGTCGCCACGAGAAGTGGCGGGAGTATCCCTGGAACATCGGGTGGGCGGCGTCGGACTGCTTGAAGATCTCGATCTCGCCGACCACCGGAACCTTGAAGGCGTAGAGCCGTTGCTTGTAGGCGTGGATCCGCTTCGCGACCTCGATCATCTCGTCGAGATCGCTGTCGTCGCGGATGACGATCGCGAGGTCGATGTCGCTGTAGCCGGGTTGGTGTTCGCGGCGGGCGAAGGAGCCCTTGAGCAGCACGGAGGACACGCAACGATGCTCGCGCATGCTGGCGTCGAATCGATCGAGAACCACGTCGTAGAAGGCCCGGTAGGCGTGGGAGAAGCCTGGGAGTCTCGCGGTCGACGTCACGAGTCGGACGAGTCTGGCGACCATCGGGTCCATCATGCCGGGATCTCCTCGGTGTCGGCCGCGTCGACGTCGCTCCGGTGCATGCCGACGAGGGCACCGGGCTCGCCGTCGGCGAGAATCCGGCCGTGATCGAGGAGGATCGCTCGGTCGCACAGTCGCTCCAGCATGTCGAGTTCGTGGCTCACGAACACGATGGAACGGCCGGACCGGGCGAGTGATCTCATCGCATCGAGGCACTTCGCCTTGAAAGCGGTGTCGCCCACCGCGAGCACTTCGTCGACCAGCATGATCTCGGCGTCGAGATGGGCCGCGACCGAGAACGCGAGTCGGGCGGTCATGCCGCTGGAATACCGCTTCACCGGGGTGTCGATGGCGTCCGAGATCTCCGCGAAGTCGATGATCCGGTTCAATCGGGTGGCGATCTCCCGTTGCGACATCCCGAGGATGGCGCCGCTGAGGAACACGTTCTCCCGTCCGGTGAGTTCGTGGTGGAAGCCTGCGGAGACTTCGAGCATCGCGCCCACGCGTCCGCGAATCGTCGCGGTGCCTTCGGTGGGCGGGGTGATTCGAGCGAGGATCTTCAGGAGCACGCTCTTGCCGGCGCCGTTCTCGCCGATCACCCCGAGCGTCTCGCCCGCGTGAAGATCGAAGCTCGCGTTCTCCAGGGCCCAGAACGTTCCGTCGTCGTCCGAAGATCGCTCCGGTTCGGTCGGCCGAAGCATCCGGCGGACGGTTCGCCACGGCATGCCGGCGAGTTCCCCGAGCAGGTGATGCATGCCCATGGACTCGATGATCCGACCGCGATCACGGCGGTATCGCTTCGAGAGGCCTCGTGCTTCGATCAGGGGCTCGTCAGACGGCATCGGCGAAACGATCCTCCTGACGGCGGAAGTAGAGGAGTCCGCTCCAGCATCCCAGGATCGCGACCGCGACGGAGACGAACCAGGCCGGGTGGACCGCCGCATCGTCACCGAGCAGGGCGAACCGGAACACCGAGATCACCGTGCTCATCGGGTTCACGGCGTAGAGCCAGCGCCATGCATCCGGAATCAGGGTCGCGGGATAGGCGATGGGTGACAGGAAGAGGAGCACCTGGGTGAAGAACGGCAGCGCGTTCTCGACGTCGCGGTGCCGGACGTTCGTCGCCGAGAGCCAGAGACTCGAGGTGACCGTGGTCATGATCAGGAGTCCCACCGCGGCGGGGAGCGCCAGGAGATTCCAGCCCGGCGAGACGTCGAACCAGGCGAGTGCGATGAGGAGCAGCCCGAAACCGATCACGAAGTCGACGAGTCCGCCCACGAGCGTCCCGAACGGAAGCGCGAGTCGGGGAAAGCGGACCTTGGTGAGCAGGTCGCGGTTGTTGGCGAGGATGATCGTGGACTTCGTGGTTCCATGAACGAAGTAGGTCCAGGCCACGAGCCCGCAGAGTGCGAAGAGCGGATAGGGAACGCCGTTCGACGGAACCTTCATCATCCGCCCGAAGAGGACGCTGAAGATCGCCATGGTCAGGAGGGGCTGCAGGATCGCCCATCCCATGCCCACCACGCGCTGCTTGTAGCGGACCCGGACGTCGCGGGTCGCGAACACCCAGACGAGTTCGCGATGACGCCAGAGTTCCCGAAGACCGAGCGTCGGCCATCCCGTGATCGGCTTGATCACGGTGATGGTCGGGTCTGTCGACGCGAGCCTTCCGGCCCCGGAGGTTGAGGTGGCGTCGGCGGAGTGCATCTCAGTTTCCGGCGTGTCGGGCGGCGAAGTCGCGCAGGAATTCGGCGAGGACATCGCCGGTCTGTTCGATTCCCGGGCCCATCTCGAACCGATGCACCTCGGCGCGGCATGCGATCGCGAGGCTGGTGCGGAGTCGCGAAAGCGCGAGCCCTCCCTTGCCGAAGAGTTCCAGCGCGGAACTCTGAAGCACGAATTCGACGCCCTGATAGAGGCCGAGACCGACCACCGCATCGGAGATCAGTGGTCGAATCGCGGCGCGTCGCGGCAATGGAACCATGCGGGAGGCACCGGCGGTGAATCGCTTGCCGATGAGGATCGCCCCGATCGGGACGGGGCCGGAGAGCCGCGATTCGAATGCCTGCATGTCGATCAGCGTCTTCGGTCCGAATTCCATCCGCTCGATGTCGAGTCGCATCGATGCCGGGATGTCCGGGATCACGGTGCCGGGCCGGACGCCGATCCGGATGGGGAATGGATCGATCGATCCGTCCCGCCGCATCAGCGGAGAGTCCTCGGAGAGCACCCGCACGCCATCGGTCTGCAGCATCCGCAGCGCCATGGTGGTCTTGCCACCGGAGCTGGGGAGGAGGAGCAGCACCGCACGCCCCCCGGTCTCCAGGCCCAACGCATGGACCCGCGTCCGTCCGGAGCGATCGAAGTGGGCTCCGACGTGGGAGAGCACGGTGAGGAACGCCGCCTCGTGGGCGAGATGGCGATCGTCGGAATGGATCTCGCAACGACGTCCGCCGTCGCTTATCACGGTGAGGGCGCGACCGCCATAGTCGAGGAACGATCGGTCACCGTCGCGATAGACGACGTTGCGCGGCGTGTGTTGAACGGCCTGAAGCCGGGGAAGCGTCGGTCGGCTGTCGAAGTCGCGAAAGACGATTTCGAGCTCGTGCCGGCCGTTCGGTTCCGTCGTGAAGAGCGAAAAGTCCGTCGTGATATCGGATACCCGGACCGGATCGCCGGCACTGCGTGCGAGGATTCGGAATCCGTGGAAGTCGAAGGTGACCTCGGCTTCCTCGGTGGAGCGAATCGTGCTCTCGGGAGTCAAAGGTCGGTGATCGAGGCTGGGCTGGACGTCAGGCATGCTGTTGGTGTTGTTTTTCTGGATTCGATTCGCGAAAACTGGAAGTCACTGTACTATCAGGCGTTGGGAAAACCGAAGTTCGCGAACGAATCTCCTTTATTCGCCTCCCGAACCGGTCCCATAGCGCTAGCGTCACAACTGTGAGCGAGCTCGAGGCGATGGACTGGAGTCCTGCGCCGGCAACACGTCTGGTCGCCCGAA
>JAQWJM010000193.1:0-2878 GCA_029248335.1 Phycisphaerales bacterium
CGGTCATCTTCATCCGGTGCTCTCGCTCGGCGAAGGCGCCCGCCGGGTGCTCGCCCATGCCTTCGTCATCGAACCGGGCCAGGTGATCCTCCCGGCATTCACCCCGTTCGCCCGCGGCGCGCGAGTCCGGCCGGAACCCGAACATGACCGAAGGATCTTCGCGATCGCCGAAGGACAGGTCGTGGAGGCCTGAGGCGCAGTTCCGCGGGCGGTGTTTCATTCGGGAAGACGACCGCCCGGGCGCCTTGAATCACCGGCGGCGTGCACGGATGATCAGGGCCTTCGCCGGGAACCCCGACCGGCCCGACCGCCGCGACGACCGCGACCCCGTCGTCCGCGTCCGGACGCGTTCTTCGACACGCCTGATGCGTCCGATCCGACCGTCGAGTCGACCGCGACGCGTCCCTCCGGCCGTTCGACGCCCATCTTCCGAAGTCGCTCCAACACGCTCTCGGTCGACAGGGTGGTGCCGAGCCGGTCGGCGAGAAGCGGCAGCGCCAGCGGACCGGGACGGTCGATCTCCACGATCTCGATCGGTTCACCGCGAAGTCGCTCCAGGGTCCGCGCGAGCCGTCGTTCCTCGAACTGCCGCTCCATGACCTCCCGTTCCGCCTGCTTCAGAAGCAGGTTGTCGGGATCGAACTCGCGATAGACGTCGTGGATCAACGACGCGCCGGCCTGAAGCTGTCGGGCCGAGGTCTCGTTCCCCGGGTATCGCTGGACGACCAGCCCCGCCACGCGGGCCACCTCGCGGAACTGACGCTTCCCGAGTTCACCGAGGTTCACGCTCTCGAGAAGATCGTCCACGAGCCCTTCCTCGCGGAAGAGCATCGACGCTTCCGTCCGCAACATCCCCGCGAAATCGAACGGGACGTCACCGGCGGTCTCCGCGAAGAACTCGATGCCGTGGTCGTTGAAACTCAACCCGAAGCTCATCCGGTGGATCCGACCGAACCGCAACGCCAGCAGCACCGCGAGCCCTTCGTGGACGAGCCGGCCCTCGAAGGGGTGCAGGAAGAGGTGGTCGCCGTCCTCGCTCCGCATCACTTCGGCGAGGACCGTCCCCGCACGAGGAATGCTGGAGATCCGCGCCTGGGCCTCGAGGATCGGCGACGCGAACGCCGTCTCCGGCTCGTCGAACACCCCACGGTGCACGTCGTCCAGCGTCCGCCGCACCGCCGCGGAGAGGGATGTGGACAGCGGAAAACGCGTGCCCGCCCAGTGCGGGGTCTTCGTCGCACGCTTCGAGGCGGGGCGGACGATCGCCTCCATGTCGTGCAGCATCACGAGTTCGAGGAATTTCCCGGCGAAGAGGAACGACTCCCCCGGCTCGAGCCGCGCGATGAACCGTTCCTCGATCGAACCGAGCCGGCCACCGTTCCGGTAGCGGATGGTGATGGTGCCGTCACCGGTGATCGTGCCGATGTTCAGGCGATGGATCGCGGCGAGCCGGCGACCCGGGACCGTGTACCGACCGTCGTCGCCCAGGACGATCCGGTGGTACTTCTCGTATCGACGAAGCGTCGAACCGCCGTGTTCGGCGAGCCCGACGCACCAGTCGAACGCGTCGCGATCGAGCTCGGCGTAGCTGGCGGTGGTCCGGATCTCCTCGAAGAGTCCGTCCGCCTCGAAGCCGCCCCCGAGCCCCACCGTCACCAGATGCTGCACGAGGCAGTCGAGCGCCCCGTCGAACACCGGACGCGCTTCGATCTCCTGCCGGGCGACCGCCTGCCGGGCCGCGGCGATCTCCACGAGTTCCATCGCATGGGTGGGCACGCAGACGACTTCGCAGGCCTCCCCGTGCCGGTGCCCGCTCCGCCCCGCCCGCTGGATCAACCGGGCGATCCCCTTCGGTGAACCGATCTGGACCACTCGGCGGATCGGCGAGAAGTCCACGCCGAGGTCGAGCGACGACGTGCAGACCGCGAGGGTGATCGTTCCGTCCTTGAGTCCCTCTTCGACCCGCGTCCGGACCTCCCGGTCGATCGAACCGTGGTGCAGCGCAAGCCGCTCGATCCACTCGGGCCTCGCCTTCACGATCTCCTCGTACCACCGTTCGGCCTGCGAGCGGGTGTTGGTGAAGACGAGCGTCGGCACCGCCGGATCGAGAAACTCCAGGAGCTTCGGGGCCATGCGCATGCCGAGATGCCCGGCCCAGGGCAGGGCCTCGGCGTCCTCGGGCAGGAGACTCTTCACCAGGACCGGACGATCGATCTCGTCGTTGACCACCAGCGGTGGTGAAGCGTTCGACCCCGTACCACAGAGGCGACGGGCGGCCGCCTCGGGATCACGGAAGGTGGCGGAGAGTCCCCACGTCCGGAGCCCGGGTGACATTCGACGAAGCCGCGCGAGGGCCAGTTCGACCTGCACGCCGCGCTTCGTCGCCATCAGTTCGTGCCACTCGTCGACGATGACGCACTGGAGATCGCGAAAGCGTCGCGAGGCGTCCTTCTGGGCCAGCAGCAGGCTCAACGATTCCGGGGTGGTGACCAGGGTCGGCGGGAGTCGCTTCCGCTGACGAGCCCGTTCGGCCGGTGTGGTGTCGCCGGTCCGCACCCCGACCGCGAGTTCGACGTCGAGCCCCGCGATCGGTTGTTCGAGCGCTCCACTGATGTCCCGGCCGACGGCTCGGAGCGGCGACACGTGCAGCACGCGAACGGTGTCGAGCGGATCACCCCCCGCCGCATCGTCGAGCATCTGCGCGAGCGGACCGAACCAGGCCGCCCACGTCTTGCCACTTCCGGTCGGAACGTGCACGAGTCCGCTTCGTCCCTCGGCGTACGCCTCCCAGGTCCGCTCCTGGAACGCCCACGGCGTCCATCCACGGGCATCGAGCCACTTGCGAAGGCGTGCGATCCCCGGCTCGGCGGCGGTGGTC
>JAQWJM010000136.1:0-5750 GCA_029248335.1 Phycisphaerales bacterium
GTGGTCGGCCTGCAGCTTCGGCTTGTAGTCGAACGTGTCGACCTGCGAAGGGCCGCCATGCATGAACAGGAAGATCACGCGCTTCGCGCGAGGCTGAAAGTGCGGGTGCCGCATCGCGAGCGGATTCCGCGTGAACGGATCCACCTTCGAAGGTCGTCGGAGTATCTCATCGGCCTTCGACTCGTCGGCCAGCAGGCCGGCCATCGCGACCGCACCGAAACCACCGCAGCACTGCTTGAGCATGTCGCGACGCGAGTGATTCGGTCTGATTCCGCAGAAACGATCCATGCCTTCAAGGTAGCACCGAAATCGAGTCGAGTCAGCCTCGTTTCCGAGGGATCCTTTCCCTTTCCGGAAGGAACCTCGTCGCGATCGGTGTCAACGGATGTAGATGAACTCGTTCGAAGCGATCAGGACCTTGCAGAGACTCCGCCAGGCGTGCAGACGAGTGGAGATCGAATCCGCCGCCTGATTCATCGAATCGCCCGGAGGCCACGCGATGCTGATGGACTCTCCGGCCTCCGATTCGAGCCGACGGACGAAGGCACTCGCCCGATCGACCTCGCCCGGCAGGGCGGGACGGGCGAAACAGATCTCGTAGGCGAGCCGGATCCGGTCCGAATCGTCGACCGAGGATTCGTCGTCGAGCAGGCGTCGAGCGAGTCGTTCGGCCTGGGAGGCGACGAGCGGACTGTTCATCATGAAGAGCGACTGCTGCGCGACCACGGTGCTCGGCCGACGATCGAACGAGACGCTCGGGTCGGTGTAGTCGAAGGTCGCGAAGAGTTCGTACATGTCGTTGCGGATCACGGGCATGTAGATGCCGCGGCGACTCGCCACGTATCGCTCGTTGCTTCTCGACTGGTCGTTGGTGACGTAGCCGAAGTTGCCGGTCCGCAGCAGACTCCCGCCGACCGTCCGGTCCAGCGATCCGCCCACTTCGAGAATCGCGTCACGCACGAGTTCCGCTTCCAACCGCCGCGGCGTGCGTCGCCACAGAAGTTCGTTCCCGGGATCCGCGGCGATCGCGTGTGGATCCGGTCTTCCCGATGATCGATAGGCGGCGGAGTTCATGATCCGACGATGGAGTTCCTTGATCGACCAGCCGTCCGCGACGAACCGCCGGGCGAGCCAGTCCAGCAGTTCGGGATGCGTCGGCCGGCCACCACGCAGACCGAAGTTGCTCGGCGTCGAAACGATTCCCTCACCGAAGTGCCATGCCCAGACGCGATTGACGATGGTGCGTGCGGTGAGCGGGTGCTCGGGGTCGGTCATCCATCGCGCGAGTTCGAGTCGGCCACTCGACGCGGATGGAATCGTCGGCGCTTCGGCCCGACCTTCCAACACCGTCAGATAGCCGCGTGGCACGGCGGTGTCCTGCTGGTTGGTGTGATCACCCCGGATGAAGATCGGAAGGTCACGTGGCTCGGCTTCCTCCACCACGATTCCAGTCTCGATCGCGCGAGGTTTCGAGGCGGAGAGTCGGGCTTCCTCCGCGAGCAGCCCGGCGATCCGGTCTTGAACCGCCGGCGGATAGTGATCGACGACCTCGGGCCCGATCCGGAGCACACCCGCGGATCCGATCAACGCTTCGCGGAGCCGATCCTGTCCCGGATCGGGAAGCCGCTTCGCCGCCTCGCCCTCGGTTGCTGCAAGGTGTCGGTCCCACGTGTCGAGCACGAGCATCCCAGCCGTCTGCCAGCGGTCGGCGACCGCCGCAAGACTGGGCGGATTCGCGCCGGCGACCATCGAGCGAACGACCGGTGTCTCGGCGGGCGTGACGCCGCTGCGGACCGCCGTCCCGTCGTTCGCCTTCGCGTCGACCGCGTACGCGGCCTGCAACTCCGCGACGACCCCCCCGACGCGAGTCGGCCACTCCGCTTCCGGAATCGACGCGAACCGTCGCCAGGAATCGAACATCGACTCGCCGGCGAGCGCCTCGGCCCAGCGACGAAGAAGCGGCGGGTCGATTCCTCGGGCCGCCGCGAGCGTCTCGACCTCCTCCTCGAAGGCCGACGACTCTGATTCGCTGACGAACACCAGTCGGTCCAGGTGTGGGAAGGAGCCAGCACGTTCGAATCGGATCCGGGTGGTACCGACGGGGAGATCGACTTCGACCGCGGACCAGCGAAGAGCCTCGACCTCGAAGGAACCGGTGGGTTCGCCGCAGAACGCTTCGACGATCACGTCGTCATCGGCGATCACTCGGATCGGTCGCGATTCGCCGGCGGCGTAGCGGGCCCGGATCTGCCAGCGCCCCCCCGCTTCAGCATCGATCTCGTACTCGACGAATTGCGTCTCGTTCGGACGTACCGTGTGGATGACCCCGACGCCCGAGCCCCACTGGTCGAAGTTGACCCCGAGATTGGACTTCGTGAACGCCTCGGCCTCGAACACCACCGGGGTCCGTTCCAACTCGGTGGAGGCGAGCATCGCCGTCGCGGTCTCCGTCGCCCAGCGACGGCCGAGGGCTCGGCCCGCTTCGTTCTCGACGCTGGTCCGGGCCTCCTGATTCTTCGCGACCGCCGCGGCGTGCGCCTCCGAAGCGGCGATCTCCGCGAGGGGGGCGAGCGGTCGCTCCCGCACCCGCGCTACCGTGTTCAGGTTCTCCATGGTCCTGGTCGAGATCAGGATTCCCGCCATCGCGTGGTAATCGGCGGCGGGTATCGGATCGAACTTGTGATCGTGACACCGCGCGCAGCCCAGGGTCTGGGCGAGGAACGTCTTGCCGACGACGTCGACCTGCTCGTCGACGATGTCGATGAGCATCTTCTCCTTGTCGGGTTCCGCGAGAACCTTGGGCCCCAGCGAGAGAAAACCGGTCGCGACGAGATTCTCGATGGCCTCTTCCCGGTCCGTCGGTTCCGGCAGCAGGTCCCCGGCGACCTGCATCCGGACGAAACGGTCGAACGGGAGATCCTGGTTGAACGCCTTGACCACCCAGTCCCGGTATCGCCAGGCGTTCCCGAACGCGGTGTTCTCATCGAGGCCGTTGGAATCGGCGTATCGCGCGACATCGAGCCAGTGACGACCCCACCGCTCCCCGTAGTGAGGCGACGCCAGGAGCGTCTCGATAAGCCGCTCCCACGCGTCGGGCCGGTCGTCGGCGAGGAAGGCGTCCATCTCTTCGGGGGTCGGCGGAAGTCCGATGAGATCGAAAGAGGCGCGTCGGGCCAGGGTTCGACGGTCCGCGGTCGGCGCAGGCTCGATGCCTGCGGACTCGAGGCGGGCGAGAACGAATCGATCGATCTCGGTGCGGCACCACCCCTCCTCGTCGACGGCAGGCGGATCCACGATCGACATCGGGCGGTACGCCCAGTGTTCGCGGCCCTGTCCTCGCGGATCACGCCACGGGTCCGACTCGATCTCGGCGGCGACGGCGGCGCCGGTCCTTGGATCCGGTGCGCCCATCTCGATCCAACGACGGAGGTCCTCGATCGCTTCCGCGGGCATCCGCCCTCGGGGCGGCATCGCGAATTCCTTGTCGGCGTACGTCACCGCGAGATGGAGCGGACTCGCGTCGGGATCACCGGGGACGACCGATGGCCCCGAATCCCCACCTGCGAGCACGCCCGCCGCGGTCGACAGATCGAGATTCCCCTTGATCACCTCGGGGTCCTCGCCGTGACACTCGAGACAGTGCTCGATCAGGATGGGCCGGATCCGACGCTCGAAGAACTCGATTCCCGTGGGGTCGGCCCGTTCCTGTTCATCGGTCCGCTCGGATGCCCCGAGCAGGCTCGAAACGATGACGGTACCTACCGCCAGCGTGATGCCACGACTTGCCAGATCTCGTCTTCTCATGTCCTGCATCGGCCTCCATGAGGGAACCTCGGGACGGTTCTCTGCATCATATATGCAGGAGATCTTAATTCCACAACACTCCATGGGTAGTTCTCGCACATCGGCCTCGCTACCCTCTCCCTTCCGTGCCCGCAGACAACGAGTCCCATCCCGAAGTGCAAGAAACCCGATTGAAGGGAGATGCCCGGCTCCAATCCGGGATCGACTTCATCGGGGATGTTCACGGGCATGCCTCGCAGCTGCGAACGCTTCTCGATCGGCTCGGCTACCGACCGGTCGACGGTGCCATGGTCCACTCCGAGCGACGGGTCGTATTTCTCGGTGACTACGTGGACCGCGGCCCCGAGATCCGGCAGACGCTCGAGATGGTCCGAACCATGGTCGAGGCCGGGAACGCGACCGCGCTGATGGGCAATCACGAGTACAACGCGATCGCCTGGTTCACGCCCAGGCCCGACCGACCGAACGAGCCCTGCCGTCGGCACACCGAGATCCGGCGGAGGCTGATCGCCCCCACGCTCGACGCACTCGGCGACGAACTGGAGGACTGGCTGGAGTGGATGAGCGACCTCCCGCTCTGGTTCGAATCAACGCACGCTCGCGCCGTGCACGCCTCCTGGGATCCGGGCTCGGTCCGATTTCTCCGTGACTTCCTCGACGGCTCCAACCATGGATTGAATCGATCACGAATGCAGGCGACCTGCAAACCCGGATCGACGGCGTCACATGCGGTTCACCAACTCCTCAAGGGTCGGGAGATCCCGCTCCCCCCCGGCGTCTCGCTCCGCGACCCGGAAGGATCCGCTCGAGGTCACATTCGCGCTCGATGGTTCGAATCACCAGTAGGCCGCACCTACCGGGATTACGCGTTCACCCGGGACGACGCGTTCCCCGATGAACCGATTCCCGCGGAGGCCGTCCCGACGGACTTCGTCCCCTACGGAGCGTCCGAGCCGCCCGTGTTCGTCGGTCACTACTGGATGCGGGGGGATCGACCGTCGCGGCTGGCCCGGAACGTGGCCTGCCTCGACTGGTCGGTGGCGAGGGGGGGTCCGATCGTCGCCTACAGGTTCGACGGCGAACCCGAGATCAATGACGCCAAGTTCATCACCGCATGACGATGCGCGTCAAATCCGGTTTTTCCGGATCAACCGTTTCAGTCGTCACGATGCTCATCCGATGGTCGAGGTACCGGTACAGCGCCGGATCGCAGGTCCAATCGGAGAGGATTCACCATGGAAATCACCACGATCGCAAGTCTCGGCGCGATGTTCGCCGGATTCACCACCCTCGCCATCGCTCTCAATCACTGGCAGAAGACCTATTCGCGCCAGCAGAACGAGATCCGTCGCCTGGCGGAGAGTCGCTCGCGTCTCGCCCGGAAATTCGTTCGTCAACTCCGACAGGCAAGGCTCTACACGCACCTCGAAGAGGAATACTGCCAACGCCTCGCGACGGCGACCGACGTGAACGCGATGACCACCAAGAAGGACGTCCGCCGTCACGTCGAAGACGTGCTGGCGGACGGCACCCGGCACAACGGCCGTTACGTGACGGAATCCGGAATCCAGGACCAGATCGAGTCGGTCCGAGAGATGGGTTTCGAGGTCGAGGGCGAAACCGTGATCGAGACCATGCATCACGGCTCGTACCACCGAACCGCCGTCGCAGCCTGACCGGAGCCGAACCATGAGCGACCGTCTTCAGATAACACTCCTGATCGCCACGGCGATCGCAGGACTGAGCGGCTGGGCCGCCATCTTCGCCTGGTGGTTCCGAGAACGGTCGAAGACCATCCGTGCCATCAAGGAACTCCGCCGCACGAACACGCGATTGCAGAAGACAGTGATGTTCACGCTCGCGGAATGGCGGGACCAGGTCATGAACAACCAGGATTTCCTCATCATGGAACAGGAGTACGCCGTCCAGCTCGCTGGTGAGAGAGG
>JAQWJM010000202.1:0-93326 GCA_029248335.1 Phycisphaerales bacterium
GCGGCCCGGTCGATCCCGGTCGTCCAGCCCTCCCGCTCGAGCAGCTCGAGCAGGGCTCCGGTCGCGAGATTGCCGCTGGCCCCCGGCGCGAACGGACATCCACCGAGACCGCCACAGCTCGAGTCGAAGGCGCGGACGCCGCACTCGAGAGCGCGTTCGACGCCGGCGAGGGCCATGCCCCTGGTGTCGTGCAGGTGGAGATCGATCTCGGCGACCGGGACCACCGACGCCACCTCGTCGATCACCGCCTCGATCTGGTCGGGATCCGCCACGCCGAGCGTCTCGCCCAGCGCGATCTCGATGTCGCCGTCGGCGAGGTCGCGGAGAAGCCGGACGGTCCCGAGCACGTCCTCCGGATCGACCGGCCCGTCGTACGGACACCGCACCATGCACGACACGTACCCCCGCATCGGAAGCGAGGCCTGTCGCGCGAGCTCGACCACCGGCCGAAAACGTTCGATCGACTCCTCGATCGATGCATTCAGGTTCTTCCGGCAGAATCCATCGCTCGCCGAGGTGAAGATCGAGAGCTTGTCGGCGCCGGCGGCGAGGGCGGCCTCCGCCCCTCGCTGATTGGGACAGAGCACCGAATACGTGATCGAGGCCTTTCGCTCGATCCCCGACATCACCTCGGCGGCATCGGCGAGTTGCGGCACCCACTTCGGACTCACGAAACTCGTGACTTCGATCTCGGGAAAACCCGCCTCCCCGAGCGCATCGACGAAGGCGATCTTCCCGGCGACCGGCACGATCGCCGATTCGTTCTGGAGTCCGTCCCTCGGACCGACCTCGGTGATGCGTACGCGTCGATCCTCGGTCACTCGGTCTCGTCCTTTCGTCCGGCGGCCGCCGCACTGCGTTCCTCCCGCATGATCGAGACGATCAGCCCGGCGACGAATCCCACCACCAGCAGCGTCAGGAGGATCGCGGCGATGAAGAGCGCGACTTCCGCGGTGAACTCGAAGAGTCCCGGCTCCCCACCGTCGATGGGTGTGGCGGGCGGCGTCATTCCGAAGTCTCCCCGTGGTCACCGTCCTCGGGGATCTCGTAATCGAAACCGGTCACCACCGCGGAGACGACCTCGCCTTCGGCACTCATCAGCACCGACGTGCCCGCCTTGGCGTGAGAAGCACGAACCGAGGCGAGCCCGATCACCGCGGCGCCGCGCATCGGAGCGACGGTGCTGCCGGTGACCACGCCGATCTGCGTCGAAACCCCCTCCTTCGCGTCGAACACCTGCGCGCCCGCGACGGGCAGCGCGTCCGTGGTGCCCCGCAGTCCGACCACCTCCCGCTTCGCCCGACCTCGGCTCTCCATGCGGGCGACGATCTCCTGGCCCGGGTAGCAACCCTTCTTGAAGCTGACCCGCTCCTTGATCAACCCGGTCTCGTGCGGGAGGGCGTCGGGGCCGAAATCGAGATGGAACAGCGGCGTGCCGGCTTCGAGCCGCGCGATGTTGCAGGCGTTCCAACCGATCGCCCGGGCGGGACGACGGCCGGAGGGCGTCGTTTCGAGGATCCGGTTCCAGACGGCCATCGCGTCGGCTCGGTCGACGATGAGTCCGAAACCCGGTTCCCCGACGGGTGATCCAGTCCCGGAATCGAGCGCGAAGACGGTGACCGCGTCATCGCCGATCCGAACATCGACCGCGTTTCCACCCCGAGGGGTTTCGCCGCACAGCGCGTCGATCATCGCGGGTGATTCGGGGCCCAGCAGATCCATCCGGTGTCGATCCCCGGCGTGATCGAGGATCTGGACGTCCTCCGCGAACACGAACCCCTCGAGCGTCTCCACCACGCGTCCCGCGTCGCTTCGATCGAGCTCGACCAGGACCCGGCCTTCACGTCGGATCAGGACCAGGTCCGCGATGATCCGTCCGGTCCGCGCGAGCAGGAACGCCCGCACCACGTCGGCGGCGACGCCGACGAACGCGTTCGTGACCAGCCGTTCGAGCAGATCCTCGGCATCGGCTCCCGCGATCTCGATCACCGCCCGGTCGGGCCGATCGAAGATCGCACTCGCCCGACGAAGTGCCGCGTACTCCGCCTCGAGCTCCCCGAAGTCGAGGATGATCTCGCACGTCGGGGTCGCACCGTCCCCCACCACGCCCCAGGGCACGGTGTCGGGCTCCAGCGTCGAGGGGACGTGACGATCGACCCCGTCGCCTCGGACCGAGGACGCGGCTTCCGCCGCCTCCCGTCGGTGATCGAGCAGGCGTCTCATCACGAGTCGATGGGCGTCGTTCAGGGGGCTCTGGTACATGCTGCTCGCCGTCGACCGTTGGTCTTCTGGTCCGGAAATCCCGGTGGTCGACCCGCCGCGATGCCGCCGCTCCGAACCACGAACACGGACCCGACGTCCGATCCGCTCCGGAGGACGCTAGTCTATCCCGTCCCGGGTTTCCCGAGGACTTCCGAACCAGAACCGAAAGGCGAAGCGAAGATGAACGTCGAACTGCTGAAGCGACTGTGCGAGATCCCCGGCATCCCCGGACGCGAGGAACGCGTCCGCGAAGTGATCGAGGAGGAGATCGACGGTCTGTTCGACGAGATGGAGGTCGACCCGCTCGGGACCCTGATCTGCCGGCGCAAGGCCACCAAGAAGACCCGCGGCCGCAAGCAGGCGGGTTCGGTGCTCATCGCGGCGCACATGGACGAGATCGGCTTCTACATCCGACACGTCGACGAGAACGGCTTCCTCTGGGTCAACGCCGCCGGCGGCTTCGATCCGAGGAATCTCTTCTCCCGCCGGGTGATGGTGTGCACCGACAGCGGTGACTTCGTCGGCGTGATGAACCCGGGCGGCAAGCCGATCCACATCTCCAGCGCCGCGGAACGAAGCAAGGTCCCCGAGGTCTCCGAGTTCTTCATCGATCTCGGCATGCCCGCCGCCAAGGTGAAGAAGACCGTGAAGATCGGCGACTACGTCGTCATGCACGAGCCGTTCCTCGATCAGCCCGAAAGCGTCGTCTCGAAGGCGCTCGACAACCGCTTCGCCTGCTGGACCGCGATCGAAGCCGTCCGCAAGCTCGACCGGGCCAAGGGTGCGGCCGGAAACCACGCCCTCGACATCGTGGTCGCCTTCACCGTCCAGGAGGAGGTCGGTCTTCGAGGCGCGGTGGTGGCCGCCAATCGAGTGGGTGCCGACTACGGCATCGGACTCGACGTCACGCTCGCCTGCGACACCCCCGGCGTGCCGACCACCGAGCGGGTCACCAAGCAGGGCGACGGCGCCGCGGTGATGGTCCAGGACAGTTCGATGATCGCGGACCACCGACTCGTCGACGAGTTCTGCGCCGTCGGTCGGAAGCACCGGATTCCGCACCAGCGGTGCATCCTCGGCCGTGGCGGCCAGGACGGCGCGGCGATCCAGCGTGCGGGGAACGGCGCCCGGTGCGTGGCGATCACCTCCGGCACCCGGTACATCCACACCGTCACGGAATCGATGAACAAGCGTGACGCCCAGGCCGCGGTCGATCTCCTCGCCGCCTGGCTCCACCAGGCGAAGTGACCGCCCGATGCGCGGAGGATGGATCGGCCGCCGATCACCCTCCGATCAACATGCGGGCGAATCCAGCGGCGGCGTCTTCAGGGGCCGGATCGAACGCCTCGAACATCCGGGTTCGTTCCGCGCCTGACTTCAGAAGTCCTGCGAGGCTCGACTCGAGGGGGGGCTTCGCCGCGGGCCCGCGGACCGGATCCGTTCGCACGACGACGGCCCCGGCCTTCGCGAGCGTGGCCGCGTTCTTCGCCTGGTGCTGATCCTCGTGCCATGGATAGGGAATCACGATCGCCGGGGTCCGACTCGCCGCGACCTCCGCGATCGAGCTGGCGCCCCCTCTGGTGATCGCGAGATCGGCGGCCCCCCAGGCATCCCCCATCCGCTCGAGGAACGGCCGGACCACCGCGGGGATCGTGGACTCCGAGTAGGCCCGGTCCAGGGCGTCGACCATGTCCGGACCCGCGAGATGCAGGACCTGCCAGCCCGCGAACCAATCCCGGTGACGTATGGCCAGTTCGATCATCATCCGATCGATCGACAAGGCTCCCTGCGACGCACCGGTGACCAGCAACGTCGGAAGATCCGGTTGCAGCCCGACCGCCTCGCGATGGGTGGATGCAGGTCCGTCGGCAAGGACCGCCCGTCGAAGCGGGACGCCGATCGCGTCGCCCACGCCGGGAAGGTCGCTGGGCACCGCCGTGAAGGCGCGGGTGGCCCGATGGGCGATCCAGCGATTGGCACGCCCCGCGACCGCATCGAGATTGAGAAGATCGACGGGCACGCCACGGCGATTCGCCTCTCGAACCACGGGTGGCGCGACGAAGCCGCCGAGTGCGACCACTCGACAACCCGTGACCGGGTCGAGGACCCTTCTGGCGATCCGACGCGTTCCATGCCAGCCCCGGAGAAAGCGGATCGCGGCGCCGGGCCGTACGCCCGGGCTTCGCGCGGGCATGCACTGGTGAGCCCAGCCGCCCGGCTCGAGCAAGCGACGGTCGACGGGCCGATCGGAGCAGAGGAAGACGATCTCGACCGACGGCGCGATTTCGACCAGTCGCTCCGCGATGGCGATCCCGGGCCCCACCGTTCCGCCCGTACCGCCTCCGGCGAACACGATCCGGTCCGGCACTGGCGTCGAGTTCGACATTTCAGGCGTGCGCCGTGGCCGTGCTGATCGGCTGATCCTCGTGGTCGACGAGCCCGGCGTTCCGGGTGATTCGCCACGCACGACGATCCATCGAGATCAGCAACCCCAGCGAGAAGGCGGTGAGGATCCAGCCGGTGCCGCCCCGGCTCACGAGTGGCAGGGCGATCCCCTTGGTCGGCGCCATGCCGGTCGTGACCATGAGATTGATCACCGCCTGCAGACCGAAGGTGAGCACGATTCCGAAACCGACCAGCCTCGAAAACGGCGGGACCGCTTCGAGGGCGAGCGCGGAATCGTTCCCCGCGGGGGTCGACCGTCCACCGATGATTCGACCGCCCACGAGCACCAGTCCGACGAAGAGCCCGATCAGGAGGGCCGCCCCGAACGCGCCGAGCTCCTCGCAGATGATCGGAAAGATGAAGTCGGTCTGATTCTCGGGAAGCCAGCCGTACTTCTGGATCGAGTTTCCGAACCCGACGCCTTCCATGCCTCCGGAACTGATCGAACCGAGCGACTGCACCAGTTGGAAGCCGCTGCCTTGCGGGTCCGCGTACGGGTCGAGCATCGTCATCACCCGCTTCACCCGATACGGCTCCGCGAGAACGAGCCCCACGAAGGCGACCAGGCCGATCGGTGCGAGCCCGAGGACCTGCCAGAGGCGAACACCGGCGACCAGCAGCATGCAGACCGTCACGGTCATCACCAGGGCCGCGGTTCCGAGATCCTCGAGGGCGATCAGGCCGCAGATGAAGCCGGAGAGCAGGAGTGGCGGCAGCATGCCGGTGCTGAATCGATGCATCGACGAGGCGTGACGGATGCAATGCCATCCGATGATGATCGGAAGCCCCCACTTGGCGATCTCGCTCGGCTGGAACTGCAGCGAGCCGACCCGGAGCCAGCGATGCGCCCCCTTGACCTCGGGTGCGAGTTGCGGAACGAAGGTCAGGAGCAAGGTGCCGACGATCAACGCCAGAAGCCAGGGAATCGGCGACGCGAGGCCACCCGCACGCCCCAGTCGTTCGACCGGAATCCAGGAGCCGACCACCAGCGCGGCGATGGCGATCAGGGCGTACCACGTCTGCTTGCCCAGCAACGTGTCGGCGACGCGACGACCGGCGAGATCCGAGATCGCGGACGCGTCGAGGGTGTAGGAGCGATCCACGCCCTCGAGCCGAACGGTCGAACCCGGATTCTCGAGTCGCTTCAGCGACGCGGAATTGACCATCACCACGCCGAAGATGAACAGCGTGACGACGAGAAGCGCGACGATCTGACCTGCTCGCATCGTCCCCTCATCGGCCCTGCGGGCTCGTGGAGTGGAATAAAGAGCGGCCGATCCGGACTACATCCAGCCCTTCTTGCGGGAGATGATCATGTACGCGGCCACGATTCCGCCGAGAAAGACTCCGATTCCCACCAATGCCAGGATCTCTCCGGTCGTGAAGCTCATCGGCGTCTCCCTGCGGCTGTTTCGCGACGATCGTCTCGACCGCCCGGATCGAGGATAGCCGTCGTGGCGGTCTCGAGTCGATGGCCCTCACCGATCGGCTGCGGATTCCCCGCCCGCGCTGATACGATTCCCGACCCCATGCAGTCGCCCGGGCCCCTGGAATCCAACCGTGAAGACCGTATACCTCGAGACCTTCGGATGTCAGATGAACGAGCTCGACAGCGAGCTGGTGCGGGGACATCTGGCGTCGATCGGATATGGATTCACGACCGAGCCCGACGACGCCCAGATCCTCCTTTTCAATACCTGCAGCGTCCGCGAGCACGCGGAGAGCAAGGCCTACAGCCGGCTCGGCATCGTCGGGAAGCGAAAGAAGGCGGGCGAGGATCTCGTCCTCGGCGTCCTTGGATGCATGGCGGAGCGGGATGGCGTCGACATGCTGCGGCGGTATCCACAGGTCGACCTCCTGTGCGGTCCGGGTGAACTCGACAAGCTGCCGATGCTGATCGACAACGTGGCGAGAACATCGGCGTCCACCGATGATCAGGCGACCGAGGCGGGACGCGTGGCCCTCGCCGGCAACACCAGCCGCCGGTCGGCGGCCCTTTCCGCGACCAAGGACGACCTCGAAACGCTCGATCTCGCTCGTGCGTTCGACCCCGACCAGGCGACCAGTGCGGCCCGGAGCGCCTACGTCCGGATCACCCGGGGGTGCAACAAGTTCTGCACCTACTGCGTGGTCCCCTACACCCGAGGCGCCGAAGTCCATCGTCCGCCGGAATCCATCGTCGAGGAGTGCCGACGGCTCGCCGCCGCCGGGGTCATCGAGGTGACCCTGCTCGGCCAGACCGTGAATCACTACCGATACCACCACGGCGTCGCATTGACCGTCGATGGCCGCGAATCGCCGCAGATCGGGCCGGGGCTGAAGGCGTTCAGGAACGAGCCGATCGATGATTCGGAGGTCACGACTTTCGCCGGACTCCTGGCTCGGATCCACGACCAGGTGCCCGAACTCGCGAGAATCCGGTTTCTGACCAGTTACCCGCGGGACTTCGGCGACGATGTCCTCGAGGTCATGGCGAGCCGCCCCCGGATCTGCAGATACCTCCACGTTCCAGCCCAGAGCGGTTCAAACCGGATTCTCAAGCTGATGAACCGGGGTTACACCGTCGAGGAGTACCTCGAATTCACCGATCGGGTCCTTCGCCATCTTCCGGATGCCTCGATCGCGGGCGACATCATCGTGGGTTTTCCGACCGAGACCGACGAGGACTTCGAGGCGACGAAGGATTTGCTCCGCCGAGTGCCGTTCAAGAACAACTTCATCTTCAAGTACTCACCCCGCCCCGGAACCACCGCGATCGACCGTTTCGAGGACGACGTGCCGGAAGCGGTGAAGAAGCTGCGGAACAACGAGCTGCTCGCCCTTCAGGCTGAAATCGGGGCTGCCGTTCATGCCGACTGGATCGGCCGGGAAGTAGACGTCCTCGTGGAACGAAAGACCGACTACCGGCGGCGAAAAGCGGCTCCACGGTCTTCGGCGGATGAGCGGGTCAGTCTCGGCACCGGAATCGCGGTGGGAAGCGCAGCCACGGTCGAAGCCACGCCGGAACCGATTCAGTTGTCCGGCAGGACCAAGGGTGATCTGATCACCGTGTTCGATGTGCCGGACACTGCGACCGCCGAGGCGATGATTGGTGGAATCGCTCGAGTCAAGGTCGACGGAAGCGGCCCGCTCCTCCTCCGCGGGACGCTGATCGAAGGATCTTGACGCCCCACGGATCGCCGATAACGCCGGCTGACTCCGGGTGGACCCCAAGTCGCTCCAGCGGATGAAAATGCCTGTTTTCGTGGCCCCCAGAGGTTTTTTCAGTGATTCACCGGATGAACCGCCGGATGGATGTAGGGGCCGCTCGCGCAAAAAGGTCACCAGAGTCGACAGCCCTGCTTGACTCCGCCACGTACCGACTCATCTTCCAAGCATTGAGGGGGGGAATTTGGAGCCCGCCGACGTGGCTGCTCGAATTCACCTCGTGTTCTTGTTAGAGGAAAAAGAGAAATGAAGACTCGTGCCCTTAGTCTTGGACTCGGACTCGCCATCGCCGGTACCTCGTTTGCCGACGTCACTGGTGCCGTCACTTACAACTACTCCACCACGGTCGAGGACTTCGGCGGAGACTCCGTCTCCGTCAACGTCTCCGATCTCTACCTGCTGAGCGACGACGGTGCCGACACGGTGCTCAACGTCTACAACATGCAGATGGCCTCCGCCGGCCAGGTGAACTACTTCCAGAGCGTCACCGGCACCGGCTGGACCCCGACCAACCTGGGTGGCATCTTCGACACTCCGGCCCTGCGTCTCGCCGACTCGTTCGTCACCATCGGTGGCTTCCAGCAGGACACCCTGCTTCCCGAGCAGGCTCCCGGTGCGGGTTCCGGTACCGGCCTCGACCCCAACTTCGGTGGTAACAGCGCCGCGTTCCCCGGCGACCTCGCCGGTTGGTACAACGGTAGCCCCCCGAGCCTCAATGGCCAGGTCGGCATGCTCCCCGGCACCATCGGCATGGGCGTCCTCATCGGCCGCTTCGCCTTTGACGGTGACTTCGATCTGTCGGGTACCTCCCTCGAGGTCACCTGGAACCAGGGTCTCGGTACCCCGGGCAACCAGGCCGAATTCATCGTCAACGTCCCCGCCCCGGGTGCGATGGCACTGCTCGGCCTCGCCGGTCTCACCGGTCGTCGCCGACGCAACGGCTGATCAGCTCCGGCTGCTCAGTTCAGGCTTGAATACAGCACCGCCGCGGCCCCTGGGTCGCGGCGGTGTCTCTTTTGGCAGCTCGGCGAGCTGACGAAACCCGAAGACACTCGATCCCGCTCGTTCACCACATCGGCCAAAACGCCGATAATAAAGTCCTGCCGGCGACGATGCCCTGGGTGCTGAAGATTCCCTCCTGAGTGCCACAAAAATCACCACCTTGCTTGACTCCGTCGCAGCCCGCACTATCTTTTCCCTGTTCGGACTCACAGTGTGGTGGGCGGACAACGATCGACCGGCTCAGTCAGGTCGAAAAAAGGGTCGTCTTGTCGGACGGGAAAACCGGCAAGACCTTTATGGGAAAAGGGAACTAGAAATGAAGAAGCTTGTTCTTACCGGCATCGCCGCCGCAGCTGTCGCCGCCACCGCGGGTGCCGACATCACCGGCGCCGTCACCTACAACTACTCCACCACGGTCGAAGACTTCGGCGGGACCTCGGTCTCCGTCAACGTGTCCGATCTCTACATGCTGAGCAACGACGCGGCCGACACCCTGCTCAACGTCTACAACATGACGTTGGCCTCCACCGGCCAGGTCGACTACTTCCAGTCCGCGACCGGCACCGGCTGGAACCCCAACAACCTGGGTGGCATCTTCGACACCCCGGCCCTGCGTCTCGCCGACTCGTTCGTCACCGTCGGTGGCTTCGCCCAGGACACCCTGCTCCCCGAGCAGGCTCCCGGTGCGGGTTCCGGTACCGGCCTCGACCCCAACTTCGGTGGTAACGACGCCGCCTACCCCGGCGACCTCGCCGGCTGGTACAACGGCAGCCCCCCGAGCCTCAATGGCCAGGTCGGCATGCTCCCCGGCACCATCGGCATGGGCGTCCTCATCGGCCGCTTCGCCTTCGACGGTGATTTCGACCTCTCCGGTTCCGAGCTCTTCGTGACCTGGAACCAGGGTCTCGGTACCCCGGGCAACCAGGCCGGCTTCATCGTCAACGTGCCCGCTCCGGGTGCGATGGCGCTGCTCGGCCTCGCCGGCCTCGCCGGTCGTCGCCGACGCAATGGCTGATCGATTCTTCGATCCCAGCCCGCTTGAATTCGACCCCGCCCTGCACCTGTGCAGGGCGGGGTTCTTTTCTACCTCCCCGGCGTCGGATTTCTGGGGGGAAACGTGTAGATGTCGCTAATTTTCCGACCCCAAGGAATTTCGAGGGGTACAGTTCGAGGGCGGTCTGCACAGGTGGATCCGTTCATTTCGGGGATCGTTGACTCAACGCCGGATTCCTGAAGCATTACGCTTGGATTCGGCCCTCATCGGGATGCATTCGTCCCGATTCGAAATAGCCCCTGTTCGTTTCAACAAGATCAGATTGGAGATCACGGTGAAAATCGGAATCAGTCTCGCAGCACTGCTGCTCGGTGGGTCCGCGACCCTTCTTGGCCAGATGTCCGCGGAAGCAGTCCCCGGAGGCAAGGGTGGCACTGCCGGCCAGATCGGCGCCGATGTCGCGGTCTGCAACATGCCCGCGATCTCCCGCTGGGGAACCGTCGGTGGCGTGACCGCCTACTCGGTCGGCACGACCAGCGTGAACCTGGGCGACGTCGACCTGGAGTGGATTGCGAACAACAGTCGACATCCCCGAATGCCGATGAACATGTTCCGCTTCATGGACGGCCGTGTCGAACAGATCGGCTATTCCTGGTGCAAGGACGGCTTCTGCGCCCTTCAGCAGAATGAGTGCGGCCCCTGCGACCCGGCGGGAAGCGGCTGCCCCCAGTTGCTCGGTCCCGGCTGCTCCGACCCGTACTCGAGTTCGATCAACGGAAGCCAGGGTGGCCTTGCCCCCCGCTGGCAGTGTGATCCGTCCACCGGTCAGTTCCAGTATCCGCCCACGGGCCTTCCCAGCGCGGCGGCCACGATCGGCCGACGCGTTCAGGTTCTGCAGGCCGATCTCTCGCCCCAACAGAACCCCGGCGCCCAGTACTACTGCGACACGATGTACCTGCATCCGCAGGACAACGAGGCTGGCAACTCGCTCAACAACGCCTCCTACAAGCGAATGGTCGTCGGCAGCCTCTCCGGCGCGGGCTACCGTCTCACGCCGCAGGGCAGCACCTTCCTCGGCAAGCCCGCGATCTACGCCTGGGAAGACAACAGCGATACGGTCGTGATCAAGCCCGTCGACATTCCGAACGACGGACGAGTCTTCGTGGCCAGCGACGTCGTTGACAATGGTGACGGCACCTACCGTTACAACTACGCGGTGTACAACCTGAACTCCAAGGATTCGATCAATGGAATCTCCATTCCGCTTCCCGCCGGCGTCGAGATCAGCGATCCCGAGTTCAAGTTCCCGATCCACCACTCCGGCGACCCCTACTCCAATGACGCGTGGGTCGTCTCCGAAGACGGCGGCTTCCTGACCTTCGCGGGTGTGGAATTCGCCGACAACCAGGACGCGAATGCCGTTCGCTGGTGCATGATGTACAACTTCAGCTTCACGGCTGACGCGGAGCCCGTCACCGGCGACCTCGTGCTCGATACGTTCGAGTCCAACTCGACCATCGACGCTACGGGCCTCACGGTCCCCGGCGGCGCCGCGAACCCCTACGACCTCAACGGTGACGGCATCGTCAACGGCTCGGACGTGGGCATCTTCTTCACCCAGTGGGGTGCCGGTTGCGGCAGCTTCGCCGACTTCAACGGCGACTGCATCGTGAACTCCGCCGACGCCGGCATGATGTTCGCCGCCTGGGGCTGATTCGACCGTCCCGCCAGAAATCGACCGGGCTCCCCGCGTGCGGGGGGCCCGGTTTTCATTTTCCAAGCCGTCGAATTCGGACATTCACGAACCAAACAGTGTCCGAAGTCGTCCAAACCTCAGGTCCAGCAGATCCAAAAACGGGATTCATCGATCAATCGACCGGTTTTGTCGGCCTCGAAGGGTCCCGAAAGCTATTTTCTAGGGGTCGGGTTGGAATCAAAGGCGACCTCTGATCCGGAAATCGCTGCATCGTTCTCCGTCACCACCCGATCCGCTCATCCAGGGAGCCCCCATCGTGAAGATCGACCTCATCAGCCTCCGGCTGGCCGCCACGCTCCTCGTCGCCGGTTCGACCGCCTCACTGCTCGCAGCATCGACCACCGCACCGCCCAGAACGGTGGTGCGGGATGCGGCCCGCCAGACGGCGAAATCCACGGTGGCCACCCCACCATCCGCACCGGCCCCGATCGTGTTCGACGGAACCCGCATCGAGGCTTACGAGCTCGTCGATCTTCCCGTGCCGATGGATATTCCGGACACCTTCGCCGCGACATTCGAATTCGAAGGTGAATCCTTCCGCCTGAACCTCGATCGCGTCTCCAACCGGGCCCCGGGGTTCTCCGTCCTCGTCGACCACGGCGACGGCGTGTTGATCGACACTCCCGTTCCGCCGACGAGAACGTACATCGGCATCCTCGAAGACACGCCCGAGCACGGCGTCGCCGCGAGCCTGCTCGACCGCGGCGTCCACGCCGTGGTCGATCTGAATGGCGACGAACTCGTGATCCAGCCCGCCGGTGACTTCGGCCTTCCGGGCCCGATCGGTCGGCACATCGTCTACCGCTCGAGCCTCTCGAGCGCCGAGGGCATGTGCGGAAACGGCATCGTCGGTCCGCCTGAAATGGGGCCGCAGTTCGAAATCCCCTGGGACGAGTCGGGTGCCGCCGCCGGCGGCGTCGCCGGAGACAACCTGAACCTCGTCGAGCTCGGAATCGAGTGCGACTACGAATACTTCCAACGCAACTCCAGCTCCGTGGTCGCGACGGTGAACGACGTCGAACTCGTGATCAACCAGGTCGACACGATCTACCGACGGGATCTCGGCATCGCCCATGAGATCACGACGATCGTCGTCCGGTCGAACGTCAGCGACCCCTACACCTCCACGTCGATCGACGGACGTCTCGACCAGTTCCGCGCGAACTGGCTCAACGCTCCGGAGAACTCGATCGTGCAGGACGTCGCCCAGATGTTCAGCGGCGTCTCCTTCGCCGGCAGCACGATCGGACTCGCCTGGGTCGGCAGCATCTGCACCGACTTCAGGTATTCGTGCGTCGAAAGTCGCTACTCGAACAATCTCACGCTCCGAACGTCGCTCAGCGCTCACGAAATGGGACACAACTGGAACAGCGGCCATTGCGACTCGACCAGCAGCTGCCACATCATGTGCTCGGGCAACGGCGGTTGTGATGGGATCAGCGGTTCGAACCTCAAGTTCGGCCCCGCCTCCCAGAACGTCATCGGAAACTATCTCAACAGCCGACCCTGCGACATCATCCTGGTTCCGCCGAGGGAACTCTGTTTCAGCGACGACTTCGAGGGCGTGACCAGCGACGCGGACTGGATCCACAACAACGGAACCAACGTCACCACCGCCGCCGTGAACGAGCCCGAAGGCATCCGAAGCCTGAATCTCGACGCGACCGGCTCCACCGAGTTCGCGGACGACGAGATTCGAACCAACTACCTGCAGCTCGCCGTCCCCGAGGCGACGCTCTCCTACTACACCCAGCATCGAGGTGTGGAGGCCGGCGAACGACTGCTCGTGGAATATCTCAGGAGCAACGGCGACTGGGTCGCGATCGGCATCCACGAATCCGACGGCGTCGACCAGACGGTCTTCGATTTCCATCAGTTCGAGCTGCCCGCCGCGGCACGCTTCAACGGCGGCCGGATCCGGATCCGCGCCGAAGTCGATGAATCGAACGACGACTGGTACGTGGACGACTTCCGCATCTGCGACGAACCCGTGTCCACGGTCCCCAACGACGAATGCGTCGACCGGACTCCGGTCTTCGGCGGCGACAACGCCTTCACCACGATCGGCTCGACGGACAGCGGAATCGACGACGCCCTCGGATGCAGCACGTCGAGCGGACCCACCGTCTTCAACGACGTCTGGTTCGAGTTCACGGCGTTCTGCACGGGCCCGTTGACCATCAACACCTGCGACGGCACGGACTTCAACACTCGAATCAGCCTCTATGACGCGTCCGCGGGCTGTCCGACGTCCGGCACATCGGCCTTCGCCTGCAACGACGACGGTTGCGGAACGGGATCGAGCATCTCGACGTTCGCGCTCGCCGGTCAGACGTTCATCGTCCGAGTCGGCAGTCCGGACGGCTCCTTCGGGGACGGTGTCCTTCGCATCGAATGCAACGGGCAGGGCGGACCGCCCAACGACGAATGCGTCGACGCGGAGCCCGTCTCCGACGGCCTCAACCAGGTCTCCACCGCGGGTGCCACGGACAGTGACATCGACGACGCACTCGGGTGCAGCACGTCGAGCGGACCGGACGTCGATGCCGACCTCTGGTACCTCTACGAGACGTCGTGCACCGGCCTGCTGACCATCGCGACCTGCGGCTCCGACTTCGACACCCGCATCAGCGTCTACGACGCCGCCGCCGGGTGCCCCTCCAGCGGATCCGCCAGCTACGCCTGCAACGATGACGCCTGCGGCTCGGGATCGCAGATCATCGCGCCGGTGCTCGGAGGCCAGCTGCTCCTGATCCGGCTCGGAAGTTCCGATGGCTCGACCGGTGACGCGCAGATCCTGATCGACTGCGAGCCGTTCGAGACCCCCTGCCCCGAGGACGTCGACGGCAATGGGACGATCGACGGGGCCGACCTCGGTCTGCTCCTCGGCGCCTGGGGAACCCCGGACTCCGATGCCGACATCAACGGGGACGGCACGGTCAATGGCGCCGACCTCGGACTGCTCCTCGGTGCCTGGGGCGAATCCTGCTGAGCCGGTCGCGAACGCGGTCCGCAGGCGACCGACCATCCGCATGAAACGACACGGACGGCACCTTCGGGTGCCGTCCGTTTTCCTGTGTGGATCGAGTTTCGCCTCGCGAACGCTTCCGGTGGCTCAGCCGGATCGACGCGTCGCCTGGACCGCGGGACTTCGTGTGATCTGGGGATCGGCGGTGTTCAAAAGATCATCCGCGTAGTTGGTGTCCTCACGACGCTGGGTGATCGGCCCGATCGGATCACCCCGCAGGAACTGGCGGATGAGCAGATCGTCGACGGTCATTCCCTCGGTCGCGTCGTCCGCCACCGTTCTGATCGCGTCGAAGGCGTCGCGGGTGTCGATCTTGAGCACCCGGCCCTTGTCGAGCATGACCATTCGATCCGCGATCGTGAACGCCGAATCCATCTCGTGCGTCACCACCACGCTCGTCACGCCGAGCTTCTTGGTGAGGTCGATGATCAACTGGTCGATCTCGGCGCTGGTGACCGGGTCGAGTCCGGCCGAAGGCTCGTCGTAGAAGAGGATCTTCGGATCGAGTGCCAGTGCCCGGGCCAGGCCCGCACGCTTCTTCATGCCGCCGGAGATCTGGGCGGGAAGCTTGTCCGCATGTTCTCGAAGGCCGACCAGTTCGAGTTTGATCTTCACCTGGATGTCGATGATGTTCCGGTCGAGATCGGTGTGCTCCTCGAGCGGAAGCGCGACGTTCTCCGCGAGGGTCATGGACTGGAACAACGCGCCCGACTGGAAGAGGATTCCGAAGTTGCTCCGGACCTCGTTCATCCCGGCTTCGTCGAGCTGGTCGATGCGGTGACCGAACATCGAGATCGTGCCTTCGGTCGGTGGGAACGATCCGATCAGCATCCGCAGGAAGGTCGACTTTCCGCAGCCGGAGCCCCCCATGACCACCAGGGTCTCCCCCCGGTGGATGTCCATGGTCAACCCGTCGAGAACGGTCTGGGTGCCGAAGACCTTCTTGAGATCGCGGACCTCGATGATGACCTCATCGGATCCGCTCGGGTCGGGCGACGTCATGGGGCGGCCGGGGACGCCGCCTCCTCCTGCTCGGGGGCGGCGTCAGCGGCCGGCTTCGCTTCAGGTTCGGCGTCCGACCCGGAAGCCCAGACGAGATCCGCGCCGTCCGGATCCTTGATGACGATCTTGTCGATGCCGAGGTAGGAACCACCCGTCGTGGTCTCGCCCCCCTTGGTGGCCGAGAAGAAGACTTCGCCGCCGAACTCCCCGTTCGAGAAGGTGAACCTGAAGGGAAGTTCGAATTCGGGCTGTCCGGTCCCCGCGCCGGGCTGGGCGTTGTCTGCAGGCGATGCTTTCTGGAATTCGCCGAATCGAGCCTTCGCCGCCGCGACGAACGCGGCGGTCTCGGCGTCCGAAGGTACCGCACCCTTCCACCAGTAGGTCGCCGCCTTGGTGCCGTCACCACTGAATGCAGCCTTCATCGCCTGCTCGGGACCGGTGATCACGGTGGTGATGGATTCGCCGAAGATCCGTCCGACCTCCACGATCTTCACCGTGGTGTAGACCTGACCCGCGGTCATGATCACCCCGAGGATCACCGCGGTGATCGCGAGTGGTCGACCACGCATCGGGCCATCGGTACTGGTCCGTCCCAGGGCACCGAGCCCGAGCAGAAGCCCGACCAGCGGAAGCACCGGGATGCAGAAGACGAGGGTCAGGACGAAGCCCGTCACGGCCATACCGCTCATGGGCTTGGGATCGGCGGTGGAATCAGCGTGCATGTGATGCTCCATGGAGGCTTGGACCTGCGGACCCCCCGTCCGTCCTTCCGAATTCCTCACTGAGAATTCCGCATCCTATCGAGTCGCGTCCGGGGCGGTCTCGAGGTCGTCCCCTGCCTCCGGGGCGGCCGAGACGTCCTCCGATGCCTCCGATTCCCCCTCGCCTCCCACCGACGCGGGTTCGCCGAGCCGGAGTTCACCGTCGGTCGGGTCGAAGATCTCGATCCAGAGAATCCTGGGCCGAGGCAACACGTCCTGACCCAGCATCGTGGCCCGGAGGCTGTAGGCGGCCGCGCCGTAGCGTGGCCCGCCTCGCTCGAACTCGAAGAGCAGACGGGTCTCCATCCGGGGAACCATCGTCGTGCCACCCATCCGCGGACTCTCGACCGAAGCGCTGAGAAGCATGCCGTACCGAGCCTCCACGGCGGTGCCGAAGGCCGCGAGGGCCTCCGGGGTCGGGACGACCGCCCCGTCGAAGGAAAGACCCGCCGCGTCCAGATCACCGTTGACGGCGTCATTGACGACGGCCCGGGTGGTCACCTCGATCCGGTCCTCGATCGATTCGAGATACCACCGTCCGAACGCGTCCCAGCTGAAGAGCCAGATCACCGTTCCCGCCGTACCGATCGCGATCGCGGCCAACGCCAGACGACGCCCACCGAGCCGACCGTCGGCGGCGACGATCCGGCGATGGGCGAGGAAACCGAGGAAGACCGACACCAGGCCGGTGAGCGGGCAGCAGAGCAGCAGCGATGTCACGAACGCCCAGATCGCCAGGTGACTGGTGGGCAGGCGTTGCTCGGTCGACGGGTTGGTCGGCGTGTCCGGCATGGCACCGAAGTTTAACGGCGTCTACCCTCCGTCCATGCCCGGACCGATCGATGCCCGCGGAACCGAAGATCCCCACCCCTTTCCCGGTGCGCTCGCCGGCCGCCGAGCGGTCGTCATGGGCCTCGGGCGATTCGGTGGTGGCGAGGCCGTCGCCCGACATCTCCGACGACGGGGTGCGGACGTCCTCGTGACGGACCTCCGGCCGGCGGAGGAACTCGAACGCTCGATCGCGGGCCTCACCGAGGCGGGGGTGACCTTCCGACTCGGCGAACACGAGATGGAGGATTTCACCGCCGCGGATCTCGTGGTCGTGAACCCCGCGGTCCCCCACCCCTGGGACAACCCGTTCCTGCTGGAGGCCCGGGCGGGTGGCGCGAGGCTCCTGACCGAGATCCGGCTCGCGATCGGTGACCATCCGGCGGAACGCGTGATCGGCATCACCGGAAGCGCCGGCAAGAGCACCACCGCGGCGATGGTCCAGCACGCGCTGCTGCGGATCCGACCCGATCTTCGATCCCGACTCGGCGGCAACATCGGCGGCTCGCTGCTCGACGATCCCCCCGCCGACGATTCCACCCTGGTGCTCGAACTCTCGAGTTTCATGCTGCACTGGATCGCCGGCGACGCGGGCGAGCCCGAGGATCGATTCACCCCGGGCGTGGCGCTCGTGACGAACATCGCACCGAATCACCTCGACTGGCATCGCTCGCTCGAACATTACGCCGCGAGCAAGCAGGCGATCCTCACCGGGTCCCCCGCCTGCCCCGCCCCACGCCCGGTCGACGCGTCGCGGTGCATCTGGCGGGCGGACATCCTGTCCGAGCTGGAGCTCGCGGTGCCCGGATCGCACAATCGCGACAACGCCATCGATGCGATCGCCACCATCATCGAGCACCTCACCCTCGTCGACGGCGAGATGGCGGATCCACGCGCGACCGCAAGTGCCTGCGCCACGGCACTCCGGGATTTTCCCGGCCTGCCCCATCGACTCGAATTCGTCGGCGAACATCGGGGCATCCGCTTCTTCAACGACTCCAAATCGACGACACCGGGCGCGACCGGCCTTGCGGTCGAGTCCATGTCGTCGACGCGACGCACGCACCTGATCGCCGGGGGCTACGACAAGGGGTCGGATCTCGAACCCGTCGCGCGACTGGCCCGGGATCTCGCCGGCCTCTACGGCATCGGCGCGACCGAAGCCGCGATCTGCGAACACGGCGGCGAGGCGTGCGGAACGCTTGCGACGGCCTTCGAACGAGCCGTCGCCTCGGCAGGCGAAGGCGACGTGGTCCTGCTCAGTCCGGGCTGCGCCAGTTGGGATCAGTTCACGGACTTCGAAGTCCGGGGCCGGACCTTCCGCGAACTCGTCGAACGACTCGACTGAACCTCGGCCGGATGTTCGAGCGGATGACCACGCACGAAGCGGTCTTCAAAGAGAACGACCGCCCGCCGAATGGCGGACGGTCGTCGAAGTCTGGTCGTTCGAGGATCCTCGAAGATCCGGGATCAGTTGGGCCAGGTGCTCGACTCGTCTGGAATCGGTCCGCCCTGAGGCGTCCAGTGATCGGGGCGATCATCCTCGGCGTCGATGCGGAGCCGGTATCGCTCGTCATCCTCGGGCCACTCGGGGACCGGTCGAAGTTCGACCCGGATGCTCCGGGCCGCCGCGGGCGGCACCGTGAGCTGGTTCGAGAGCTTGCCGTTCTTCTTGGGGGCGTCCCAGATCTCCCACTGCATGCGATCCGGCGTGTAGATGGGATCGTCGCCCTTGCCTTCGAGGAACCGGAAGGTCAGCTGCTTGCCGACGGGCAGTCGAAGCGTGAAGAACGCCTCCTCGTCCCGGGTGTCGATGATCCGGATCGTCTTGGGGCTCGAGCTGGTCGAGATGTAGGTGAACGTCGAGTTGCTGCTCGGAAGCCAGCCACCCTTCGTGCTGTAGGAGTCGCAACTCGCCATCGAAAGAACGACGAGTCCGGCCATGATCGAGCAAAAGGTTCGAAGACGCATGCGAGTCTCACGGTCTGTAGCGCAGAAACGGCGCGGTCCGCACGGACCGCCTCCGTGTCCAGTTCATCGGCCTCCTCGGTGCCGAGTCTTGAGGGGACCCGGCCAACTGATCGAGATGATGGCTCATTCGACTCGATCTGGCGTTCTCGGAGCCTGAAACCGGGTTTCGCCGACCGACCTCCGACCTCGCGTTGATCGCCGAACGGCCTGCGCGTCGCATTGCTAGAGTCTGAAGTGATGCCGAAGTCCCCCCCTCCCTTCCGAATCGGTCATGGATATGACCTCCACCGCCTCGAATCGATCGCCCCGAATGGCCCCGGCAGGCCGTTCGTGCTCGGCGGGCTCGCCTTCGAGCATGACCGCGGACCGGTCGGTCACTCCGATGGTGACGCCCTGCTGCACGCGATCACCGACGCCCTGCTCGGTGCGCTGGGCGAGGAGGACATCGGCCAGCTCTTCCCCGACACCGATCCCGCCCACGACGGCGCCGACAGCCGGATCTTTCTCGAGGCCGCCTGTCGCCGGGTCGACGAGGCGGGCTTCGAGATCGGCAACCTCGATGCGACCGTGATTCTCGAACGACCGAAGATCGGTCCTCGGAAGCAGGAACTTCGGCGTCACCTCGCCACCCTGCTCGGCGTCGACGCCGACCGCGTGAACCTCAAGGGAAAGACCCACGAGAAGGTCGACGCGGTGGGCGAAGGCCGGGCGATCGAGGTGCATGTCGTCGTCCTGCTGCTTCGCCGCGACTGACTTCAGCCGGCCGATTCGGCCGGATCGGTGAATTCGAGTCGCACCGCTTCGACCATCGCCGCGACCGGATCCGACGTCGCGATCGACGGGCCACAGGTCTCGACGAGCGAACGGATCCAACGGAACCTCGCCCGAACATCACGGGGAAGGTCACCGACCGACCCTGGAATCGCGGCGACGGGTGTTCCGTGCGACGCCGCGAGCTCGAGCAGGCGGCCGGTCGCCTTTCCCATCATCGACTGGGCATCGAGCCGTCCCTCGCTGGTCACCACCAGATCGGCGGCCCGCACGCGATCCTCGAGACCGATCCGATCCGCGACCAGATCGAAACCGGATTCGAGCCGGGCTCCGAACAACGCCTGGAGCGCGAAGGCGATTCCACCCGCGGCCCCCGCCCCGGGCGACGACGCCGCATCGGTGGCTCGATCGACACCCACGCATCGACCCACCGCCTCCACCCACGACTCGAGGCCGTGCTCGAGGAACTCGACCGTCGATTCGTCCGCACCCTTCTGGGGCCCGAAGATCCTCGCCGCACCCATCGGACCCGTGAGCGGATTGCGGACATCGGTCGCGACGCGAAGATCGATTCCGGCCCACGCCGATCGCACGCCCGCGGGAAGATCGATCCGTTCGACTCGAGCGAGATCGTCACCGACCAGCGGCGATCGAATCGGCTCGTGCATCGACTGGAATTCGACGCCCATCGACGAGAGCGCGCCGACGCCTCCATCCACGGTGCCGCTGCCCCCCACGGTCAGCATGAGTGTCGGACGGGCACCGCCGGCCGATTCGAGCCGAGCCCGGGCGAGATCCAACAGTTCTCCGACCCCACCCGTGCCCGTCCAGCGAGGGTCCCGATCCGCTTCAACGAGCAGGTGCAGGCCGGCCGCCTCCGCGAGTTCGACCACCGCGAGACGCCCATCACTCGAGATCCCGAGGCGGGCCTCGATCCGCGGGCGATCCCGTCGCGGTCCGAGCACCGAATGTGATTCGAGCCGGAGGGCCTGCCCCGTGGCCAGGACGTCCAGCGTGCCTTCACCGCCGTCTCCGAGCGGACAGCGATCGACCTCGACGCCGGGCATCCGGGCCGCGATCGCATCGCCGATCGCCGCAGCCGCCTCGATCGCGGTGCAGGTCCCCTTCAGGGAATCCGTCGCGACGAGAATCCTGCGAATCCGGCCGGATGACGTTTGCATCGGGATTCTCGGGAAAGGACTGGGGGAGGAATCAGGGTCGAGCATATACACTTGGTGACTCGACTCCGGGATCACCGACGATCCCTCTCTCCGTCACCCCTCGCGGCAGGCCATGGAAGCATTCGTCCACCAGTTCCTCGGCGACTACGGCTGGATCGCCATGATCGCCCTGCTCCTCGCCTCCGGCGTGGGGATTCCGATCGGGGAGGAGGTCGTGAACATTCCCGCCGGGATCTTCGTCGGCCAGGGTGAGATGGCGTTGTGGCCCACGTTCATCGCCGCCTACGTCGGCGTCCTCGGGGGCGACTTCCTCTGGTTCTCCATCTGCCGGCACTTCGGTCGCCGTCTGCTCCATCGGAAGTGGTTTCGAAGATTCATCCATCCACGTCGACTTCTGGAAGCCAAGCACCAGTTCGACCGGAGAGGTGGCGGCGTGCTGGTGATCGCCCGGTTCATTCCCGGCACGCGTTCACCTGCGCTCACCATCGCCGCCCTCATGCGGATGGACTGGAAACGCTTCACGATCGTCGAGATCATCTGCTGTGCGATCACCACCCCGCTCCAGGTCGGCGCGGGAATCCTGATCGGCCGGGGACTCGCGGGGAGTTCGCTTCCCAAGGTCCTCTTCACCACCTTCGGCGTCGTCGCCGGAATCATCGCACTGACGGCACTGGCCAACTGGTGGCTCGCCAGCCGACGAAGAAAGAGCGGGCCATCGCCCCGCGCCAGAGTCCGGTGGCTTCGACCCACCCGTACACCATTCACCCCCTCCAACTCCTGACCCTTTCGGAGTCTCCAGCATGCGTGCCATCGTCACCGGCCAGATCGGCGTGGACAAGAAGCCCTACCTCAAGGACGCGACCGCGCTCTCCGGGGAACGGGGCGAGAAGATCGACACGTTCCACGTCGGCGACATGATGTACGCGGAAGCCGCGGACGTCCGATCGGGACGGATCCTCGATCTGCCCATCAGCCGCCTCAATTCGCTTCGTCGCGCCGCGTTCAAGGACATCATCGCCGCGACCCGGCCGATCGAGGAGCACCGGAACGTCATCGTGAACACCCACGCGACGTTCCGCTGGCACCACGGTCTCTTCAGCGCATTCGACTTCGACCAGATCCGGGCCCTCGCGCCGGACCTCTTCATCTGCCTCGTCGACAACGTCGAGGTGGTGCACCAGCGGCTCCACCGCGAGCACATCATCGACGCCACCCTCAAGGACTGCATGGTCTGGCGGGAGGAGGAGATCCTCGCCACGGAGCTGATGGCCGAGGCGATGGGATGTCGGAACAACTTCTACATCCTGAGCCGCGGCCGTCACGAGGCGACGCTGGACACCTGCGTCCGACTGGTGACGCGTCCGGACATGCGTCGGGTCTATCCGTCGTTCCCCATGAGCCACGTGGTCGACATGCCGGACGTGCTCGCCGAGATCGATGATTTCCGCGCCCAGATCGCGGAGCACTTCATCGCGTTCGATCCGGGCGACGTCGACGAGAAGCTGCTGCTCGAGACCGCGATCGCCGCGGCCCGCGACGGACGCGACTTCGTCGAGATCCCCCAGCACATGTTCGGCTCCGCGAGCGAGGGCGAGGAGCCCGTCCGGATCCCGACCCGGGAGGTCCTGGACATCGCGGGCGACATCGACGGCCAGATCTACATGCGGGACTTCAAGCTGGTCGACCAGTCCGACATGATCGTGTCGTACATCCCCGAACTCCCCGGCGGCATCCCCGGTCTCTCGAGCGGCGTGGAACGCGAACTCCATCACGCCTTCGAGCACACCAAGGAGGTCTACGTGGTCTGGAAGCCGAAGAAGAGCCCCAGCCCCTTCATCACCGAGACCGCGACGAAGATCTTCGGGAGCGTCGAGGAGGCCATGGGCTACTTCGCCGACGAGGGCATGCTCGCGACCCGAAACCTCTTCGGCCACTGACGCCTGCCGTGCCCCGCTATCGCCTCCAGGTCGCCTACGACGGCACCGCCTTCCACGGCTGGCAGCGACAGGTCCGCGAGGACGGCTCCGAACTCCGGACCGTCCAGTCGGCGCTGCAGCGGGCGGTGTTCAAGGCGGTCCGCGAGGAGACGCCGGTGACCGGCGCAAGCCGGACCGATGCCGGCGTCCACGCCATCGGCCAGGTCGCCGCCTTCACCGCGTCGCAGTCCATCGACGTCGACCGGATGTCGATGGCGCTCACCTCCCGGCTCCCCGAGGACGTCCAGGTCACGCACGCCGAGGTGGTGGCCGACGACTTCGATCCGATCAAGGATGCCCGAAGCAAGTGCTACCGGTACGACATCGCCTGCACGCGACCGCCCGCCACGTGGCCGCCTCTCTTCGATCGCCACGTCGTCTACCGCACCCCGTTCGAACTCGACCACGAGCCGATGTCCCGGGTCGCCGCCCGGCTCGTCGGCGAACACGATTTCGCGGGACTCGCGCAGAAGCACCACGGCCGTGACAACACGGTGCGCACCATCCACGCCTGCACCGTGGCCCGGATCGCACCGGACCGGATCCGGATCGAGGTCGTGGGCAGCGGGTTCCTCTACAACATGGTCAGGATCATCGCGGGCACGCTGCTCGAAGCGGGCCGGGGTCGGATCGACGAAGCCCGCGTCGACGAGGTGCTCGCGACGGGGAACCGCCGGCTCGCGGGCCAGACGCTTCCACCCCAGGGTCTCTGTCTTCGCTGGATCCACTACGGTGACACCCCGCTTCCCCCGGGCTTTCCGGATCGACACCCGGGCACTCGCTCGAACGAGCCGCGATTCCGGGACCCGCAGTCATGAAGATCATGCACGTCTCGACCCGGCTGATCCTCGGAGGGAGCCAGGAGAACACCGTGCTCTCCTGCGCCGGCCAGGCCGACGACGGCCACGAGGTCCTGCTGGTGTTCGGGCCGATCGAGGGACCGGAAGGCACGATGCTGCCCGCGGTCGAGGCTCACGGGGGCATCACCCCCGTGGAGACGCCGGATCTCGTGCGTGAGATCGCACCCCGACGCGACTGGCGATGCCTTGGGAACCTTCGCCGGCTCATTCGCGAACATCAACCCGACGTGGTGCACACCCATTCATCGAAGGCGGGCATCCTCGGACGCGAAGCGGCATGGCGGGAGTCGGTGCCCGCGGTCGTCCACACCATCCACGGACTTCCCTTCCACCCCTACCTCGCGAAATCGAAGAACGCCGTGTACATCGCCGCGGAGCGATGGTCGGCCCGTCGCTGCCACGCGATCGTGACGGTGGCCGACGCGATGCGCGATCAGGCGCTCGCGGCCGGCATCGGTCGACGGACGCAGTACCGGACGGTGCGAAGCGGCATGCTCGTCGAGCCGTATCTCGACGACTCGACGTCGATGCTCGAGACGCGTCGCAGGCTCGGTCTTCCCGAGCACGCCTTCATCGTCGGCACCATCGCACGCCTCGCGGAATTGAAGGGCCACGACGATCTCATCGACGCCCTTTCCCCGAAGATGCGCGAGGATCCGTCGCTGCATCTGCTCTGGGTCGGCGACGGATACTGGTCGGATCGACTGCTGGGACGGATCCGCGAACTCGGGCTGGAGGATCAGGTGCATGCGCCCGGGCTCGTGGCGCCGGACCGCATCCCCGAGTGGATCCGCGCGATGGACGTCCTCGCCCACCCGAGCTACCGCGAGGGACTTCCGCGAGCCGTGGTCCAGGGCCTGCTCTCCGCGAAACCCGTGGTCGCCCACGATCTCGACGGCGCTCCGGAAGTCTGCATCGACGACGTCACGGGACTGCTGGTCCGACCCGGCGACCATGACGGCCTCGCCGCGGCCATCGATCGCCTTCGATCGGATCCGGCGCTCGGGGTCCGGCTCGGCGCCGCCGGGCGCGAACTGGTCCGCGGTCCGTTCGATCACCGATCGATGGTGCGGGAACTCGAAGCCGTCTATCGCACGGTGCTCGATCGCCCGGGGCGACCGCGATGAGGCGTCGCATCGTCGGTGCCGTGATCGCGATCGCGTTTCCGATGCACGCGACGTTCGCCGGGGCCCACCATCAGGCGGCCGATCAGGCAGACGATCGGCCAGCCGATCAGGCGCTGTTTCCACCGGTGACCCGGTCGATGGCCATCGGCGACACCACCATCCTGCTCGATGACGTGATCGAACGGCGATCGCGGGAGCTGGAGGATCCGCCCGTGTCGGGTACGGATGGACGCGTCGTCCACGATGCCCGTCGCGGCATTCGACGAATCACCGTCGAGCTCGCCATGCTGGGACGGGAACGCGGGGACGCCTCGATCCTCGCGGGGTTCCAGGCCACCCGGCTCGACGCCACCATGCGTTCGATCGATCGACTCCTGGAATCCCTCGCCCGCCCCGGCACCTTGATCGGGGAACCACCGAGGACGCTCCCGGAAACCGAACGCGTCGCGGCGATCGATCGTCTCGACGCGTTCAATCGAACCGGTGTGGATCTCCTTCGACGGTCGGACACCGGCACGGTCGAGGCACTCGACGACACGCTCGCGACGATCCTTGCGCCGCTTCGAGACGTGTTCGGTCTGTTGGGCGGACGTCCGCTCGAGAGTCGATGGCCGATCGGATCCGAATCTTCCGCGTTGAACGGCCCCGCGACGACCGATGCCGCCACCTCACCGATCGACGCCCGGGTGAGGACGATGCTCGACGCGGTCGGCGTCGCTGCGCCGGACGCACCGTTCGACGTGACGATCCTCGAACGCGTGCTCTCCACGAGTCCGTTCGATCCGGAGGACTCCGAGTCCACCGCGACCTGGCGATGCGCCGCCGAGCTTCTTGATTGCCTTCGGTCGGGAGGCGACGACGAACGACCGCTCGCGACGTCGACGCTGCGTTCGGTGTGGCGAGCGGCGGTCGCTCGCAGGCGCACCGCACTCCGGGATCTCCAGCGAACGCTGGAAGCGCAGGTCGATTCGGCGTCGCCGAGCCTGCGTGAGGAGGATCTCGTCGCGGCCCGCCGGTCGGCCCGCACGTCGCGGGCGGTTCGAGACCTCGACGAGATCGCGGTCGGTCTTGCACGCATGCACCCCGCAGCGACCCCGAAGGCCGAACGCCTCGTCGCATCCCGCGGCCGGATGCTGAACAGCCCCCGCGAACGGGATCGGACGCTCGCGTGGATCGACCGGATCATCGGCGAGCTCGATCGGTACGAGACGGTCGATTTCGAGTCTCGACTCCGGGCCCCCGACCCGCCGACGATCGAACTCGTCGGTGGCCGCACGATCGAACTGGCGGATGGCATGGCGACGACCCGTCGGGCCTGGGTCGAGGCCATCACGAGCGGCGACACCGATGGCCCGGCGATCGACGCCATGGATCGCATGGCGAGACTGGGAACGCTTCTCGCGCATCTCCTCCCGTTGATTCCGACCGACGACGTTCCGATCCTCGATCTCGATCGGTGCGACCGATGGGGAGGCTGGTACGTGGACGCGAAGACGCTCGGATGGAGCACTCGAACCCTGCTTCCGGGTGTCCGACTCGCGGTCGGCACCGGGATCGCCGGCGATCCCGACCGCTTCGAGCGCGAACTGACGTCCCTTGAATCACAGAGTCCGCTGGTCCGACTCGCGGCCGCGGTGGCTCGACGCACCGGGGACGCGATGGCGCTTCTGCCCGGTGGCGGGGTCGCTACGATCGCGGCGGCGACGATCCCGCCGACACCCTCCGCATGGGGTGTGGATCACCGGATCGCGCTGGCCGCCGCATGCCTCGGCATGGCCGAACTCGTCGCGATCCGGGCCGATCCCGCGTTCGACGACGCGGGCGGAATGCAGACCCGGGAAGCGCTCGCCGACGCCGTGGCGGCGGCGTGCGAGACCCTGCTCGAAGACTGGAAGACCGACGCCTCCGTCGGCACGGAGACTCGACCATGAACATGCTCGTCGTCGGTCCGCATCCGGACGACCAGGAACTCGGCATGGGCGGAACGATCGCGAAGCTCGTCGACGCCGGCCATCACGTCACCCTCCTCGATCTGACCGACGGGGAACCGACACCGCACGGCTCACCGGCGATCCGGGCCGAGGAAAGCGCCGCCGCCGCCTCGATCCTCGGGGTCGAACGGATCATGCTCGGACGGGAGCATGGTTTCGTGAATCGCGAGGTCGTGCACTCGGTCGCCTGTCGTCATGCGGTCGCGGGCGTGATCCGCACCCGGGAGATCGACTGGATCTTCTGTCCTGATCCGGTCGACGCGCACCCGGACCACCGCGCCGCCACCCGGATCGTGGAAGACGCGCGATTCGATTCCAAACTGACCAAGACCGACATCCCGGGGTCGCCCCGCCACCCGAGTCGGATCATCTACTACTTCTGCACGCACCTGAAGACGATCCCGGATCCCTCGTTCCTCGTCGACACCACCGGATTCCACGATCGCAAGCGCGACGCGGTCCTCGCCTACGCGAGCCAGTTCAAGGCCCACGAGGGGAATCGCCGGATCGTCGACTGGCTGGATGCGCAGGCGACCTTCCTCGGCAGCCGGATCGGCGTGAAGACCGCCGAGGCGTTCCGCGTGATCGAACCGCTCGGCCTCTCGTCCCTCGATGGAATGATCTGAGAAGGCTCGTCCCGGATCAGATCGCACGAACCGCGTCGAGCACGGTGTCGACCACGTGCTGTCGCTGCGTCTCGGACAGTTCCGGGAAGATCGGGATCGCGATCGTCTCGCGGCTGGCCCGCTCCGCATGCGGGAAGTCACCGGCCCGGTGGCCGATCTCCCGATAGCAGTCCTGCTCGTGCAGGCATCGCGGGTAGTAGACCTCGTTGCCGATCCCCGCGGCCTTGAGCGTCTCGCGAATCGCGTCGCGATGCGAGCCCGGCACCCGCAGGACGTACTGGTTGTAGATGTGACGCGCCCCGTTCGGCGCCGGCTCCGGCGTTCGAAGCGGAAGTCCGCCCTCGTCGATGCAGACGGCGCTGGTCGCGGCCCCGGCGGCCGCGAAGGCCTCGTCGTACCAGGCCGCATTCGCCTGGCGACCGGCGGACCAGGCATCGAGGTGCTCGATCTTCACGAGGAGGATCGCCGCCTGCAGCGCGTCGAGCCGGGCGTTCAATCCGACATCGTGGTGGAAGTACTTCGGCTTCATGCCGTGGTTGCGGAAACGGATCATCCGTTCGGCCAGTTCCTGATCCCGGGTGGTGCAGAGTCCGCCGTCACCGAAGCCGCCGAGGTTCTTGCTGGGGAAGAAGCTGAAGGTGCCGATGTCCCCCACCGATCCGACGCGACGCCCGTGGACGTCCTCCGTTCCGAACGCCTGGGCCGCATCCTCGATCACCCGGAGGCCGTGCTCATCCGCGATCGCCATGACCGCGTCGAGGTCGGCCGCCTGTCCGAAGAGATGCACCGGCATCAACGCCTTCACCGCGCCGGGCTTCCGTCCTTCGAGGACCCGACGGATCGAATCAGGATCGACCTGGTACGTGGTCGGATCGATGTCGACGAAGACCGGTGTCGCACCGACCCGGGAGACGCTGCCTGCGGTCGAGAAGAAGGTGTAGGTGGGCAGGATCACTTCGTCGCCCGGCCCGACGCCGAGGGCATCGAGCGCCAGGATCAGGGCATCCGAACCACTGGAGTTTCCGACCGTGAAGGGCACGTTCAGGTAGCCCGCACAACGGCACTCGAACTCGGCCACCTTCGGCCCGCCGATGAACACCTGGCTCTCCAGAACCTCCTGGACCGCGGGCTCGATCTCCGACCGGATGGTCGCGTACTGGGCCTTCAGATCGAGCAGCGGAACGGCGACATTGGTGGCGGAAGTCATCCCGGAATTCTAGAGGGGATCGTCGGCCACTACCGCCCGGTCGAGCCAAATCCCCCCGAGCCCCGGTTCGTATCATCGAGCTCCTCGACCTCCTCGATCACGACCCGGGCGACCGGTGCGATCACCATCTGGGCGATCCGCATCCCCGGCTCGACCGTGAAGGCGACCTTTCCGAGGTTGATCAGCGGGACCTTCACCTCGCCGCGATAGTCCGCGTCGATGGTCCCCGGCGAGTTGGGCATGGAGATGCCATGTCTGCTCGCGAGGCCGCTTCGAGGCCGCACCTGGGCCTCCCAGCCGGCGGGAATCGCCATCGCGAAACCACAGGGGACCATCAGGATCGCGCCTGCGGAGATGACCTCGGGTCCATCCAGAACGGCACACAGATCAAGTCCGGCCGCCTGTTCGGACTGGTAGGCGGGCAGGACTGCACGGGGATCGAGTCGCTTGAACCGGAGCGAAGGTTGGGACATGTCCTCAGGGTATCGCCCCGAGGAACGTCCGATGGCACCGAGGGCACGATCGGCCCTTCCGGGTCGCCCGCCGGGATGGTGAAAATGGCGATGCTCGAGACGCCACGTGTCCCGACCGGAGGCCCCCGGGCCCGGGACCGGACGACCGCTGATCGACGAACGAGCCCGACGACACCATGCTTCCTCGACCCGTTCCCTTCGCCGTGAACCGAGGGTGCGGAGGTACCATTTGATCGGGACGAGTCAGGGGCAGGATCGGAGACGACAGGTGTTCAACCAACACGACATGTCGATGCTCGTGATGCTGCTCCTGGTGGGCTTCTTCATCGCCGTGCCGGTCATCGCCTCGGTGATCCGAGGCCGGAACGCACCCCGGATCACGACGACTTCATGTCGGCATTGTGGATACGACCTTCGCCGACTCCCCAAAGGCACCGATTGCCCCGAGTGCGGAACCGCGGTGGGACTCACCGGCCCGGGCCGGGCGGTCAATCCGGATGAACCGAGCTGCCGAGGGTGCGGCCACCTGCTCGCGAATCTCCCATGGAACGCGACCTGTCCCGAATGCGGCCTCGTCAGCGCGGCGATGCCACGGTTTCAACGACTTCGAAAACGGGACTGGTTCACGCCGGGTCGAATTCTTCAATTCGTCCTCGGCACGGCGTGGCTGCTGGTCGGGATCTTCCTGATGATCACCGCCCTCGCGTTCGTCTTCGGCGGCCTGCGGTGAGGCATCGCGGCCGGCGGCACCCGCTCAGAGCCCCTGGACCGCCTCGAGCACCGCATCGGCGTGCCCGGGGACCTTCACCTTGTCCCAACGCTCCGCGACCTTGCCGTCCGGACCGATGAGGTAGGTGGTTCGGACCACGCCCATGTACTTGCGGCCGTACATCGACTTCTCCTGCCAGACCCCGTACTTCAGGCAGATCTTCGGGTTCTCCTCGGCGTCCCGGGCCGCGTCCGCGAGCAGCGTGAAGTTGAGGTCGTGCTTGTCGACGAACTTCCGGTGGCTCTCGACCGAGTCGGGACTGATGCCGAAGATCCGCGTCTTCACCTTCTTGAAGTCGGGAAGCTGGTCGCGGAACTGGCACGCTTCCTTGGTGCAGCCGGAGGTGTCGTCCTTCGGATAGAAGAAGAGGACCACCGGCGAACCCGCGAGATCCTTGAGCGCGTGCTTCCCACCATCCTGGTCGGGAAGGGTGAATGCGGGAGCCTTCCTACCGACTTCGATCAGGGACATGGCGCGAGCCTCCGGTTGACGATTGCGGGATTGGTGTGCGAGGGCCGGAACGATCCACCCGATCAGGCGAGATCGTCCTTGCGATAGTCGAGGTCGGGCGGCCGGCAGACGTGATCCTCGAGATACGGGGATCGGAAGCAGCCGACCCAGCGATCCGGCTCGATCTCGTAGAGGACGTACTCGTCGCGATTCGGGACGAGTTCGGGCGTGGTTCCCTCCGGCGGATCGGGCCACCACGGAACGATGCCCTTTTCGTGACCGGGAAGTCCGCGGAACTGCTCGGCGTCCCCCACCACCTCTTCGACGGTGGTGAGACGATGCTTCGCCTCGCCGAGTCGCGGGATCGAATTGAAGAGTCCCCGGGTGTACGGATGCAACGGACGATCGAAGAGGTCGTAGACCTTGGCGTACTCGACGACCCGTCCGGCGTACATCACGCAGACCACGTCGGCGTTCTCCGCGACGACGCCGAGGTTGTGGGTGATCAACATGATCCCCATCTCCTTGGTCCGCTGCAGATTGCGAAGCAGTTCGAGGATCTGGGCCTGGATCGTGACGTCGAGCGCGGTGGTCGGTTCGTCCGCGAGCAGGAGCGTCGGATCGCACGCCAGCGCCATCGCGATCATCACCCGCTGTCGCATGCCACCGGAGAACTGGTGCGGGTAGTCGTTGAGCCGCGCCTGCGGATTCGGAATGCCGACGTCGTCCATCGCCTTGGCCGCGATGTCCGCCGCCTTCGAACGATCGACCTTCTGATGGAGGAGCACCGCCTCCATGATCTGGTCGCCGATGGTGTAGACCGGATTCAGGCTGGTCATCGGCTCCTGGAAGATCATCGCGATGTCCTTGCCGCGGATCCCCAGCATCTTCTTCTCGTCGTACTGCAGGACGTCGGCGCCCTTGTAGCGGATGCTGCCACGGTCGAATCGACCGGGCGGCCTCGGAATGAGCTGCATGGAACTCATGGCCGTGACGCTCTTGCCGCAACCGGACTCCCCCACCACCGCCAGCGTCTGCCGCGGGTGGATGGTCATGCTGACGCCCGCGACGGCCTGGATCCTCGGACCCGCGGGATCGGAGCTGTTCTGGAAGCTCACCGCGAGATCACGGACCTCGAGCAACGGCGCTCCGGCTTTCTTGTCCTCGGACATCAGTGGGCCGCCTTCCGCATCTTCGGGTCGATCGCGTCGCGGAAGTTCTCCCCGAGCACGTTGTACGCAAGCACCGTCAGGAAGATCGCGACCCCGGGGAACACCGCCATCCACCAGAGGAAGACGCCAGTCTCACCGGTGGTGAGCGACAGCAGCTTGCCCCACGAGGACTGGCCGTAGGGACCGAGGCCGAGATAGCTCAGGGTCGCCTCGGCGATGATCGCGGCCGCGATGCCGAACGACGCCTGGACGAGCACCGGCGTGATGCCGTTGGGAAGCATGTGCCGGAAGAGCGTCGAATGGAGCGGCAGGCCGACCGCCCGACAGCTCTGCACGAAGTCCTGGTTTCGAAGTTTGAGGAACTCGGCGCGGATGAACCGGGCCGAGCCGGTCCACGTCACGCAGCCGATGATCGCCATCATCACGTAGGTGTTTCGCGGCAGCGCCGACGCCGCGACGATGAGCAGGAAGAGCACCGGAATCGCCATGAAGATCTCGACGATCCGGGAGAGCACCAGGTCGACCCAGCCGCCGAAGTAGCCCATCAGGGATCCGATCACGATGCCGATGACCACCGAGATGCCCGTCGAAACGAGTCCGATGGAGATCGAGAGCCGGCAGGCGTGCATCATCTGGGTCAGGACGTCCCGCCCGATGGGATCCGTTCCGAGGTGGAAATCGCGGCGACCGTAGGAATCCTCGGACCGTGCCTCCGCATCCTGCACGAATCCGATTCGCTCCTCGACCTTGTCGCGAAGCTCCTCGCTCGCGTCGACGATCATGATCTTCGAGTTCCGGCTCGCCGCCTCGATGCCGGTGACGATCGCGACGGCGGCGTCGGCGGCGGTGGTGGCCTTCGCGACGTCACCCTCGTCGATCCCCTCCCGGTAGGCCTGTAGGCCGGTGGAAAGGTCGAGGAACCGGGCGATGTACAGGTCCGACATGCCCGCCTCCACGAGGCCGGGGACCATCGCACGGTCGCCCGACGCCACGAACTCGACGAGATTCGATCTCGCGTCGGTGCTGATGGCGAGACCCTCGATCCGAGGCGAGATGTTGAACGCCACGGTGCGGATGAAGAACGCGATGCCGTCGTCGACCTGTTCCTCCGCGACCATCAGGTAGGCGTTCGAGACGCTGGTCGTCGGACGACGCGAGTAGAAGATCGCTTCCGACTGGGTCGGCGACCACGGGACCACGGTGAAGATGTTGTCCATCGTCCCGTTCCGCTCGCCACGCACGAATCGCTCCGGCGTCACGACCGGCTGGACCCAGCGATCGACGCAGATGACACCGGTGAGCAGGAGCAGGATCGCGGAGACCACCAGCTTGGCCGGCACCCCGCGGACGGGGACCATCCAGAAGAGGCAGAGCAGGACCGCCGCCGATGCCGCGAAGGAGATGGCCCACGGAAGCCAGGGTGCCGACAGCACGTCCGGATCGCTGCCCGCGATGAGGTACTGGACGAATGCGATCAGCACCACCACCGAGCCGGACATGGCCGCGAAGGCGCACACCAGCCCGAGCCGCCACTGTCGCGTCGCTCGAAGCGGAAGCAGCAGCAGGATCGGCACGAGCACCCCGCCGATCAGGAGCAGGATGTCGGTCGAGGTGAGCGAGTCGAGCAGCGGCGACCACGAACGAAGGATCTCACCGTCCTCGCTTCGCTGGATGGTCCAGATCGGAAGACCGTTGGCGAGCACCGGCGCGAAGATCGCGAAGAAACCGATGATGCCGATCCAGACGAGGCCGAACTGGGCGCCACGGCGTTCCACCACGCGGCTCCAGGCGTCGGCCCAGAAGGGCTTGGCCTTCGATGCGCCGACCCCGCGCATCACGTCGATGCCGCTGATCGTCTTTTCGGAATCTTGCTTCGAGGAAGTCATCGAGGGGAGCGTTTCCGGATCAATCGAAGGTGACGCGGGGATCGGCCGCGGCGTAGAGGACGTCGGCGAGCAGGAGCGCGACGAGGTTGAGCACCGCGATCATGAAGACGTTGGCGAGAATGACGTCGCGGTCGAGGTTGAAGATCGCCCCGAGGATCAGCGAACCCATGCCGGGAATGCTGAAGATCCGCTCGACCACCACCGAGCCCGCGAGCATCGCGGGGAAGACCAGCACGAAGATCGTGATGACCGGGAGCAGACTGTTGCGGAAGACGTGATACCACTTCACGTCGTGATCGGAGACGCCCTTGGCACGGGCGGTCCGGACGAAGTCCATCGTGTAGGTGTCGAGCATCGCGGCGCGGGTCTGCTTGGCGAGCACCGCCCAGCCGCCGTAGACCAGGCAGATCACCGGAAGCACCATGTGCCAGGCGGTGTCGAGCATGTAGCCGATCTCGAAGCGATCGCCGTTCCAACCGGGCAGGAACGCCATGTCGTCGGCGTCGTTGGAGTGCAGCCCGGACACCGGGAACAGACCCAGATACTGGTCGTCCGCGAGGAATCCGATCGCGAGCACGCCCGCCCACACCACCGGGATCGACCAGAAGATCACGAAGATGCTTCCGGAGATCTTGTCGAACAGCCGGTTGTGACGAGCCGCGGCCTGCATGCCGAAGGGCACGGCCACGAGGTAGATGATCGGAATGGCGGCGATGTTCAGGAGCAGCGTCACCGGAAGCGCCTCGGCGATGAGGTCGAGCACCGGTCGTCCGAGGGTGAAGCTCTTGCCGAAGTCGGGCCAGTCGAGCGAGACCACGTCGCCGGCCCCCACGCCCGCCTGGGGATACGGCCCCCGCTCGAACGCGTCGTTCACGCGGGCGAGGGACGACACCGCCTCCGCCCGTTTCTCGACCGTGTCGCGATAGGCGTCCACCACCGTGTCCCATTCGGGCACCGTGGTCTCGGGCGTCATCTTCGCGAGACGCGGGTAGTCGATCAGGTTGCCGTCGCCGACCACGTCGTTGAACTTCGATCGGACCGACTCGGCGGCCATCCTCGCCGCGACCTTCTCGTCGACGCCTTCGCCGACCAGCCGGTCCCGTTCGATCCCCATCGCTCGATCCGAATCCGCGGCCGCGTAGTTCGCGATCGCGCTGGCGAGGGACCGGGTCGACATCAGGTACTCCGCCCGGGCCCGCAGGTAGACCTTGTTCGAATCCTTGTATTCGGGAATCGCCGCCGGATCACGACCGACCGCGAGGCCCTCGGACTGACGCAGCTTCGACGCCGCCTCCGCCTCGACCACCGCCGCCACGCGGGTGGCGTTGGCATCGTCGGCCACGACGCGGTTTCGCGCTTCGGCGTTGGAGACGAGATCCCCGGGTACCTCGTAGGCATCACCGAACCAGTCGGGCCCGATCGGAAGTTCCTTCACGCTCCGCGGCGGTGCCTCGAGATCGCCCGCGTAGTTTCGCATCGACCGACGCCCGAGCTTGACCGGCGAGATCCTCGCCAGCCAGCGTCCGTACTGGACCACCGGATGATCATCGAGGCCGTAACGGTCCTCGATGTACAGGAGCTGGAGACTCGCCTTGCTGTCCGCATCCACGTTGCCACCCGCGGCCCGCAACGCCGCGCCGATCCCGCCGGGCGCGAGCGCAAGCAGCATGAACACGAGAAAGGTGATCCCAAGCAAGGTGGGAATCATCAGGAACAGGCGGCGCACTATGTAGCCGAGCATCGGTCAGCGAGTTCCTTCTGTCGTGGTCACCGGAGTGGATTCCTGCCTGGTCGAACGGTGCCGGTTCATTCCGCGACGCGGAAGAATTCGCCGGGCTGAAGCCCGATGGGATACGTCTGCACGTTGCCGACGTCGCGGTTGATGAAGCGGATCCACGGGGACACGCGAATGAAGGTGTAGGGCTGCTCGTCGTGCACGACCGAGTGGAAGTCATGCCAGACCAGCATCCGCTCGTCGCGGCCCATGGTGCCCCGGCCCTGGTCGATCAGATCGCTGGCGTCCTGACTGTCCCACTGGATGAAGTTGTCACCCTGGTCGAGGATCGAGGAGTTGTGCCAGATCTGTCGCGGATCGGACTCGGGGGCGTTGGCGCTCCAGCCCATGATCATGGCGTCGAAGTCCCGTCGCTTGAGCATGTCGGAGTAGAAGGACCAATCGACGACCCGGGGCTCGCAGACGATCCCCATCTCCGAACACTGGGAGACGAGGTAGCTGATGATCCGCTCCGAAGTCTCGCCCGAGTTCGTGATGGTGAATTCGAACTTGAAGGGGGTGCCCTTCGAGAAATACTCGTCGTCGTTCTGGTATTCGAGGATCCCGTCACCATCGAGATCCTCCCAGCCCGCCTCCTTGAGGAGCGCCTTCGCGCCGTCGAGGTCGTAGGGCCACGGTTCGATGTCCGGGTTGGAACTCGGAGCACTGGGACTGTTCGGCCCGGTCGAGACCACGCCGACCCCGGCGTAGATGTTCCGGATCATCTGCTCGCGGTCGAGGAGCATCGTCATCGCGCGCCGGACCCGCTTGTCGTGGAAGGGCGTCCAGTCACCGTCCGGCGGGCCGCCTCGGCGACCGCACTGCCATCCGATGAACGAATAGCCGGATCGCATGTTGACCCACTTGTAGATCGCATTGCTGCGGAGGAAGTCGCTGTCCTTGCGGAGTTCCGCGTACTGCGACGAGGACGGCGTGAGCATGTCCCCATCCCCGTTCCGGAAGCCGACCAGCGCGGCGGTCGGCTCGGTGATGACCTTGAACCGCATGCTCGCGAGCGACGACTTCTGCTCGCCCCAGTACCGCTCGTTGCGGACCACCACGACGTCCTCGCCGGGCGACCACTGGTTCTCGACGTCCATCACTTCCAGTCGGAAAGGTCCGGAACCCATCAGGAGTCCCGTGGACTGGTTGATCTCGGACTCCTCCAGCACGCCGTAGACGTGCTTCGGAAGCACCGCGATGCCGAGGGTGTAGTCGAGGTTGGTGAAGACCGCCTTGTTGAAGACGAACTCCACGGTCCGGTCGTCGACGACGTCGACCCGTTCGATCATGTCGAGGGTCGACCTCGATCGTTCGGCCTCGATCCGGGTGTTCTTGATGAAGTCCTCGACGGTCCAGCGGACGTCCTCGGAGGTCACCGGCGTCCCGTCGCTGAAGGCCGCGCGGGGGTTCAGGTGGACCCGGAGCCACATGCCGTCGGGATCGAACTGCCAGGCATCCGCGAGGACGCCCTCGATGGCGAGCGTTTCGGAGTTGTACGCGCCCAGCGGCTCGACGACCTGGTCGAGAATCCGCCGGCTGTAGACGTCACCGGAGAGATACGGCGTGATCCGGGGAAGCTGGGCACCGAAGATCTCGGTGAACTCCCCGCCCTCGGCGTAGCCGGGAACCGACTCGGGGCTGGTGGTGAACGCCGGGGTCTCCTGCCACGCGACCTCGACGCCGGGCCGGGCCCAGGCGGTGTCGCGAGCGCCGTCGCCGGCCGGGGTGTCCGATGCGAAATCGTCGCTCGAGGAGTCGACCGTGGGTGCTGGGGCGGCCGTGCCGGACGCGGCGACGCCGCTCACGTGCACGTTGATCGGTCGGGATGCGATGGCCGTCTTCAGTTCGGCCAGCTCCCTGCGGACGTCGTCCATGCCCGCGGATCCGCCGCCGTTGCCCGATCGCTCGATGTCGCTCATCTTGCTCTCGAGCTTCTGCATCTCCCGCCACAGGCGGTCGCCCGCCTGCATCGAGAGGAAGGCCAGCAGGCCCACCACGCCGATCAGGAGGAAGAGCATCGAATCCTTGAAGGTGAATCGGTTCTGCATCTGAAGGGGGCTTCCAGGGGGTCGGCGGCCTTGCGGCACGCCTCGGTACGAGGCCGGGCTGCGTGCCCGGACGGTACAGGCTACGTGGAGCCGTGAGTTGGATCAAACCTCGCCTTGAGCCGGTCCCCGATCAGGTTGAGGCTGACGAGGGTGATCGCGATGAAGATGCAGGGCCAGGCCAGCAGCCACCAGCGACTTCGGACCGTGTTGAGTTCCGAAAGACCGGTGCTCGCGAGGTTGCCCCAGCTGGGGAGCGGCTCCTCGACCCCGATCCCGAGAAAACTGAGGAAACTCTCCGAGAGGATCGCCGCCGGGACCGCGAGGGTCCCATAGACCACGATCGGACCGACCAGATTCGGCAAGAGATGTCGGAAGAACTGTCGGCCCGCCCCCATGCCCTGGGCCCGGCAGGCTTCCATGAAGGGCTGGGCCCGGAGGCTGAGCACCTGCCCTCGGATCACGCGGGCGGTGGTCAGCCAGCCGACGCCGCCGATCGCGACGAGCAGCGTCGCGACGTTGACCAGTTGCCGGGCGGACGAGGATGGATCGAGCCCGAGCCGGGCGATCACGCCGTCGGCGGCCACCGAGATCAGAACGACCAGCAGGATGTAGGGCAGTCCGTAGAGGATGTCGACGATCCGCATGATCGTGGCGTCGACCCGCCCACCGACGAACCCGGCGATCCCCCCCAGGAGGGTGCCGATCGTGACGGCGATCACCGCCGAGGCGAGTCCGATTCCCAGGCTCACCGCGCCACCGAGCATCACCCGCGTCAGCATCCCGCGTCCGAGTTCATCGGTGCCGAACGCGAGCACCGGGACGAATCCCCCCGCGTCGGCCACCTCCGCGACGCGGGCCGTCTCGGCCGCATCGAAGCCCGCCAGCGACGGCGGCAGAAGATTGAGATCGAGGTCGCCGGCTTCATAGCGGCGTTCCACCACCCCACCGAACTCGACCCCGCCGAGCGTCCACGGGAGCGTGGCGAAACAGCCGATCCCCACGAGGAGCAGGACGATGATGCCGATCGGCCCCGCCCAACCCCGGGATCGCGCCGTCACGGCCTTCGGTCGTCCGGGAGCGGCGGATGGCGCGGTGGCGGCGTCGGACATTCGTTGAATTCATTCACCCCGCCGTGGCGGCGGGGGCTTCCTTCTCAGTGCTCTTCTCGTCGGCCGGGCGGGCACGTTCCTCACGCGGCATCAGGAGTCGCTCGACCATCGCTTCCACCCGGGCACTCGAGGTCGCGACCTCCTCCTGGAGCTTCGCCCGCATTTCGAGCACCGCCAGATCGAGCGCCGCGAGCTCCATCGCCCGAACCTTCAATCCAAGGTCGACGGTCTTCGCGGCCAGCGTCTCGATCGAGGCTCGTGCCGCGAGCTGGGCCGATTCGTCTCCGGCATCCCGCGCTTCCCCGAACGCCATCGCCGCCTTTCGGAGATCGAACTGGGCCTTCAACTCCTCGACCTTCGCGGCGAAGAGCTCCGGATTCCGCCGCTCGAGCATCAGCATGCCGTAGAGCCGCCGGCCGTTCCGGGCCAGCGATTTCATCGCGGCCTCGCGGTTCTCCGTCCATTGGGCTTCGAGCGCGGTGGTCATCTCCGGCGAGATGCGCTTGCCGATCTCGATGATTCGCTTGAAATCCTCCTCGGAGATCGTCCTCGGCAGGCCACGACCGCGTGGTTCACCGCCGTCGCCTCTTCCGAGGAGCCGATCCGCCATGCCGCCGCGCCGCCCGTCGAACCGGCCGCCGTGTCGCGAATTCTGATTGGCCTCGCTGCCGTCCGGCCGTTCCCGGCGTGGACGTTCCGTCGCCTGTTCCGTCGCCTGTTCCGCCCCGGAATCCTGCGCGGACAGCGTGGCGGTGCCGGCCAGCACGAGGAAGCCGGCGGTCACCGATCTGAGCACGTGTCCAAGGGTGGATCCGAGGGTGGGTCCAAGGGTGGTTCTGGGCGTGGGCATGGTCACGGTTCGACGATACTCCGTTCGCGGCGTCAGGACGTCGGGCCGGCGAGAATCGATTGGATTTCCGCTTCGACGTCGGTCACATCGATCGACCAGGAGTCGAGGACCGGTCGGACGTTCTGAACCGCCAGCGTGGCCGACGGCGCGTCGTCGAGCCACTCGGCGTCTCCACCCATCACCGCCGCCAGCAGGGCTTCCGGCCCGGTCGGCGAATCGATGGAGACCAGAAGCGTGTCACCGTCTCCGAAGCCCGCGAAATCGAACTCCGTCGACGTTCCCGTCCCCGATTCACTTTCCGCCGCCGCCATGCGGGGCGTTTCGACCAGCTGGGACGACTCCGGTGTCGACTCGGATCCGATCCACGCGACGATGGCAAGAGAGGCCGCAGTGGCCAACCCCACGCCCACCGCGAACCGTCGACGCCAGTCGGCGATCGGGTAACTCGTCACCACGGACGATGCTGCCGGGAGTGACCCCACCGAGGCTGCGAACACCGAGGAGGCCAGCGATGCCGCCCGGTCGGGATCGACCGTGCGTTCACTCCGCATCGCATCCTGGAGCTTCGCATCCAGATCGGCGAGATCCGCCGGAATCGATGCGGCGTCATCCACACTTCGATCGAAGTCTGGAGTCTCCTCGCCGAGCGGTTGGTCTTCGGTGTTCATGAGCGTGAATCCAAGGGGTGCCTCGGGGTGTAGAACGTCGATCCGGGGCCACGATTGCATTGAAACGGACTTCGCCTCGGAAACCACGCGGTTCGAGGCCGATCGTGCCAGCACGTCCGATATCCACGGATTTCAGTCGGCATCAGGGGCCTCCGCCTGCATGCCCTCGAGCATCTCACGGACCTTCTTGAGGGCTCGATGGTGCCGCGCCAGCAGCGTTCCCATCGGCGTTTCCAACGCCTCCGCGAGCTGCTTGAAGCTCAGCCCGCCGACATGTCGCAGGTACAGAATCTCCCGATCGGCGTCCGGGAGCCGTTCGATCGCCGTTCGCAGATCGCCTTCCGGCAGGCCGTGGTCGTCCGCCCGATCCGGCGGATCGACCTCTCCGGCCAGTCCGACCAGGGTCGACTCCGAGGCCGGCCGCGCGTGTCGCTTTCGCCGACGCATCTCGTCGCGGAGCCGATTCATCGCGATTCGCATGAGCCACGACTCGAATCGGCCCACCTCGTCGTAGTCGGCAAGCTTCGTCGCGATCGTGCAGAAGGTCGACTGGGTGATCTCTTCGGCGAGTTCCTCGTCGCGGCACTGCGCCCGGATGAGGGCGAAGACGCGCGGTGAAAACGCCTCGACGAGCGTTCGCCACGCCGCCTCGTCCCCGTCGCCCGCGGAGCGGACGATCACCGCGAGCTGGTCTGGGGTGATCTCGTCCATCGATAATGGAGCCGGTTTCCTGGCGTCGATGCGGACCACCCCGCGGCGTCCGGCTACCTGACGAGACTTTACCGCACTGAATCGACTCGGATGCGATGGCGAGGCGTTCGCCACGGTCTCCGACTCGACGCCGTCGATGACGTCAGAACGCCCCTCGAACTGGAATGATGCCGAATCAGATTGGAATACCGCTGGATTCGCTCCACCCGCCCCCTTCCGCCGGCATGTCCGGCGGCGGGGTCGCGTAGGAGAGATCCTGAAAACGCGTGCTCTGGGCGTTCCAGCCGAGCGTCACCACGCCGGTGGGACCGTTTCGCTGCTTCGCGATGATCACCTCGGCGAGACCGGCCTTGTCGGGATTCTGCTCCGCCCATTCGGGTTCGGCCTTGTGGTAGTACTCCTCGCGGTGGAGCATCATCACGACGTCGGCGTCCTGCTCGATCGAACCCGACTCGCGAAGGTCGCTCATCCGGGGACGGTGTCCCTCACGCTGCTCGGCGGCTCGATTGAGCTGGCTGAGACAGAGCACGGGGACGTCGATCTCACGGGCCATCGCCTTCACACCACGACTGATCTCCGAGACTTCGAGCTGCCGGCTCTCGACCCGACCTCCGGCGCTCATCAGCTGGAGATAGTCGATCACGATCGCGCCGATGTCGTGCTTGTCCTTCATCCGCCGAGCCTTCGACCGCAGCTGGAGCAGGTTCAACCCCGGCGTGTCGTCGATGTAGATCGGCGCATCCGAAAGGTCGTTGCACGCGGTCATCAGCCGCTTGAAGTCCTCTTCGCGAAGCGTGCTTCGCCGCATCCGCTGCGAGTCGATCCGCCCACGGGCGCAGAGCATTCGCTGCACCAGCTGCTGCTTGCCCATCTCGAGACTGAAGATCGCGACGGGATGATCCGCCACCGCCATCTGCTCCGCGATGTTGAGGGCGAACGCCGTCTTGCCCATCGACGGGCGGGCGGCGAGGATCAACATCTCACCCCGCTGAAAGCCGTTCAGCATCTCGTCGAGCTCGCCGAAGCCACAGGGCACGCCCCCGATCCGCGAACCGTCGGCCTCCTCGATCGATTTCATCACCTCGTCGAGCAGGACGTTGAGCGAACTCGCGCTCTGCTGTTCACGTTGCTCGGCGATCTTGAAGATCCGCTTCTCCGCCGACTCGAGCACCATCGCGACCTCGAGGTCCGCCCGGTGCGCATCCTGGAGCGTCTCGCCCGCCGCCGCGATCAATTCACGAAGGGTCGCCTTCTCCCGGACCATCCGGGCGTACCGGGGCGCATTGGTCGCGGTCGGGACGCTTTCCGCGAGATGCACCAGGTAGTCCAGACCGCCGACCTCGTCGAGCAGCGATCGGTCGATCAGGAGCTGGTTCAACTGGACGACGTCGAGCGACGCGGTCCGGTCGTAGCAGTCGATCATGAGGTCGAAGAGGATCGTGTGCGCCGGTCGGTGGAAGTCGATGCCCGACTTCACGATCCCGAGCACGTCCGCGATCACCCGCGGGTCGAGGATCATCGAGCCGAGCAGCGACACCTCCGCGTCGAGGGCGTGCGGCGGAACCGCCTCCGCGAGTCGCGTCAGCTCCTCCGCCCGCAGCGTGGGGCGTTCGTCCTTGTCTCGCTTCTTGAAACGGCTTCTTCCTTCAGACTCTGGCATGTCGCCATTCTCGCCGCGAACCACGGCGTTCGTCGAGTCGCTCCGGGGCCTGACCACTCGTCCACATCCCGATGTGGACGAGTTTCGACCGACGGGGGGAAGCTCAGCCCTCGTCGTCTTCCGCGGCGTCCACCCGGACCTTCATCAGACGGCCGGTCTTGAACTTCACGGTCTTCCTCGCCGGGACCTCGACCTGCTCGAGCGTCTTGGGATTCTGGGCCCGCCGGGCGGCTCGCTCGCGAATCTCGAAGACCCCGAAGTCACGGAACTCGAGGCGGTTGCCTCTTCCGAGCTCCTCGATGACCTCGTCGAGAAACGCCTGGATCGTGCGTTTCACATCGGCACGCGGCTGGTTCATCTCCGCTGCGATCCGGTCGACGATCTCCTTCTTGGTCGTCGTCTTGCCCAAGGCACTGGGTACTGAGGTCGGCATTCCGTCACGCTCCGGCTTGATTCCTGATTTCGCGGCGACTCCGAAAACTCCCCCGGACTCGAAACCGCCAGACCTGAGTATCGAAACGAGGGCCGCCGATGTCAAGAGGAACGGGGCAAGCCTTGCTGAATAATGAACTTATGTTCACAAGCGGGCTCGGGAACCGGTCATCGTCCCCACTGGGAACCGGTTCGTACCCGCAGCGAGAACGTCGACTGGTTGCGGCCGTTGATGATCCGCTGATCGTCGCGGGAGCCCCGGAGGACGAAGACCGGTCCGGCACCGGCGATGGGCGATCCGCCGAGCCGGGGCTGGTTCCTGGTCTGGATGGCATCATCCGCGACCATGCCGGTCTCGAAGGCGAGCATCGCCTGCGCGTCGGAGGGGAACACCAGGATGCTCGAGACCTCGGTCATCGGCGGCGGTGGTGACGCCGGCTTGGAGGTCGCACAGCCGTTCAGGCCGCCTCCCGCGAGGAGGCAGCACGAGATCTGGAGCATGAGGAGAAGCTTCATGGTCTCCGAGTATTCCCCAGAAAGACGCCGGGGCCATCGACAACCGAACCATCGGGCGGATTCGTTGAAGAGGCCGCGTCTTCTCGGACACGCCCGGCCTCAGGGCGTTCGAAGACGATCGATGATCGCGGTCGAGCCCAATCCGGGCCGATGGGCGAGGATCCGGATGTCGATGCCGAGCCGCTCGAGCAGCGGATGTTCGGTGATGGCTTCGGGGTGGTAGTCACCACCCTTCACATACACGTCGGGATGGATCGCCTCGATCAGGTCCGCGGCGGTTTCCTCCCCGAACACCACGAGGTAGTCGATCGACTCCAGTTCGGCGAGCACCTCCAGCCGTTCCGCTTCGTTGAAGATCGGCCGTTCGGGTCCCTTGAGCGCCCGAACGCTCGCATCCGCGTTGATGCCGACGACGAGGACGTCCCCCTGCTGCTTCGCTTCCTTGAGATACGCGACATGCCCGGCGTGGATCACGTCGAAGCACCCGTTGGTGAGGACGATTCGTCGACCGTCGCTCCGAAGCACCTCGAGTTCGAGCAGGAGATGGGCGAGGCGACGCGTCTTCCCGATCCCCGCGGCGCTCGCGAGCAGCGCGGCCCGCCGCAGCTCCGCGAGGGGAACCGGCTGCGCTCCGGTGAGCTCCACTTCGATTCCCGCCGCGAGGTTCGCGAGCCGGACGCCTTCGACCCCGAGGAGTCCGTGCGACCAGGCCGCCGCGAGGGCCGCGAGCACCATGTCCCCGGCGCCGGTCACGTCGTAGACGGACTTGGCTTCGGTCGGCAGATGGATGCAACCGTCCTCGGTCGCGAGCATCGCGCCGTCCCGATCGAGCGTGAGGACCACCGCGTCAAAGTCGTGTCGAGACCGGAGACCGGTCGCGATCTCGACCGCCACGCCGAGGTCGGTGCGAAGACCGCCGGGGCGATCCATCGCTCGTTCCGCCTCGGTGCGGTTCGGCGTGATGAGCGTCGCTCCCGCGTAGCGGGCGTAGTCGGAGATCGATGCCGGATCGACGAGGAGGGGAAGATCACGTTCCCGACATCGTTGCACGAGCGCCCGGCACAACGGCTCGGTGCACGCGCCCTTGTCGTAGTCCTCGAGGCAGACGCAGTCGACGCCGTCGAGGCGGGCGTCGATCGCCTCGAGCAGCCGGCCGACGATCGCATCGTCGGCGGGACGGCGGGACTCGACGTCGAGTCGGAACATCTTCTGCGGGTGCCGGTGCTGGGCGAGCCCGACGAGGCTTCTCTTCACGGTCGTGGGTCGCGATGCGTCGACCACGATCCCGCCGACCTCGCAACCGTTCGCCTCGAGTTCGGCGGTCAGGTGCCGGCCGGCGTCGTCGTCGCCGACGAGCCCCACCACCGCGACCTCCATTTCGAGTCCGCGCAGACACGCGGCGACGTTGCCGGTGCCGCCCGGACGACGATCGATCGCTTCGTCACCGTCGATCGAGAGCACCGGAACCGGTGCGTCGGGGCTCAACCGCTCGGCCGCGCCGCGAATCGTCTCGTCGAGCATGAGGTCGCCGACGAGGAGGACGCGGCCGCCCGAAAGCCGGGCCACCGCTTCGACGAAGTCGATTCCGGGTCCGGCCGCCGTGGTGTGGGAAGTGTGATTCAAGATGGGGCGGAGCGTATCACCCCGAGCCCGGAGCCGCCCCTGCGACCGTCGCGTCGACGGCCTCGAAGAACGCCGCCTTCCCCGCGAGAAACTCGATCTCGAGGGTTGGAACGAGCATCGGCAGGTCTCCAAGCCGATCCGCGTGCCGACCGATCTTCACCCAGTCCTTGAGGGTGGTGACGATCGCCTCCGCCCCCGCGGCCCCCGCCGCCTCGACGATGGCCGAGACGCGCGTTGCGTCGTAGGCGGCGTGGTCCCGCACCGCGACGTCGTGGACCACGATGCCGCCGACCGCCTCGATCGATCGTCGAATGGAAGCCGGATTGCCGACCCCGAAGACCGTCGCGACGCGACGTCCGTCGAGGTCAGACACCGGTCTCGTCGATTCCACGCCCCGGTGATGCGACGTCAGTCCGGTCCAGGCATGCCGGGTCCACGCCAGCGGTGGTCGACCGTGGTGCCGTTCGATCTCGGCGGCCAGCACGGGGTCGACCTCGGACGCCCGGGTGACCACGACCGCATCCGCCCGACGCAGGGCGCTTCTCGGCTCCCGCCTCGGACCCGACGGCAGCATCCCTCGGTCGAGGCCGGAGTGGACGGCGTCGACGAGCACGATGTCGAGATCCCGATGCACGCGCCGGTGCTGGAATCCGTCGTCGAGGACGATCGATTCGGGGGGATCCTCCAACGCCGCGATCGCGGCGATTCGATCCGCACCGACCGCGAGCGGCACCTCGGGGATTCGTGATGCGTATTCCGCGGCTTCGTCCGACATCCCGGTCGCGTCGGCTCGATATCCGCGCATCGCGATCGCGGGACGCCGCCCCGTCTCGAGAAGATGACGGGCGATGGTCCTGCACACCGGTGACTTTCCGGTGCCGCCGGCGACGAGATTTCCCACCGAGATCACGGGCGGATCGAGCCGGACCACCCCAACGCCGGCGTCGAAGCGACGGCGTCGCCAGTCGACGACCGTCGCGTAGACGAGCGTCGCGGGCGTGAGGAGGATCGCCGCCCATCGCGGTGGTTCATGCATCGTCCGCCTCCCTTTCGGGCCGGGCACCGATTCCCTCGCGGTCCATCGCCTCGCGAATCCGAAGCGTGTCCCGGACGAGACGCCGGTCGAGACTTTGCTGGTGGAGGCGGACGGAGACGAAGGCGTCCACCAGCGCCAGCACCACGAGCACCAGCAGGCCCAGCACCACGCCCGCCCACGTGACGAGATAGGGAATCTGGTCGACGTCCGGATCGATCCATCCGGACGCGGCCGCCGCGGCGACGAGCACGCCACCGCCGATCACCAGGCTCGCCCGCCGAAGTCGCCGTCGGATCCTCGGCACCGATCCACGACGAAGTCTTCGCCAGTACCAACCACCGGCGACGGCCGCCGCCGCGAGGATGACGTACGTCGTCCACGCCGGGAGATGCGTCTGGCCCAGCAACCGGAGGCCATGGATCGCGAGCAGTGGATTCACGAGCGTTCCTCCGATGTCACGAGGTCCTCGAGCAGCGGGATCAGCCGACGGATCGGGAGCCCCATCACCGTCGAGGGGTCGCCGTCGCACTCGATCGGCCAGCCATCGGCGATTCGATCCTCGAGGTTGTACCCACCCGCCTTGCCCGCCCATTCTCCGGAGTCGAGGTACGCCTCGATTCGATCGGTCCCGAGGTCCCCCATCCGGACCTCCGCCGCGTCGCTGAAGAGCAGGCGTCGTCCCGCACGATTCCGGATGCACACCCCGGTGATGGTGCGATGCCGCCGCCCGAGCATCCGGGTGATCATGCCCCGGGCTTCGCTTCGATCGCCGGGCTTGCCGACGATCGCGTCGCCGACGACGCAGACGGTGTCCGCGGCGATGCTCGCCACGTGCGCCGCGTCGACGCGGGATATCTGCGCGGATTTGAACCAGGCGAGGGCTTCCACCGTGCGGGCGGGAGACGAAGGCGAAAGCCGGATCACCCCGTCGTCGATCGCGGGCGCGACCTGCTCGACCCGCCATCCGGCGGATTCCAGCAGCCGACGCCGGCGGGGACTCGCACTGCCCAGCAGCACCGATCTGGTCATGTCCGGGACTCCGACTGGCCGGCGACGAGACGTTCACGACACGCACCCAGCACCTCGTCGACCGGAATCGCCCGCATGAGACGATCCCCGATCCCTCGATCGCGATAGTGGATCGCCGGATCGGCGAGCGGCGACGTGATGCAATCCGAGACGCGGCCGTAAGGGCCGGAGATCGCGGGATCGGTCGGACCGAAGAGCCCCACCAGCGGCACGTCGAACCCGACCGCCGCATGGAGCATCGCCGAGTCGTTGGCGACGAGGAGCGTCGCATCGCGAACCGCCGCCATGGACATCGCAAGGGGGCCCGCCCCCGCCATCACCACCACCTCGTCGCGATCACCGGCGAGTTCGCGAAGAAGCGCCGCCTCGGACGGCGCACCGAGCAGCACGATCCGCTCGGCGAGTCGCTCGCCGAGCAGACCCTCCACCAGTCGGCACCAGTGGTCCGCCGGCCATTCCTTGCTGGCCCATCGACTGGTCGGGGCGAGGGCGACGAAGCCGGCCGTGCCGAGCGACGCGGAGCGCCAGGCCGACCAACCGGCCTCCGCATCCTCCGGTACCCGGAGCCGGGAGTCCGCGATCGGCTCGATCCCGGCACCTTCGAGCAATCCGAGCATGCGATCGACCGCCGAGAGGTCGGCGGCGACCGGAATCCGCGCGTTGTAGCCCAGCCAGGCACCTTCGGCCGCATCCGCGAATCCGATGCGGCGATCAGCCCCGCTCGCGAACGCCATCAATCCGCTGCGGGCGAGCCCCTGGGCATCGATCGCCACCGCGTAATTTCCGCGCAGTCCGCGGAAGAACCGCCATCCAGTGGCCATCGCGGGGGGAGATCGCCACCAGTGCTGAAGTCGCCGTCGCGGGAAGCCGATGACCCGGGAGACGGCGGGATGGGCTCGAATCGCATCCGAGAACTCCTCCTGAACCACCCAGTCGATGGGTGTTTCCGGAAACGCTCGGGAAAGAGACGCCACCAGCGGAACCGAGCGGAACACATCACCGAGCGCGCTCGGACGGATGAGGAGGATTCGGGGTTGCTCGGTCACGGTCGGATCCTGGTCGCTTGACAGGCCACGGAGTAGCGAGAATAGTCACCGATTCGTTCTTCGGCCGTCACCCGGCCCGCCGACCGCTCGACAGCACGCCCGCAGGGCTCCTCCGAACCGTTTCCCAGCCTCGACACCGTCCGAAAGAACACCGACGTGACCGACCCGACCCCCCAGCCCGCCAAGGACGCCGAACCGACCTCGGATCGCAGTGATGCGACCGCGAGCGGTGGCGACAGCGGCAGCCGGGCCGGCGCCGGATTCGAAACGCTGCTCGGCCGAGTCGTCGTCGAACGCGGCCTGGTGAGTCCGGACGAACTGGAGGTCGTGCGCAACACGCGGGAGCAGGATCCCGACGCGAGCCTCGCGGACGTCCTGCTCGAGTCGGGCTTCATGACGACCAGCCAGGTCGAGCGACTCCGGACCGAGATCGAGTCCGAGAAGAGCACCCGCGCGATTCCGGGTTACAAGATCATCCGCAAGCTCGGCGCCGGCGCGATGGCGACGGTGTTCCTCGGGAAGCAGCTCTCGCTGGATCGATTCGTCGCGATCAAGGTCCTGCCCCGACGCTACAACGACAACGCCGACTTCATCGCCCGCTTCTACAAGGAGGGTCGGGCCGCCGCGAAGCTCAACGACCCCAACATCGTCGCGGCCTACGACGTCGCGCAGTCCGGCGAGCATCACTACTTCGTGATGGAGTACGTCGACGGTGAGACGGTCTTCGATCGGATCAGCGCGAACAAGCGGTTCGACGAAGCCGAGGCGATCCAGGTCACCCGGCAGATGGCGTCCGCCCTCATGCACGCCCATGCCCGTGGCTTCATCCATCGGGACATCAAGCCCAAGAACATCATGCTCACCGATTCCGGCGTCGTGAAGCTGGCGGACCTGGGCCTCGCCCGCGCCCTCAGCGACAAGGAATCCGCGGAAGCGGAGGCCGGAAAAGCCTACGGAACCCCGTTCTACATCTCGCCCGAACAGATCCGCGGCAAGGTGGACATCGGGCCTCAGGCCGACATCTACGGTCTCGGCGCAACCCTCTATCACATGGTCACCGGACGCGTCCCGTTCAACGGAAAGAACCCGTCGGAGGTCATGCACCGGCACCTCAAGGACGAGGCCGTCCCGCCCGACCAGTTGAACCCCGCGATCTCGAGCGGCCTCGCCCAGATCATCGAACTGATGATGGCGAAGGATCCCGCCGATCGATATCGCAACGCGGAAGAGCTTCTCGAGGATCTCGATGCCGTCGAGTCGGGCGGCATGCCCATGCACGCCCGCAGCGTGATGGACATCGCCACCGTGGTCTCCTCGATCACGGCGGATGACGAGGGATCGGAACCGGCGCGGCCGGTGGTGCGCGGCGGCGACTCCCAGGCGTTGAGCATGGCGCTGATCGCCGGCCTGGTCCTCAGCATTCTCGCGAACCTGATCCTCGTGGCGTGGGTCGTCTCGCGAGCCTGAGCGGAACGCCTCCGCGATCCGGTCACTCGACCTCGAACATGAACTCGATCTCGACCGAGGCGTCCAGCGGCAGCGCGCTGACGCCGACGGCGGCGCGAGCATGCCGCCCCGCCTCCCCGAAGACCTCGACCATCAGGTCGCTGGCACCGTTCGCCACCAACGGCTGTGCGTCGAACCCCGCGTCACTCTGGACGAAGACGCCGACTCGAACGACCCGGCGAATCAGATCGAGGTTGCCGCCCAGCGCGGATCGCGCGACCGCGATGCCGTTGATCGCACACCGCCTCGCCGACGTGATCGCGTCCTCGACCGAGGTCGAGGAGGGCACGGCCCCGGTGTGGGCAAGGAGCCCGTCCTCGAAGGCGAGCTGCCCGCTGACCACGAGCAGATTCCCGGTGCGAACCGCCGGAACGTAGGACGCGACCGGCTTTGGAGCATCCGGAAGGTCGATGCCCAGATCCTTGAGCCTGGATTCGATCGAATTCACCATTCATCCTCCGTCTTGGGCCTTGAAACGAGGTTTGCGGTGCGCTCGGAGCGACCGTTTCCCGGAAACGACTCAGATGGTCGTACGCGGGACGCAGACGACGATAGCACGCGGTCGGAGCCCATCACCGCCCTGTTTCGACCGCCGGAGAGGTCGGCCCGTCGATTCGAAGGGGGACGTGTTCGCCCGGATCACGGATCTTGCCGAGGAAATCGATGCGCGGATGAGCCTCGAATTCGGATACCGGTCGTGACGCCGTCCTCGAAAAACCCCCGATCCCAGGCCCGGAGCGAGCATCCTCGCGTCTTTTGGGTCCCCAATCCTCAATTGAGGGAACTTGACACGCCCGACGGACGGAATATCCTTGTGGAGCTTGGTTCTCAAGCACCTTCGATACGGGCCGCGGCAGGTCCTTCATATTTCGAGCCTCCGGAATACATCCGGATCCCCGGCACCATCATTCATCGCCGGTCATCAAGCTCACCTGCCCTCATTCGCCGAGTCACTTCGGCAATCATCCGCCGCCGCCCGAGACATACCGACCGAGCGACCCCTCAAAAGGTCGCGGCTGTCTTGCAATCGTCTCCCACTCCCAAACCCGCTTCAAGGGTTTTAAACGGAGTTCCGGGGCACCGCATGACTCCGAAGGTCGGGCTCGCCAGCGGCTGGATCACCATTTCCAACCCAGGCAGGACGTCGGGAATCCCTTTCGATTCACGGTCTGCCGGACTGGGAATCAGATGGTGATCGCGGGAATCGGCTCCGTATCGACTCGATGCGGTCCCGACTCACGAGGGTTTCTCCAACCGCACATTCGTCCAGGCTCATCTTCGGGCCTTCCTTCCTCCCGGTCGGTCACGTCCGGTGGAACTCTGCTTCTCCTCGAAAGGGGTCTCAGAGGGAAGTCCCGATTCATCGTGTTCATCACGGCGTTCGTCTGATCGCCGAATCCCTTTTCAGGCTCCTTGCATCTTGGAGGCCCCACACATGCGAAAGCGCAACGGTTTCACCCTCGTCGAGTTGCTGGTGGTCATCGCGATCATCGCGTTGCTCATCGGACTCCTCCTTCCCGCTCTCTCCCGCGCCCAGCAGGCCGCGCGAGTCGTGAAGGATTCGAATCAGCAGGCCCAGATCCACAAGGCCTGCCTCATCTGGTCGAACGACGACCCCAACGGCTACCTGCCCTCCCCGGGCCGGATCAACCGCTTCACCGATCCCCGGATCGGCCGACAGCCCGGCTTCGGTCCCGAGAACTGGAAGAAGAACTCCACCGGTCACCTCTACTCCGGCATGATCGGCCAGGGCTACTTCAACGACGACATCGTCGTCAGCCCGGTGGAAGCCAACCCCGTCGTGGCGAAGTACGGCGACAACGCCGCGGACGACTCGATCAGCTACGACTACGCGGTCATCGATCCCGCGACCGACATCTACTGGATGGGCGACACCGCCGACCCGGTGACCGTCGGCCCCGGAACCAGCCCCCAGGGCGCTGCGAACCAGATCTTCCTCTCGAAGATCAACCGTGCCGCTCCCTACGGCCGGGCGCATTGCTCCTTCGCCCATCTCATGCTCTGCGGTGACCGGAAGACCAACACCTGGCGCAACAACCAGAACAGTTCGAAGCCCGTCTTCGCGACGCGTGGCACCAAGAACGGTGACACTTCGACCGACGAGTACCGAAAGAGCTGGACGCTTCTCTTCATGGGCCCCGACACCGAGTGGCAGGGCAACGTGGTCTACAACGACAACCACGTCGAGTACAGCAAGAACTTCTTCCCGAGCAACGTCGCCTACGAATGTGGCGACCGCGAACTCGCGAAGGACAACATCTTCGCGGCCGAATTCGAGGACTGCAACACCTGGGAAGCCGGCGACACCTGGCTCGCGATGAACGAGATCGTCGTCGAAGGGGCCCCCGGCGAGCCCAAGTGCACCGCGATCTACGACGCCAAGCGTCCCAACTGATCCCTTCCCGTTCCGACCTCAACGGGCGGATTCGAATTCCGCTCAATTCAGAACATTGGAGTTCATAATCATGCGAAAGCGAAACGGCTTCACGCTCATCGAGCTGCTCGTCGTGATGGCGATCATCGCCCTCCTGCTCGGCCTCCTGCTTCCGGCACTCGCCAAGGCTCGCGCCTCGGCCCGTCAGGTGAAGGATGCGACGCAGTTGAACCAGACCCACAAGGGCTGGCTCATCATGTCGACCGACTACAACGACATCTTCCCCACTCCCGGCCTGGTCAACCGCTGCGGCAACACGCCCGGCAAGGGCCCCGAGGACCAGAGCGTGAACAGTCACGCGAACCTCTTCGCCGCGACCATCTCCGCGGAGTACGCGACGCCGCAGATCCTGGTCAGCCCCAGCGAGGCATCGGCGAACGTCGCCATCGCCTCGACCTACGACATCGAGGCGTACAGCCCGCCCCTCGACAAGTTCTGGGACACCAACAACTTCTCGCGGTTCAAGGCCGACCTTCAGCAGACCTGCAACACGAGCTACGGAACCTGCCTTCTCTACGGAGATCGCAAGGCCCGCCAGTGGCGCAAGTCGCTCGACTCCAAGTTCGCCGTTCTCGGCAACCGCGGCGTCGAGAACTCGAGCTACGACGAGGACACGTACCTCGGCTCGAAGACGCTGCAGATCCACGGCACCCGCAAGGAGTGGGTCGGAAACGTCTGCTACAACGACAACCACGTCGAACTGACGCGGACCTTCGCGCCGACCACGCTCGCCCAGATCAGCGACAACGGACTCGTCGTCGAAGACACCCTCTTCGCCGAGGACGTCGACCAGGACGGTGAAGGCGGCGACGTCTTCCTCTGCATCACCGACACCGGTTCAGCGACCGGTGGCGACTGCGAGACGTTCAACTGGGAAACCGCGGTCAGCTGGGACTGATTCCAGCCCCGACCGGGCTCGTCCGGTCACCGAATCCGAAGCCGCCCGTGGTTCACTCCACGGGCGGCTTCCTTTTCGCTCGCGTCCGGCGGCGGGACGAGGCCGGACGCCGCCCCGTACGGCGACGAATCCCGGGTCCTATGATGAAGCGTGATGCATTCGACGCGTTCTCGCCAATCCCGCGTTCCCCGTCCGTTTCGAGCCCCCGCCCTGCTCGCGTCGATGCTTCTCCTCATCGGACTGGTGGCCGAAGCCGCACCGGTCGGAATCCAGTCCACCCCGATCAAGCCCATCGCGATTCCCGCCGGCCGAAAGGCCGAATCGGTGGCGGTTCTTCCGATCCACGGCCCCATCGACGGGGTGACGACCCGCTCGCTCGAGCGGCGACTCGCGGAAGCGAAGGCCGACGGGTGCGACGCCGTGGTCCTCGAGCTGGACACGCCGGGAGGTGATCTGCTCGCCACGTACGACATTCTCGAACTGATTCGAACCCAGGCGCCGGCCAACACCGTCGCCTGGATCCGGCCCAAGGCCTTCAGCGCGGGCACGATCATCGCGCTCTCGACCCGCGAGATCATCACCACGCCCTCGGGCGTCTTCGGTGACGCCGCCCCGATCCAGGGCCTGCCCGTGGTCGGACTCCGGCAGCTCCCCGCCGCCGAGCGGGCCAAGATCGAAGCGCCGCTCCTCTCGGAAGTGGTCTACGACGCGCGCCGACAGGGTTGGGACGAGAAGCTGGTCCAGTCCTTCGTCGCCGTCGACGTCGAACTCTGGCTCATCCGGAACACGCGGACCGGCGACCGACTCTTCGTCGACGCGCCGGAGTACGAACGGATCTTCGGAGAGGCACCGACCTCGACCGGACTCGCCAGGCTTCCCGCGGTGCCGTCCCGGGATCCGCTGACCGGCCTCCTCGACACCGCGGATCCGGACGAGCCGGTGCCGACCGCGAGTGAACGAGACGCGACCATCGAATTCCTCCAGGATCTTCCGTCCCGGCGACCGACGCTCGGTCCCGAGGACGCCGATGACTGGGTGTCGCTCGGCCAGGTCGTCACCCGCGACGAACTTCTCGTCCTTCGTGCCGATGAGGCCGCCGCGTACGGCTTCACAAGCGCGGAAGTCGGCGACGACCGTGAACTCCTCGCGTTCTTCGGTGCGAAGTCGTCCACGAGGTACGAAACCACCTGGTCCGAGGCGCTGGTCCGGTTCCTGACCCTGTGGCCGGTCCGTGCCATCCTCATCGCGGTCCTGCTGATCGGCTTCTTCATCGAGACCGCGGCCCCCGGATACGGCGCGTTCGGTCTCGTCTCCCTCGCCGCCCTCGCGTTGCTGCTCGGCGCCCCCCTGCTTGCCGGCATGGCGGAGTGGTGGACGGTCGCGATCGTCCTCATCGGATTGATGCTCGCGGCCCTGGAGTTGTTTCTCCTGCCCGGGTTCGGCGTCGCGGGCATCGCGGGCGGGATCTGCATCTTCGTCGGGCTGGTGGGCACCTTCGTCGGCGGCCGCCCGTTCGACGACGGCGTCCGGGACGGCCTCGTGCACGGCCTGCTCGCGACGAGCATCGGTTTCATCGGCGGCGGTGTCGGGATCTGGCTGCTCCTCCGGAACATCCCACGACTCTCGTTCGCCCGTCGGATCGTCCTCGCGGACGCGGTCGGCGTGGGCATGGACGATTCCACCGGGCGGCCACAGCCGGCGCCCGCACCCGCGATCGGTACCATCTTCCCGAAGGGCACCGAGGGCGTGGTGGTCTCCCCCCTGCGAACTTCGGGGCGAGTCCGCTTCGGCGATCGTCTGATCGACGCCCAGAGCGTCGGGTCCTACATCGACCGCGGCACCCGGGTACGGGTCGTCACCGCGGACGACTTCGGCGTCAAGGTGGAGCGCATCGAACCATGATCGACATGACCGACACCCTCGCGACCCTCGCCCAGGCCCCCGCCGATCTGCCTCCGGACAGTTCGTGGCTGGTCATCGGATTCGGCCTCGGCATCCTCGCCCTCGCGATCTTCGCGATCGAACTGTTCATTCCCACCGCGGGGATGCTCGGAATCCTCTGCGGTGCCGTGGTCATCGCATCGATCATCAGTTTCTTCTACCACTCCACCAGCGCGGGCGTCTTCGCCATCGTCACCTACATCGTGGCAAGCCCGTTCATCCTGGTCTACGGCGTGAAACTCTGGTCGGGAAGTCCCCTTGGACGACGACTCATCCTCGGCGGAACCGAGACGGTCGCGACCCGAGGCCTCGACGAGGAGGAGGTCGCGGACGAACTCGCGAAGCACCGCGAAGCCGACCGCCAAGCGGCCGACGCCCTCATCGGCATGATCGCGGTCGCGGTCACGCCGTTGCGACCGGTCGGGGTGATCCGCCTCAACGATCGCCGAATGGACGCCCTCGCGGAATCCGGCATCATCGATCAGGGCACCGAGGTCGAGATCGTCGAGATCATCGACAACCAGATTAAGGTGCGTTCGACGGGTTCCGCCGCGGACTGAGGCGACGCGGGCCCCGAAACAGGTAGACTGCTGGAACTCTAGAGAGGATTTGGAATGGCAAACTGGGAAATCGTCGCGCTGGCCGTCGCCGGACTCTTCGCCCTCGTGATACTCGCGATCTTCGGCCGCTTCGCGAGCCTGTGGATCCAGTCGATCGCCTCCGGCGCTCCGGTCAGACTGCTCGACCTCTTCATGATGCGGCTTCGGAAGGTCTCGCCCGCTGTCGTGGTGGGTAACCGCATCACCGCGAAGAAGGCCGGACTGGAACTCTCCACCGCCCAACTCGAGGCGCACTTTCTCGCCCGCGGAGACGTCGAACGCGTCGTCGCGGCGATGATCGCCGCGGACAAGGCCAAGATCGACCTCCCGTGGGACCGCGCGACGGCGATCGACCTCGCCGGTCGAGACATCCTCGAAGCGGTCCGGACCTCGGTCGACCCCAAGGTGATCGACTGCCCGAGTGCGCAGGGAACCCGTCCCACGATCGATGCGGTCGCAGGCGACGGCATCCAGCTGCGAGCACGGGCTCGAGTCACGGTGAGAACGAACATCGCCCAGCTGGTCGGTGGTGCCACCGAAGAGACGATCGTCGCACGAGTCGGCGAAGGCATCATCTCGACCATCGGCTCCGCCGAAAGTCACAAGCGGGTGCTCGAGAACCCCGACCAGATCTCGAAGACGGTGCTCTCGAAGGGCCTCGACTCGGGCACGGCGTTCGAGATCCTCTCCATTGACATCGCGGACGTCGACGTCGGCACCAACATCGGCGCCCAGCTCCAGACCGACCAGGCCGAAGCCGACACCAAGCGGTACCAGGCCGAGGCGGAACAGCGACGCGCCCTCGCGATCGCCCACGAAGCGGAGCACAACGCCGAAGCGGCGAAGAATCGCGCCCTGGTCATCCTCGCCGAGGCGGAGGTCCCCAAGGCGATGTCCCAGGCGTTCCGCGATGGAAACCTGGGAATCATGGACCACTACCGGATGCAGAACGTGGTGGCCGACACCGCGATGCGGAACACGGTCGCGGAAGGTGACGAGAACGCGGAAGGCTGATCACCGAAGACGGTGACGGAGATCCGAGCCCTCGAACCGCTGACGTCGCGAAGGGTGCGTCCATGCCGGTCCTTCATCTGGTCATTCCCTTCCTCGACGAGGAGGCGACCCTCGAGGAGGTCGTCTCGAAGGTCGAACGGGTGGCGTGGCCCGACGGCTGGTCCGTGCGGGTGATGCTCGTGAACGACGGATCGGGCGAGACGGCGACCACCGTCGCGGCCTCGATTCGGGACCTTCATGAAGGCGTGAAACTGCTCGCGCATGCCGCGAACCGAGGCAAGGGCGCTGCGGTCCGCACCGGCTTCAAACACATCCTCGATACCGCTGCGGACGACGACCTCGTCGGCATCCAGGACGCGGACCTCGAATACGACCCGGCCGATCTGGTCCGCTTCGTGCAGACCTTCGACCGGACGCCCGACACCGACGCGGTGGTCGGGAACCGATGGCTCGAGGTCCAGCCGAACGTGGTTCGACGGGCCCACCGATTCGCCAACGGACTGCTGACGTTGACGTCGAACGTGTTCACCGGCCTCCGGATCCACGACATGGAGTGCTGCTACAAGGTGATGCGGGTGCCGACGCTCCGTCGGATCCTGCCGGACCTCGACGAGGATCACTTCGGCGTGGAACCCCAGCTCGCCGCCGCACTGGCACGGCACCGCGCCTCCGTCGCCGAGGTCGGGGTCTCCTACGACCCGAGGAGCTTCGCGGAAGGCAAGAAGATCGGCCTCCGCGACGGATTCGAGGCGTTGTCCGCGATGTTCCGGGAATGGCGTCGAAGCCGCCGCGTGGCGAAGGCGCGTCGTCGATGACGTTGAGCGAAGAAGCCCGCGCGGGACTGCCACGCGGTTTCCGGCTGGTCCTGCAGCTCGTCGGGTTCGCCGGCGGGCTCGCACTCGTCGTCTGGTGCGTCAAGGGTGCGTTCGAAGGCGGCGAGGACGGCTGGACCCGGATGAAGGAGGCGGACGGCGGCCTGATCGCCGCGATGCTCGGTTGCTCGATCGCGAGCCTGATCGCGAACGGCGCGATCTTCTTCGCGACCATCCGTCCGGTGCATCGCGAACGTTTTCTCGTGTTGCAGGGCGTCACCTTCACGGCCGCGCTCTTCAACTACGCCCCGATCCGGCTCGGGCTCATGAGTCGGTATCTCTACCACGTCCGGGTGGACCGATTCTCCATCCTCTTCGTCACCGGTTGGATCGCCGTCGTCGCGATCGCCGTCGTCGGCGTGATGGGTGCCGCGGTCGGGGCGACGCTTCTCCAACCCGAACCCGGGATCGCGTGGGCGTTGCTCTTCATCGCACCCCTTGTCGCGCTCGTGCTCACGCTTCCGATCCTCGCCGGGCTTCCGATCGTTCGCCGCTTCACTCGCGGCGGCGAAGCGATGCTGACCGATCGGAGATGGATCGCCCTCGCCTTCGGCCTGCGAGCGTTCGACCTCGCCATGTGGGCGGTCCGACTCGGCATCGCGGCCTCCATCCTCGGAATCGAACTCCCGGTCGGCGACGTCCTGCTGCTCGCGGTGACTGCGCTGGTGGTCGCCCTGAATCCCCTGGGAAGACTCGGATGGCGTGAAGCCGCCGTCGCGTTCCTCGCAGCACGGCTCGCGACCCCGAATCTCGATGCCGGCGAGCTCGATGCGACGTTCCAGCAACTCGCCTTGCTCGAAAGCGCCTCGGAGGCGATCGTCTCGATTCCGCTGGGCCTTCTCGCGTTCATCTGGTGGATCCGTCGGGTCCGATCCGGCCGCACCGAAGCCGTGGCCGCACCCGACGCCGATCCGAGCTGAGGACGAGTCGGACCAGACCGACGGAACTTGGATACGAAAATATTCGTAATCCATGCTCGATCTCTTGACTAATTTTTTCGTCAAACTAGGATCGGGCTCGTTCGGTCCGCCGGAATCAACCCGAGACCACCCGAATTCCCGTCGAAGCCCCGTTCGAGGCCCCCATCAATGCCGTCAATCCTCTCACCGGTGATCCGCATCGATCGCATCCTGTTGATGACGCTGATCTGTCTGCTCGCATTCGGCCTCTCGTCCGAGGCACTGGCTCAGAAGGGACCGGCAGGACCACCCGCATCGCCCGAATCCGACCCCGAAAAGTTCCTTGCGGAACTGGGCGGCGACTTGAAGATGGCGGTCCGGGTTCAGGCGATGTCCGGAGAGGATGCGAAGGCGGTCTGGGATGCGGTGTCGAAACTGGTCGGTGAAGACAAGGAACCGAACGACGAGGCCGCGAAGGAGAACACCGGCGGGCATCTCTGGTACGCGATGCGGGTGCCCGAAGGCGGTGACTTCCAGACGCTGCTCCGGCCGGAGTTCATCCGACGCGACATCGAACTCGTCGTCGACCGACTCGAACTCGACGATGCCACCGCCCCCATCGCCGAGAGCGTCCTGCTCGACTACGAGGATGCCTTCGAGACCGAGGCCTCGCGGTTCCGCGAGTTGCTCGAACTCGCTGCGAACGAGGTTGAAATCGCACGCCTCGAGCCGATCTTCCAGGCGGCTGACGCATCGAACCAGCGTGCCTTGGAATCCCGCATCGCCGACGGCATGGCCGAGCGTGGCGTGAGTGACGAGAAGGTCCGTGGCACCCTCGACTGGATCGACTCGCGGATGGCCGGCATGCGGACCCGACTCGCGATGCTGGAACCGATGGTGGAAAGACGCCGTGAGCGCCTCGCAGACGCCGGTGGCGACATCGACGCCCGCGCCGTGATCGCCGCGATGAACCGCATGGATCAACGACGACGAGAACTCCGCACCGCGACCGTCGATTCGATCGCCACCCTGGTCGAACCCGGCATGGAGACATCGCTCGAGGACCTGCTCGACGAGATTCGAATCCAACACGGGATGGCCGACTCCCGGATGGGCGGTGCCACCACGGACATCGTCGCCGCACTCGGATCGATCGACGCGGCGTCGTACGAGGCGGCGGGCCTCGCCACCGACGAACCCGAGATGCTCCGCGAGATCGCCCTGAGCTTCGACGCCCGGACCGAAGCGAGAATCCGCCGCGAGAAGCAGGCTCTGGAACGCTCGATCGAGATGAGCGAATCCGGGGGCGAGGGCGACACGAGAATTCGCGCGCGGCTTCGGAATGCCGCGACCGCCGAACTCACCGCCGAACTCGCCGTGCGGGACGCGATCATCGGTCGAGTCGATCTGATCCGCGCCCGTCTCGAAGACGTCGATCCCGAGTCGGCCGCCACCTTCCTGGACGTCGCGCGTCGGACCGGTTTTCCAGCCCAGATGCGTTCCCGGTGGTGCGAACAGGCCACCGAGTTCGCGTTGAACCTCGACGATCTCGACGAGGAAATCCTCGCGTCGCTCGCCGAAATCGACGCCGGCATCGGTTCCCAGATCGCGTTCCTTCGAACCACGGCGATTCAACGACGGCTCGACAGCGAGACCCGCATCGCCCGGGCGATGGTCGAAGCGGTGGTCGACGAAGGCGTCGAAGCGAAATCGCTCGGCGAACAGGCCTGGCGTGAACCCGGGTACGAGGGGTTCGATCGACTGGACGACCAGGTCGAAGCACAGTTGCTCGCCGCACTCGGTCCCGACCGCTTCGAGGAACTGCCGAAGCGTCCGGGACGCGGCGGGAACGACGTCAAGCGCCGCGGCAAGACCGGAAACGGCGGCGGCAAGGGCGGCGGCAAGGCCACCGGTGGCGCGAAGGGAAAGGCCGGTGATGACGGTCGCGGAAAGCCGGGCAAGGGCTGACCATCGTCGCGTCGCGGTCGATCGCGGAGATCGATCTCGACCACGCCGGGTGTCCGATTTTTAAGGGCCGGAGACATCCCAGGCGGATGAACGAGGCCTCGAAAGCGGTACGCTGATGGAGTTCCACCGCGAACTGGATCACCCGTTCATCCGCCAACGGAGCCCTCGATGATGCCGACCCCTGCCTCCACCGGAGATTCCCACGGCCCGATTCGTCTCGGACTGCGAGCCCTGGCCTTGATCGCCGTCGTGGGCCTGCCGCTGGGATGCGGAGATGATTCATCTTCGACCGGTTCGACGAGCGGTCCCGCGGCCGCGCTGAACGCGCCGGCTCCCGTGGCCGAGCCCGCCTCCACCGAAGTGGTCGACATCTGGACCCCGGCCGCGATGGGCGAAGTCGCCACCCTCGAGGCGCGGCTCGCCAAGGCGGGCGACCCGAACGCGCTCGATCCGACCTTCGGCGTCTCCGCACTCGAATGGGCCGCCGATTTCGGCAAGGTCGACGCGATGGTGGCGATCCTGGAGGCCGGGGGGGAAGTCGATGTCCGAAGCCGTGAGCGTGGCACGCCACTGCTCGGCGCCGCCTTCCTGGGTCGCCCCGAGTGCGTCAGGCTCCTCCTCGAGGCGGGTGCCGATCCCAAGGCGATGAACAAGGATGGCATCACCCCGCTCGACGCGCTCGACGTGCCGTGGGAGTTCACCGGAGGGGTCATCGAGTTTCTCGAGATACCGCTCGATCGCGAGGCGCTTGAAGCCGGCCGCCAGGCATGCCGACCGCTGCTCGAGGCCGCGGTGAAATGAACGCGACCGACCGCGGCATCGCCGCTTCATCTCCACCCCCGCTTCCTTCCGATCACCCGCTCCACCCGCGGTCTCCCGGAACCGGGCGATACCACGGACTCGACGTGGTGCGCGCGACGATGATGCTGCTCGGGGTCGTGATCCACACCGCGCTCGTCTACTGCGAGCCTCAGATCTGGGCCTACGAGGACCCCGACCGGACCGCCCTCGCTGGAATCCTCGTGCTCGCGATCCACATCTTCCGGATGCCGGCGTTCTTCGTGATGGCCGGCTTCTTCGGTGCCATGCTCTTCGATCGCCGTGGCCCCGGAGGATTCGCGAGTCATCGCTACGACCGGATCGTGCTTCCGCTGGTGATCGGCTGGTTCGTCATCTTTCCACTCGTCGCCTGGTCAATCAGTTTCGCCTTCACCTGGGCGTACCTGCCCACCGAGGAACGAACGATCGGATTCGCATACGAAAAGATGTCCCTCAACGCGGACTTCGCCGACGCCGGGCCGATGCACCTCTGGTTCCTTTATTACCTCGTCTACTTCTACCTCGCGTTCGCGACCGCGACCTTCCTGCTCCGCCGATTCGCCGCCCCCGTCGCCGGGTGGTGCCGGACCGCGTTTCGCAGTCTGAGTCTCGGACGACTCCGCTGGATCGGGCTCCCCGCGGTGATCATCGTCACGTCACTGCAGATGCTCACGATGGAAGATCCGGGGATCGACACCACGGAGTCGTTCTGGCCGATGTGGCACGTGATGTCCCTCTACGCCATCTACTTCGGCGTCGGCTGGCTCGCGTTCGGGAACCGCGAGATCGTCGATCGCCTGAAGGACTGGGCGTGGCTCCGACTCGGGGTCGGCGGCTCGCTCCTGATGTGCGCCCTGGGAATGTCGGTCACGACCAGCCTCGCGATCGACGGCGAAGCGGAGCACGCCGACGCGATGTTCATCGCGAATCAGTGTCTGCAGGCCACCACGTGCTGGATCCTGATCCTCGGCATCACCGGGGTGAGCGAACGACTCTTCACCCGCGCGAATCCCGCGGTGCGCTACATGGTGGACGCCTCGTACTGGATCTACCTGATGCACCTGCCGTTGACCTTCTTCATTCCGGCCCTGTTCCGCCACTGGAACATGTGGGGCATCGTGAAGATGCCGGTCATGATCGTCCTGGTGACGGTCGTCCTGCTCGTCGTCTACCACGTCGCGGTTCGCGGAACGGCCCTCGGTGTCCTGCTGAGCGGAAGGCGGTACCCGGTCTGGCCGTTCACGCGAGCCCGCGGGTCGGAACCAGCGCCGACCGAATGAGCGGGGAGCGATTCACCAGTTCGACCGAACGAGCCGGCGGAGGCCGTCGTCGGTCGCGAGATAGCGAAGCCGAAGGCGTTCCCCCATCGATCCCAGCCAGACCGCTCGACCGGAGGCGCGATCGATGCGTCCGAGCGCTTCGCCGACCGAGTCGAACGTGACGACCGCTTCGCCCACCCCGGCCGCGTGGGCGCGAGAAAGCCAACCGACGCACGCGAGATTGAGCGCCAGCGCCTGCACCCCGTCGGCGATGCTCCAACCGTAGTAGCCGCTTCCCCAGGCACGGCCGCCCCGAATCGTCGAACGCAACCATCGGACGACGAGGTCGGCCACCGCCTCGTTCCCGGGAACCTTCGGCATCGCCTCCACCGACTCGAAGTCGTCGGGGATCGCCCAGCCCCGGGCCAGGCCCGGGATCGAGCCCCGCCCCCGCGCGAACCGTCGACTTCGACGCCACTGATCGAGCTTGGCACCGAGCGTGGGACGCGATTCGTCGTCGGTGAAACGCGGATCCTCGATCCGGGCGAACACCGCCTGTCGAAGCTGCTTCCGCTGACCACGCCCCGGTGGATCGACGGGCAGGTGCAGAAGTTCGTCGGGGAGCGCCGAGACCAGAAGACCGACGAGCTCCGTGATTCGTTCGCCCCTGACCTCGGAGAAGGAGGCGGCGCCGATTCCCTGCGCAAGCCAGGCGAATCCATCGAGCCGGATGGTCAGCGGCACTTCATCGCGACCGAGCCACCGATCGATTCCTGCGGTCAAGGCGTTCACTTCGGCGGGTTCGGCCCGCAGGTCGCCGGCGAGCAGCGGCGGGGCCACCGCGATGGATTCGGGCACCTCGCGCAACGCGCGTCGAAGATCGTCTCGATGCGATTCGAGCGTCGAGCCGCGATTGGCCCGCACGCTCTGGCACGCGAAGTTGAGTCCCGCGCGGGTGCCGCCGGAATCCGGCGCGAGATTGAAGGGGAACAGACGGCACGCGACGGGCTTCTCATGGAAGCCGTGACGGGCGTGGATCTCGCACAGCCCGTCGTCCTGCAGGAAGAGACACCCGCCGTCCGGACGCTGCCGGAGGTACCGCCGGCCTCGGAACTCGACCGTCACCGGTTCCCCACGCTCCTGCGCCCAGCCCTGCGACTCGAGCCGTTCGAGGTCCTCGTCGCGAAGCTGCACGCTGAAGTCGCGACAGCAGTCGCCGCACCCGTGGCAGGTGTAGCGTTGATCGGGCAGATCGAGGATCTCGAGGGGAACCCGCTTCGCCATGTCAGGATCGTTCCAGGGCCTCGATCAGCGGTGCCATCGCGCGAGTCGCGACGCCGCGGTGACTTCGAGCGTTCTTCTCGGCCGGCGACAGTTCGGCGCTGGTGCGTTCGTCCCCGGGCAGGAGCAGGTACGGGTCGTAGCCGAAACCGTTCACCCCTCTCGGCTCGAGGGTCACGATGCCGTCGAAGGTCCCGCGGGTCTCGGCCAGCACGGTGCCGTCGGGAGCGGCGAGACACATCGCGCAGACGAAGCGGGCGGCGCGATCCGCCTCCGGAACCGCCCGAAGCGATTCCACGAGCTTTCGATTGTTCGCCGCGTCGCGAACCTCGCGTTCACCCTCGACCCCCGACCAGCGGGCGCTTCGCACGCCCGGCTCGCCGCCGAGGGCATCGACCTCGAGACCGGAATCGTCGGCGAGGGAGACACGACCCGTGGCACCGGCGTAGGCGATCGCCTTGATTCGGGCGTTCGCCTCGAACGTGACGCCGTCCTCCTCGGGCTCTTCAGGCACCGTCTCCAGCTCGTCGAGACCGATGACGCGAAGACCGATCGGCTCGAGCACCGACCTGACCTCTTCCAGCTTGTGGGGGTTTCCGCTGGCCAGCAGGATTTCGTCCACGACATCCGCTCCGAGGGTTCAAAGAGTCAGTGAGCCCGCATGGTATGGACGATTCGGACCTTGAACGCGGGTTTCGGATCGAATTTCGCATTGCCGGCTGGCGATCCACCGGTTCTGGGGCATGGTCTGGGGCACCCCGTACCAGGAGTTCCACGCCGTGATTCCCAAGATCCCCACCAAGCAGTTCCTCATCGGAACCGTCGCGATCCCGACCCTCGTCGCCCTCTCCCTCGGCTCGTTCGCCGGATCGGCCTCCGCCGACCTGGTCACGCTGCAGTCGGACCGAAACGGCACCCTGTACGAGACCAATGGCGAACCGCGTGCGAACGGCCTCGGACAACACCTCTTCACCGGCGTGACGAACCAGGGATTCCGCCGCCGTGGACTCCTCGACTTCGACCTCGCCCCGTTGCTCGCCGGCCCGGTCACGATCGAATCCGTGACGCTTCGGCTCCACGTCTCGCAGACGAATGCCCCACCGGCGAACGTCGGCCTGCATCGACTGCTCGCGGACTGGGGCGTGGGCACGACCGACGCCGGGGGCGGCGAAGGCGGCGGCGGTCCCGCGACGCCCGGCTCCGCGACCTGGGACAGCGCTTTCTACGACACCGTGGCCTGGGCGAACCCGGGCGGCGATTTCGCCTCCGAGGCGTCCGCGTCGAGCGTGCTCGAAGGCACCGGCTGGAAGTCCTGGAGTGGCGCCGGACTCGTCGACGACCTCCAGTCGATGGTCGACGGCGACATGAACCGCTTCGGCTGGCTGATCCTCGGGGACGAGACGGGCAACGGAACGACGTTCCGATTCGACTCGATGTTCATCGGCGACGCATCACTCCGACCCGAACTGATCGTGGAATACGCCTCGGTCCCGGCACCGGGCGCGATCGCCCTGCTTGGCGTCGGCGGACTCTTCCGAGGCCGACGCCGGGCGGACTGAACGAACGGCGTTCCCATCGCGGATCAGGTCTGGAGCACACCGGTCGCGAACGGCCTCGAGGTGTCGCATCCATCGGCGAACATCAAGGCTTCGCCGAGCTCCCGACGCGTCTCCACCGGATCGATCATTCGATCGACCCAGCCGCGGGCCGCGCCGTACAGCACGTCCTGCTGTTCCGAATAGCTCGCGGTGATCGCGGCGAGGAGCTGGGCGTGGGTCTCCTCGTCGACCTCCTCCCCGCGCCGCTTCCGGGCGGCGAGGTCGATCTGGAGGAGGACGTTCGCCGCCTGCGCAGCGCCCATCACGGCGCATCGGGCGTTCGGCCAGGCCAGCGTGAGGAACGGATCGAACGCGCGACCGCACATCGCGTAGTTCCCGGCGCCGTAGCTGGCATTGATCAGCAGCGAGATCTTGGGGACCACGCAGTTGCTCATCGCATTGACCAGCTTGGCACCCGCCCGGATGATCCCGCCCTGCTCGCTGTCGCGTCCGACCATGAATCCGGTGGTGTCGTGGACGAAGACGATCGGGATCCGCTTCTGGTTGCAGTCCATGATGAAGCGGGCGGTCTTGTCGGCCGCGTCGTCGTAGATGACCGCCGGCATGTTCACCGCTTCCGACGGCCCGGCCTTGCCGCCGGGCATCTTCCGCTTGGTCATCATCCGCTGGTTCGCGACGATTCCGCAGGGCCTGCCTTCGATCCGGGCGTACCCGCACACCAGCGACCGCCCGAAGTCGGCTCGATACTCGTCGAAGGAATCCCCGTCGACGACGCAGCCGAGCAGATCGCGCATGTCGTACTGTCGGCCCGGATCGGGATCGAAGACGTCGAGGATCTCGGTTTCGGCACGAGCCGGTTTCGCCGAGGGGAACGGTGGTTCGGGCCGCGTCCGCGCCGACATGCAGGCGAGCATCAGCCGCTGCAGCCGGGCGATGCAGGCCTCGTCGTCCTTCTCGCGGAAGTCGATGGTCCCGGAGATCTCCGCGTGCATCGCGGCACCGCCGAGCTCCTCGCTGTCGACCTCCTGGCCGATGGCGGCCTTGACCAGTGCCGGACCGGCGAGATAGAGGCCGCTGCCCTCGGTCATGAGCAGGGTGTCGCAGAGGACCGGGAGGTATCCCCCGCCCGCGACGCAGTTGCCCATGATCGCGGCGATCTGGGGAATTCCACTCGCACTGATCACCGCGTTGTTCCGGAAGATCCGGCCGAAGTCGTCGGTGTCGGGGAAGACGTCCTCCTGAAGCGGAAGGAACACACCCGCGCTGTCGACGAGGTAGATCAGCGGAAGCCGCGCCGACTGGGCGATGACCTGGGCCCGGATGATCTTCTTGCAGGTCATCGGAAAGAACGCGCCCGCCTTCACCGTCGCGTCGTTGGCGACGATCATCGCGGGCCGCCCGCCGACCTGGCCGATTTCGGTGACCACCCCCGCCGAGGGCGCTCCCCCGAACTCCTCGTACATGCCGGCCGCGGCGAAGAGCCCGCATTCGAAGCGCGGGGCGTCCGCGTCGACGAGTCGGTCGATCCGCTCCCGCGCCGTGAGCCTGCCGTGTCGATGCTGCCGTTCGATGCCCTTGGAGCCGCCGCCGAGCCGGATCCGGTCGGCCTCCGCGCGCATCGCCTCGATCGCCTGTTGGAGAGTGTCGGACGCCATGGTGCTCTCGAGTGCCTCCGAGGGCCTCTGCCACGGATTTCACCGCGGGCAAAGAGTGGTTGCTGACCTGAAAAACGGGTTTCCGACCCGGACGGGCCATCAGGATACCGCCTTGGGGGCCCGGAACGAAGGTCCGGGAAGATCCGGGGTTGCCCGCCCCCGGTGGATCGCTACAATCTTCGATTCGAGAAATCAGCAGAGAACTCATCACACTGACGGCGGCCGGGACGGCCACCCAACGCAACGACAGGATCGAAGAAGCTCATGAGCATTTCACTCGCCCGCAAGGCCGACGTCCGCAAGGATCACGGTCGACACGATTCCGACACGGGATCGCCCGAGGTCCAGATCGCGGTCCTCACCGACCGGATCAAGACCCTTCAGGATCACTTCGCCGACCACAAGCACGATCACTCGTCGCGACGTGGACTTCTGGCGATGGTGAGCCGTCGCAACAGCCTGCTTCGCTACCTCCAGCGAACCAACCGCGACAACTACCTCGCGACCATCAAGAAGCTCGGCCTCCGCAAGTAGGACCGAATATGCCGCGGCGACCGCCTTCGGCGGCAGTCGACGGAGTGCAGTGAGTCGACACGCCTGCGCTCCGTCCTCTGCCCCAGGACGCGGTACCGCGATCCCGCGCGTGGTTCCAATCGATGGAACTGCGCCACCCCCCGCGATCACGGACCAGAAGTCCGCGATCAGCAATGCAAAAGAGAGGCAATCATGCCAGTCACTTTCGTTGAACGAGAGATCGGCGGTCGCATCCTGCGACTCGAGACCGGTCGCGTCGCCAGGCTCGCGTCCGGCGCCGTCATGGCGAGCTACGCCGATTCCACCGTCATGGCCACCTGCGTCCGGGCGAACCCCCGACCGGGAATCGACTTCTTCCCCCTTCAGTGCGACTACCGCGAGAAGCTCACCGCCGCGGGCAAGTTCCCCGGCGGCTTCCGCAAGCGTGAAGGCGCTCCGAACGAGAAGGAAGTCCTCACCATGCGGATGATGGACCGTCCCATCCGTCCGCTCTTCCCCGAAGGATTCATCGACGAGATCCAGATCCAGGCGTGGGTCATGAGTCACGACGGCCAGAACGACACCGACGTGCTCGCCTGCACCGCCGGCTCCGCCGCGGTCTGCCTCACCGACGCCCCGTTCATGGGCCCGGTCGCGACCGTTCGAGTCGGTCGGATCCTGACCGACGACGGTGAGGTCTTCGTGCTCAACCCGACGGTCGCGCAGATGGAGTACTCGGATCTGGACCTCGTCCTCTCCGGCCATCCCAACGGCATCAACATGATCGAAGTCGGCGCCGCCGAAGTCGAGGACGACGTGGTGCTCGAAGCGATCCGCTTCGGCTACGAGGAGGGCGTGAAGCCCATCGTCGAACTGGTCCTCGAACTCTGCGAGAAGTGCAACGCCCCCGAAGCCAACCCCGGCAAGCTCCACGTTCCCTCCGAGGAAGTGATGAAGGCCGTGAAGGACCAGGTCTACGATCGACTGGTCGAGGCCCGGAAGATCGCGAGCAAGAAGGACCGGAACGCGGCGGTCGGCGAACTTCGCGAGGAGGCGCTCCACGAGTGCTTCCCGCTCCCCCAGGACGCCCCGTACGCGGAATACAAGGCCGCCGAGGACAACCGTTCGCAGGCGAAGGACGCCTTCCGGACTCTCGAGAAGAAGATCACCCACATGCTCGTCGCCGAGCACGGCATCCGAGCCGACGGCCGGGGGCTCAAGGAGATCCGCCCGATCGAGATGGAGCCCGGAATCTTCAGCCGGACCCACGGTTCGGCCTTCTTCCAGCGTGGTGAGACCCAGTCCCTCGTGACCTGCGCCCTCGGCACCAACAAGGCCGAGCAGATCGTCGACGGCCTGCTGCCCGAGTACGCCAAGAAGTTCTACCTTCACTACAACTTCCCCCCCTTCTGCGTCGGCGAAGCCGGTCGCATCATGGGTCCCGGTCGTCGTGAAGTCGGCCACGGCGCCCTCGCGGAGCGATCGCTGCTCGGCATCATTCCCAGCACCGACGACTTCCCGTACACCATCCGGCTGGTCAGCGACATCACCGAGTCCAACGGCTCCTCGAGCATGGCGTCGGTGTGTGGTGGCTGCCTCGCCCTGATGGACGCGGGCGTTCCGATCCGGAACACCTGTGCGGGCATCTCCGTCGGCCGATTCACCTCCGCCGACGGCAAGGTGAGCAACGTCACCGACATCCTCGGCGAAGAGGACGTCTTCGGCGAGATGGACTTCAAGGTCTCCGGCACGCGAGAAGGCATCACCGGCATCCAGCTCGACCTCAAGGCCCTCGGCCTCGACGTCGACGAGATCGGCGTGATCTTCGAGCAGGCGAAGGAAGGCCGGTTCCAGATCATCGAACAGATGGAGTCCGTGCTTGCGGCCCCCCGCGAGGACATCTCCATGTACGCCCCGCGCATCATCACGGTCAAGATCGACCCCGACAAGATCGGCAAGCTCATCGGCCCCGGTGGCAAGACCATTCGCGGCATTCAGGAGCGGACCGGTTGCTCGATCGACGTGGAAGAGGACGGCACCGTCCTCATCGGCTCCACCGATGGCGAAATGGGCCTGCAGTGCAAGGCTGAAGTGGAAGCGCTCGGTGCGGAGATCCGCGTCGGAACGGTCTACGACGGCAAGGTGGTCTCGGTCAAGGACTTCGGCGCCTTCATCGAACTCGCCCCCGGCACCGATGGCATGTGCCACATCTCCGAGCTCGCCCACGGCTTCGTGAAGTCGGTCAGCGACATCGTCTCGATCGGCGACTCGGTCAAGGTCAAGGTCATCAACGTGGACGACACGGGCCGCATCAAGCTGTCCAGGCGTGCCCTGATGGATCCGCCGGCCGACGGCGAAGGCGACGGCGACAGCCGCGGCGGCGGAGGCCGCCGAGGCGGCGGTCGCGCCGAAGCCCCGGCCTGATCCAGGCCCCACCTCGAATGCACGGACCCCGGACCACCAGTTGGTCCGGGGTCTTTTCTTGCGCCTCAGGGGAGAACGACGGTCGGATTCTGAATCGCCTGTGGGCAATCACCCGAGAAGCCGCAAAATGCCCGCTGCGCGACGGAGTTCCGAGAATCTCGGGGAAGAAGGGTTGCGAAAAGTCCATCTTCTCCCGAGAATCAAGGAACCGGAGAGAGAAGTCGGTCGTTGGCGGGGAAGTTCGTCGTCTCAACGACGACGAGACGCCCCGACGAAGGCCACTCCCGGTGGATGCGAAGGCGGACCGACCGCTTCGCGAGTAGTGCATCGAGCTCGGCACCCCCCGAGTACACGCCCCACCTTCTGCTGCGAGAATTCCAGACATGGCTGATACGAACCTGATCGAAATCGAAGGCGAGATCAAGTGGTTCGATCCCCGGAAGGGATACGGCTTCATCGTCGGCCCGGAGGGCCAGGACATCTTCGTGCACTTCACCGTCATCGAACAGGACGAAGGTTTCCGAACCTTCCGTGACGGCGAACGCGTGATCTACGATGCGAACGACGGCGCCAAGGGCTGGTCGGCGACCAAGGCCCGCGCCGTTGAAGCCCGAGCCACCCAGCCGTCGGTGACCGAGACCAAGCCCGACGTCGCGGTCACCACCGAGCAGCCGGCCGACTGAAGGCGTGGGGCGACGGATTCCCCGAACGACGCGGATGATCGAATCGACCCGTCGGCCGACTTCAGGCCCGCGGGTCGTTCTTCATGAGGGGATTCCTGGAAGGCAGATGCGATGAATCCGTTCATCTGGGGTGTGATCACCGGTCTCGTGCTTGGAGCCGCGATCGTCGCGGCGACGGCCCGACGCGCGATCTCGATCCGCGAGGAACGGGCTCGACGGGCCGAGCGCCGCGCCGCGGATGCGGAACGTCTCGCCGAACTCGGCTCGCTCACGGGTGGCCTCGCCCACGAGATCAAGAACCCGTTGTCGACCGTGATCCTCAACGCCCAGCTCGTGGAGGAGGCGATTCGAGACCTCGACGCCCCCGAGGACGAGACCACGCCGATGCTTCGGCGGGTGGACGCCCTCGTCCGTGAAGCCGATCGACTTCGAACGATCCTCGCCGACTTTCTCCGCTTCGCCGGGCGTTTCCAACTCGATCGGGAACCCACCGACCTGGTTCGCGTCGTCGAGGACGTCCTCGACTTCTTCCATCCACAGGCGGACGCGGCCGACGTCGTGCTTCGGCCCGACCTTCCCACGCACCCGATCAAGGCCGAGGTGGACGCCGCGATGTTCAAGCAGGCGTTGCTCAACATCCTGATCAACGCGGTGCATGCGATGGAGGGGAACCCCCCGGAACGTCCTCGGGAACTGCTGGTCAGGATCGCCGCGACGGAGACGGACGTCTCCGTGCACGTCATCGACAGCGGACCGGGCGTGCCCGAGGAGATGCGGGAGCGGATCTTCCATCCCTACGTCAGCGGCACGCTGGGTGGCTCGGGACTCGGCCTCCCCACCGCGCGACGGATCGCCGAGGAACACGGGGGCCGGATCAGCCTCGACGTGCTCGCAGGCCGCGGAAGCGACTTCACGATCTCCATTCCCCGGAACGTCCCGACCGACTCGACCGAGACCGGACGCGACGAGATCAGTCGATCCAGTCCTTCGCCTTGAGCCGCTCGGGAACGTAGGTCTCGGTGACGTAGGAGATGTCCTTGGTGATCAGGGACTCGACCTCCATCTTGAAGCCGTTCGAGATCATCCGCTTGATCTCCTTCTGCCAGACGCGACGGTCGGCGAACCAGGGGTAGGCGGCGATCTGCTTCGCCCGCTCGAGATCCCGGTTGTTCAACTCGATCTTGACGTCGTCGGAGAGCCCGCACCGCGCGTAGTCGTCGGACCGGATTCCCAGATACTTCGCCTCCGGAACCGCCATCCTCCCGCTTTCGTACGCGAGGTTGATCGACCCCTGCTTGATGACGCTGTAGATGTAGTGCCCCCACGGGTCGCAGTCGAGCAGGCAGTAGATGGGCAGCCCGAGCTCGGTGTTCAAGCGGTGCAGGAGTCGGCGGACGCCGCGGGGCGGCTGCCCCGACCCCTCGGTGAGGATGCAGTTGTGGGTCTCCCAGAATCGATCCTCGTTGAATCGACTCCAGACCGTGTCCTTCTCGACGTGCAGCACGAAGTCGGCCTCGCACTTGCCGAACTGGATCACGCTGGGTTCGCAGATCGAGGGGATCGCATAGCCGCCGGTGCCCATCCGGCGGCAGTTGATCTCGTCGCCGTTGTCGAAGACGGTGATGTTGCCGACCATCGTCCCCCGCTTCTTCGCGAAGACGTGGAGGTTCTCGCGGAGGGAGTCGATCGACACCTCGAGGTCCTCGAGCACCACGTCCGACTCCTCCTGGCCGTCGAACGTCTTCTCCTTGGTGCCCGCGATGGTGTGCAGCGACTTGTAGTACATGCCACGAAGGCTGAGAGTCTTTCCCGCCTGGACCAGGTCGCGGCATCCATCCGCGACCAGCATCGTCTGCATGAACTTCTTGGCCTGCCCGAGATTGAAGAGCATGCGGCGCTGCTTCGCGTCGCCCATCTCGAGGAGCCGCTTCGACTTGTTGAATCGAACGTTGGAGATCGACCGGGTGGGAACGTCCACGAACGGATCCGCGAGCTTGAGACTCTGCTTCACCACCGAAGCGCCGAGCGACTCGATGCGGTCGACGGTCCGGGCGTCGATCTTCGCCTTGGCCTCGGGATCCACCGCGGCGGAGATCTTGCGTCGCTTCTTCGTCGTGCCGAGCGAGGAGCCGCCCGCCTTCGCGGCGGACTTCCCGGCGGATTTCGCCGAGGTCTTCCTGACCTTCTTCCCGGAGCCCGGCTTCTTCGAATCACCTGCTGGCTTGGTTGCCATGAATCACGAATTCCTTTGCTGGGTCAACCGCCCGACTTGCGACGTCCCGTCGACGCCGTGCCGGACCGCTTCTTCTTCGTGGTCTTTCGAGTGCTCTTCTTGACGATCTTTCCGCGCGACTTCTTCGGCGGCGACAGCTCCGCGAACAGCGATTCGCCACCTTCCGCGGTCTCGCCCGCGTCGGCGTCTCCGGCCGCACCGGGCTGTTCCAAAATGATCACCGAGTCGTCGGACGCGAGACGCCCGCCGTCGTCGACGATCCGTCCTTCGTCGTCGAGCTGCTGGTCCGCCTCGGCGGTCTTCCGGGCCGCGATGCTCTCCAGTGCGTCACGAACCTCCACCGCGTCGGAGCCGGTGATCCGTTCGCACGCCATCGAGATCTCGCCGATGTACCTCGTGAAGACGTTGCGGCGTTCGGATTCCCGTCGCATCTTCTGGCGTCGGCGGAGATAGGTTCCCAGCTTGCGACCGCATTCCTGAAGCGCGAGACGCATCTCCTTGCGGATCTCGTCGTAGTCGGCGACCGCCTCCTTCGACTCGCTGGTGAACGGCACCCAGGTGCTCGCCATGTGGATCATCACCACCACCGGTCCGGAAGGGAGACTGCCCCGGGCCTGCTGCAGACCGTAGTTGCGCCACCCGGCCTCGACCACCGCCTTGAACGAACAGCATGCGGACTGCTGGTAGAGCAGTGGAACCCGGTTCGCGAACCGAATGACCCTGCCGAGCTCGTCTCCGGGAAGGTCGCCGCCGTACGCGATGCCCACTTCGATCTGGAACGGATTGCCGCGATACACCGCCGCCGGACGACTGCTCGCCGCGAAGAACTCGGCCTTGACCTCCTTGAGCAGCCCGGCCAGCATCGCCTTGGTTCCGATCGGCACGAGGCAGTCGGTCGGCGGCGCCATGATCCGAACGTCCTGGATCGCCTTGTAGAGCGCTTCGGCTTCGGAGTGGCCGACCTGCTTGATCCAGGTCCGGTCCGTCAGATCGGACTTGGTGCAGATCTCCTTCGCGACCCGGGGCCCCACCCGGCAGAACTCGTCCTTGAAGAACGCCCCGAGCTGGGTCTTCTCGGTTCGCTCGAGCATCTGGATGAGCGTGCCGAGTTCGATCCCCTTCGGATGGGGCTTGATCTCCTTCGCTTCGGGCGGCAGCTCGTCGACCGCCCGAGGAAACTCGATGGTCTCGTTTCCCGGATTCACGTAGGTGAACCGCGCGTGCGGGTTCGCGATCGCGGTCTGTTCGAGATACTCGTCGACCGACGCCCGCCCCTTCTGATAGCGGCCCTCGAGTTCGATCGTGACCTGGGTGCCGTGACCATCCTTGAAGAGCGTGTCGTCTTCCGGATGCTCGGTCTCACTGATCACCTCGGCGCGATTCCGGGCGGTGTCCATCTTGAGCACGACCTCGTGGGACGGACGTCGCTTCCCGGTCTTCGAGATGATCAGCACCGGCTGACCGGTGGTCATCAGTCCGTACATGCCCGCGGCGGAGATTCCGATTCCCTGCTGTCCGCGGCTCATCTTCATCCGGTGGAACTTCGAGCCGTAGAGCAGCTTGCCGAAGATGTTCTCGATCTGCTTGCGAACGATTCCCGGACCGTTGTCTCGAATCGTGACCTTGAACCGGGTCTCTTCGAGCTGGAGCAGCTCGACCGCGATGTCCGGCAGGATCCCGCCCTCTTCGCAGGCGTCGAGGGCGTTGTCGACGGCCTCCTTCACCGTGGTGAGGAGGGCCTTGCGTGGGTTGTCGAAACCAAGCAGATGACGGTTCTTGGCGAAGAACTCACTGACCGAGATCTCGCGTTGCCGCGAGGCCATCTGCTCGGCGGTGGCCCGACCTCGGGTTCCCTTCGCAGACGGCTTCTTCGACGATCCAGGTGGGGTCACGGTGGTGGGCATTCCATTGCTCTCGAGGCGACACCGGGCGTTGCCCGGGACGATCGTGCTCCGCTCGCCGAACGGACGGCTCGCACGGAGTGGTGGGCGGCTTCCTGCCGCACCTTTCGGAAACTACCGCAATCCGGGCTCGCCGTGGCGATTCGAGACGGGTTTCCCCCCACGATCGACGGCCGATCCGCTATCTTTTCCGACCTTCCGCGGCCGTGCCGCGATCCCGCCGAACGTCAACATGACCGGCGTCCCCCCAAATCCTCATCCAGTGGAGAGACCATGGAAACCACCCTCATCATCCTGAAGCCCGACGCCGTCCAGCGAGGCCTGATGGGTCGGATCATCAGCCGCTTCGAGGACAAGGGCCTCCAGGTCGTCGGCGCCAAGTTCACCAAGATCAGCGACGAACTCGCCGCGACCCACTACGCGGATCACCGCGAGAAGCCCTTCTACCCCGGCCTCGTCGGCTTCATGACCTCCTCGCCGGTTCTCGTGCTGGCCCTCCGTGGCAACGGCGCGATCGCGGTCTGCCGCTCGATGATGGGCGCGACCTTCGGATTCAAGGCCGATGCGGGCACGATCCGAGGCGATTTCGGGGTTTCAAGCTCCTTCAACCTGATCCACGGAAGTGACAGCCCCGAAGCGGCGACGCGAGAGCTTGGCCTCTTCTTCAATGATGGCGAAGTCCTCGACTGGTCGCCGGCCGGTGCCTGCTGGATCTATGACATGTCCTCGGGCTCGCCCGAGTGATTCAGTCCTCCGCCTGAGGAGGATTCGAATCGAATGAAAATGAAGGCCGGGCCGCACGTTTCGCGGTCCGGCCTTTTGCTGTCATGGCCCTTGAACCACCTTGAAAACGCGGGAAACACCCCGAAAACGGGGTATCGAAGGCGTTCCGCCCCACTGCCGCATCCACGCCCGGCGAACCGCATGCAACCGTCGCGGCCCGAACACGAATAATCCAACGTCGGAACCGGCTGGAATCCGAACCCCGCCGGGCGACGAAACGTAGATGTGACGGCGATCCGCCGTCACCTTGCAGGGCTTCTTGCTTCGTTTCAGGATGATCGAGGCAGCCCTGTTTCCGGTGCGTTCCCGGCTTTGCACCAGCCGAGAATGGCCCGGGGTGGCACATATCAGGGGGTGCTTCGGCCGCTTGCGGCCCAGCAATCACGACCATGCCACGACTCAGACAAACGAATCCTTCGACCTCCCGAAACTCACCACTGGACCGGGTCCGCGCCCGATCCCGGTCTTCCGTCGGCCCGGTCTCGGGCACGCACAACCCCGCGAGTGACGCGACCCGCATCGGCCGCCGAAAAAGCCGTGGCAGCGGCGAAGAACTCCGCCGCCTCTCCCGACGGGAGGAATCGCTGCTTGCGAGGGTGCTCGAGAAGGAGATCGACTACATCACCGCGGACATCTTCCACGAGCCGGATGCGGAAACCGAGATCTTCGGCCTCGACGATGTCGAGCGTCCCGATGTGACCTGGTACCGCCCGCTGATGGAGGACCTCATCCCGGCGCGGGGACGCGTCGACCCGCCGAAGGCCGGCAAGTCGCTCGTGCTCTCTGGAGCCCAGGAGCGAATCCTCTTCCTCAAGTTCAACTACGCCCGCTTCCGCATGCGGGCCGTCCAGATCGAAATCGGCACCCGCCGCCCCGATCTCGGCGAGGCCCGCACGATCCTCCGGTGGCACGCGATCGCCGCGTCCTTCCGCGAACAGATCGCCGAGACCAATCTCGCCCTCGTGCTCGCAATGGCGAAGCGGGTCCGGATCATGGATGGCGAGTTCGCCGACGTGGTCAGCGAAGGCAACATGGCGTTGATGCGATCGGTCGACAAGTTCGACTGTGAGCGCGGGTTCAAGTTCAGTACCTACGCCTGCCGCGCAATTCTGAAGGCGTTCAGCCGTCATGGAATGAAGAGCACGAGGCACCGCCAGCGATTCGTGACGGACTTCGATCCCGCGTTCGAGCGGTCCGATCATCTCGAAACGCGCCGAGCGGAATACATCGCGGATTCCGCGGCGGAAGTCCGGCACCTCATGGACACCAACGAAGCCGAGCTCACCTCGGTCGAACAGACGGTCATCGGCCATCGCTTCGGCGTCGGCGTCGAGGAGGCGAGAACCACGCTCACCCTCGAACAGGTCGGCCAGATCATCGGCGTGACCAAGGAACGGGTTCGACAGATTCAGAACAAGGCGCTCGAAAAGCTCCGAACGACGATCGAGGATCTGAATCCCACCGAAGCCAGGATTCCCTCCACGAAGAACTGACTCCCACCGATCAGCCCAGACGTCCACTCGAACCGCTCCTGACACCGCAAGGCGTCCGGGGCGGTTTTTTCCCAGGCTTGCGTCACCGTCAGGGGTCTTGCTGCTTGCGCTTCATGGCCCGATCGCGTCGGGCCAGCGCCGGCACGGCCACGAACGTGGTGCAGAGGTGCATGATCGCGAAACCACAGATGACCGCGACGTATTCGGAATACGAGGATCGGCCGGAGCCGAGCAGGTAGAGCAGCAGGCCCGCCATCGAGACGCCGACGAGGAATCCGAAGTCGCCGGCCGCGCGGAAACCGCCCATGCCGAAGAGCCCGCCATGCAGACGATCGAGCAGTGCCAGCGATGTCGGCAGAAGCGTCGCGCCGCCGATCCCGAGCAGGAGCATCGTCTGGATCAAGGAGGACAGATCGTCGGCGGCGAGCGGGAGCAGGAAGAGACCGGCGGCGAACGCGACCCCGCCGATCGCCCGGATTCGAAGGTCGCCGAATCGATCACTCACCCACCCCGCCGGAATCGCACCCAGTCCCATCAACAGCAGCACCGACCCGATCAGTCGACCACGGATCGACGGGTCCAGACCGATCGCTTCGGCGAGGAAGAGCCCGAGCGTTCCGGTCAGGAGACCGCCGGCCGCCCGGTCGGCCGAAGCCATGAGCAGGAGCGGCCACAACGGCGCGCGGGGCTGGTCGGTCGCGGTGACGGATGGCGTCGCGGGCGTCGAGGCCTTGGAATCGACGCGTCGCAGCCGATGACGGCCGAGGAATGCCACGACGCCCGCGAGGAAGCATGCGGAAGCACCGATCAGGTAGACGGCTCGCGCCGCATCGCCGCTCCCGTCGTCCGCGCGAGCGATCTGTCCTCCGAGGATCGCGCCTCCACCGAGGGCGATGCTGAGGAGGGCGGCGCCGATGCCGAATCGAAGGCCCGCGGCCCGAGCCCGTCCGGATTGACCGACGAGGTCGAACACCACCGCGAACACCACCACGTCGGCGACGCCTTCGAGCCCGCGGAGCGCGATCGTCGGCCAGAATCCGATCGGAAGCCACATCGCCGCCAGAAGCAGTCCGTCCGCGATCGCGGCGATCGCGACCGCGAGTACCGGGCGACCGATCCGCATCGTCGTGCGAAGCAACGGGAGCGCGCACAGACCACCGAGCAGGTTGATCGAAATGAATGCATGCGCGGGGCCCGGGTCGACGCCGTAGCGTTCGACCATCAACTCCTCCAGGATGGGGACGACCATCGCATCGGGGAGCGCCGTGAGCACCAGCAGGACGCCGATCAGCACGAAGTCGAGCACCCGCCGGCGAGCCACGGAGGGATCGCCGGGAACAGGTGCGACTTGGAGTTCGTCGGGGCTCACGTGGGAGGGGCTCGCAACATGCTTCCGGTCGGCGTGGAAACGCCGCCACCGATCCGAGAACACCCCGGAGGGGGTACACTCTAAGGCCCGTAAATGACGCCCGAAGTCCCTGAATCGAGGGAAACGAGCGGTTCCTGAAGGATTACTCCCCATGGTCGACAAGGTCTTCGACACCCCCACCGCCGCACTCGAAGGTCTCGTGGAGGATGGGATGACCGTCGCAGTCGGCGGTTTCGGTCTTTGCGGGATCCCTGAACAGCTGATCACCGCCCTTCGCGATACCAAGGCCCGTGAACTCGTCGCCGTGAGCAACAATGCCGGCGTCGACGACTGGGGGCTGGGCCTTCTGCTCCAGACCCGACAGATCCGGAAGATGGTTTCCAGCTACGTCGGTGAGAACGCGGAATTCGAACGGCAATTCATGGCCGGCGAGCTCGAGGTCGAATTCAATCCCCAGGGCACGCTCGCCGAGCGAATGCGGGCCGGAGGGGCCGGAATCCCCGCTTTTTACACCCGTACCGGGGTCGGAACGCTCGTGGCGGAGGGCAAGGAGATCCGCGAGTTCGACGGCGAACCCTACGTGATGGAGCGGGGCATTCAGGCGGATCTCGCCCTCGTGAAGGCCTGGAAGGCCGATCGAAGTGGCAATCTGATCTATCGAAAGACGGCCCGAAACTTCAATCCGATGGTCGCCGAGTGTGGCCGTCGAACCGTGGTGGAAGTGGAAGAAATCGTCGATACAGGCACATTGGATCCAGATGGAATCCATACGCCAGGCGTCTACGTCGACCGGCTCGTCGTCACAACGTCCGAGAAGCGAATCGAGCAGCGAACGGTGCTCGCCGAATGACGCGCAGATATTGCCGACATGGTCGCCCAACCACACTGATTCGGACAATCCTCGCCGTTCAGGGCCCGGGTCGAGGAAATGGCCTCTTCTCGACCGATTCCCCGTCCTGACGTGCCATATTTTCCCCCGTGCCGCGTTCCAACTGTGTTCGGAACCGGCCGGCCGGCCCATCCGGGGCCAAGTTCTCACAGACTCGGAGTTTCATGACCATGCTTCTTCGTCGAATCAAGTCTTCCGTGCTCGTCGCCGCCCTCTCGGTGGGAACGGCGATGTCGATGTCCGCCCCCGCGTCCGCCCAGTTCGGGGCCCAGGCCGGGTTCGCTGATTCCTTCCGCCCCGAGTTCCTCGACCGCGACATGCCCCTCTTCGTCGAGATCCTCAAGCTCGAGGACTGGCAGCGACCGATCGTCGAAGTCCTGCTCCAGGACTACATGGTGTCGTACGAGGCGGGTGTCGAAGAGGTGAAGAACCGGATGCGAGGCCTGCAGAGTCGGATCGGGAACGCCCGACCGGATGCGGTGATGGAGATGATCCTCGAGCCCCTCGCGGTCTGGGACACCGAGCGGGCCGAACTCGGCCGGAGTTTTCTCAACAACGTTCGCGCCCAGCTGACCCCCTCCCAGATAGATCGCTGGCCGCGATTCGAACGAACCCTCCGGAGAGAGAAGGAACTTCCGAAGGGCGAACTGATGGGCGAGTCCGTGGACCTCTTCACCCTCGTGAGGACGCTTCGATTCCCCTACGAGATCGAGGAGGCGATCGATCCGATCGTGGTCGAATACGAGCTCGCGCTCGACGAGGCCCTCGCGGTGAGAACCGCGAAGATCGATTCGCTCCAGGACAAGATCAAGGACGCGATGGCCGCGATGGACTTCGAGGCCGGACTGTCCGCCACGGACCAGATCATGTCGACCCGAGTGCAGGTCCGACGCATTCAGGACGAGTTCGTGGTCCGCATCGCCGAGGCGCTTCCCGGCGAGTTCAATGAACGGTTCCGGGACGCGGCCCTCGCCGAGGGATATCCCCGGGCCTTCCGACCCACCCCGATCCCCCGACTGCTGGAGAGCATCCGCACCCTGCCCGACCTCACCGACGGCCAGCGGGCCCAGCTGGACGAGATCGAAGTCGAATTCGATCTTCGCCTCGCGAACATCGAAATGCGGATCGTGGAAGCCTTCCGCATTCACGAGCCGGGCGAAGCCCGGGTCAAGGTGCAGCGGATGATCGACCGCCGGAACGGCAAGAAGGTCGAACGGGTCCAGAGCGAAGCCGACCGGATCGTCGCGGAGAAGACCGATCTCGTCGACGAGACCCGGCGTCGCATCCTCGCGGTTCTGACCCCGGAACAGACCGGCGCCCTTCCCGGCAACTCGCGTCCGAGAGACGGTGCCGGTGGACCCGCGGGCGGCAGCCCGGGCGGCATCAGAAGCGAGAAGATCCGCACGCTCGCACCTGGCAAGGATCACCCGGCGCGTCCGCGATTCAAGAGCCCCGACGAGTTGAGCAAGAATCGCGACCGCGGCGTTGGCGCTCAGGGCATCTCGCCCTCCGGCAGCAAGGACGGAAAGCAGGATCGCGGCAGCGACTGACCCGCGATCGAAATCGGGATTTCACGGGGCGGTGCCGCATCGCCCCCCGGCACCATCAGGAAGCGACACCCTCGTGAGCGAACAGATCGGCGAAGAAGCACGTTTCGAAGCCTCGACCACCTTCGGGGGGGACGAGGACGCCGCTGCGCCCGAGATCACCCTCGAAATTCCCGGCGAATCCTCGTCCGAGGCCTCGTCGCCCGCCGGCCCGGATCTCGACCGCCTGCGACTCCTGGGCATCGAACTGCTGGACCGGATGCCGGCCTTCGACACGGAAGCCGCCGAGGTTCTTCCCCCCGAGGTCTCGGTCCGCCTTCGCGTGGTGCCGATCACGCTCGAACCCGGACGCGTGACGGTGGCGATGCTGGACCCCCTCGACACCGAAGCGGTCGACGAAGTGGCGACCAGGACCTCCCGCGAAGTGGTGCGGGTCGGACTCGAGTCGGCGATCTTCGCCGAACTGATGAAGTCCGCGTACGGAACCACCGCGGCCCGCATGGCGGAAAGCCTCGCCGCGGACGACGACATCGCGAGCGAGACCGAGCACAACCTCGACGCGATCGAGGCGGACGACGTCCACCAGATGGCGGAACAGCCGTCGCTGATCAACCTCGTCAACCTGCTGCTTCTCGAAGCGATCCAGTCGCGGACGAGCGACGTCCACGTAGAACCCTTCGAGGACGAACTCAAGGTGAAGTACCGGGTGGACGGCGTGCTCCGCGAGCAACCCTCCCCGCCGAAGCACCTGCAGGCGGCGCTGGTCGGCCGGATCAAGATCATGGCCCACATGAACATCGCCGAGCGGTACGTCCCCCAGGACGGCCACATCTCGCTGCGATTCGAGGGCCGCAAGGTGGACATCCGCGTCTCGACCGTGCCGACGCTGTACGGCGAGTCGGTCGTGATGCGAATTCTCGACAAGTCCTCGCTTCCGCTCGATCTCAAGAGCCTCGGAATGGCCGAGCGTGATCGAGACACGATGGACCATCTGATCGCGAAGCCGCACGGCCTGGTGCTGGTCACCGGCCCCACCGGTTCCGGCAAGACGACGTCCCTGTACGCCGGCCTCAGCAAGCTCTACGACCCTCGGAAGAAGATCATCACCATCGAGGATCCGGTCGAGTACGAACTGTCGGGAATCAATCAGATCCCCGTCAATCCGAAGCGTGGACTCACCTTCGCCTCGGGACTCCGTTCCATCCTCCGGCAGGACCCCGACGTGATCTTCGTCGGCGAGATCCGCGACGCCGAGACCGTCGACATCGTGATCCGATCGGCCCTCACGGGTCACCTCGTGTTCTCGACGTTGCATACCAACGACGCGATCTCCTCCGTCGGTCGGATGATCGACATGGGGGCCGAGCCCTATCTCGTCGCGTCGGTGCTGGAAGGCCTGCTCGCCCAGCGACTCGGCCGTCGCATCTGCACGCACTGCAAGACCCGGGTTCCGATGCCCGAGGATCTCCTGCACCGACTGCCGCCGGAAGAGGCGGCCCGCCTCGAAGGCATGATGTACGTCGGTACCGGATGCGAGAAGTGCTCGAACACGGGCTTCCGAGGCCGCCTCGGTTTCTACGAGCTCGTCAAGATCTCGCCCACGCTGCGGGCCGGGATCTCGGAAGGGCGATCACTCATGGACCTTCGGAACATGCTCGGCGAGGACTTCGTGTCCATGCGCGAAGACGGCATCCGCAAGGCGATCGATGGACTCAGCACGCCTGAGGAGGTCCTTCGGGCCACCCAGGACGTCGACGATTTCGGGGCTTGACCGACCATGCCGGCATTCGCATATCAGGGAATCGATGAACACGGCCAGAAGGTGTCCGGGACCGTGACGGCCACGTCGCGTGCCGGCGCCGTCGATCGGATCCGCACGCTCGGCCGACAGGCGACGGAGATCATCGAGTCCTCGGAGGAGTCGGCCGTCATCGCCGACTCGAAGAGTCGTCCCTCGATCTCCGCGGTCGAACTCGCCAACCTCATGCGGGAGCTCGCGACCGCGATCGAAGCCGGCCTGCCCCTGATGCAGGGGCTGGTCACCGTCCGCAGGCAGGCCGCGAACGTCCGGCAGGAGGTGGTCCTCGACTTCCTGATCGAACGGGTCGAGTCCGGACGGCCGCTGCACGAGGCGTGCAAGGAGTACGGCGGGCCGTTCGACGACATGGTGGTGGGCATGATCCGCGCCGCGGACGCTTCGGGAAAGATGCACGAAGTGCTGCACCAGCTCTCCGATCTCCTCGAACGAAGCGTCGAGGTCCGACGGGAACTGGTCGGCGCGACGATCTATCCGTTGATCGTGATGGTCATCATGGCGATCAGCGTCGTGATCTTCGTCACCGTGCTGCTTCCGAAACTGATGGTGCCGTTGCAGGCTCAGGACGTGCCGCTGCCCTGGCCGACCCAGGTGCTGCTCGCCCTCGCCGACTTCGTCGGTGCCTGGTGGTGGCTCATGATCGCCGGTGCGGTCGGCGGCTTCTTCGGCTGGCGGGCGTGGACCTCGGTACCCGCGAACCGACGGCGGGTCGACGGCATCCTCCTGCGGATCCCGCTCCTCGGAACACTCCTTCGCGACATCGCGGTGGCCCGGTTCACCCGGACGCTGGGAACGCTCTGTGCCGCCGGCATTCCGATCCTCACCTCGCTCGGCATCGTCCGGGACACGCTCGGCAACACGGTCATGATGGATGCGATCGACGAGGTTCGGGAACGCGTCACCACCGGCGGCTCGCTCGCCACCCCCCTCGAACGGTGCGGCCACTTCCCACCGCTCCTCGTGCAGATCGTCAACATCGGCGAACGATCCGGCCGGCTCGAGGGGATGCTCCTCCACGCCGCCTCCGCGTTCGACCGTCAGGTCAACAACAGCCTCAAGATCTTCAGCAAGGCGTTGCCACCCGCGATGCTGGTCGTCATGGCCTGCGTCGCCGCCTTCGTGCTCGCCGCCATCCTGCTCCCCCTGCTCGAGATGCAGCAGGCGGTCGCGGGCGGCCGATGAATATCATCTCCGTTGATTCCGTCCCCTCAAGGGCTTCCGGCCCGTCCCACGACATGGACCGACACGCAATGAACCGCACCACCTCCCGCCACGCCACGCCCCGTCTCCACGCCCCGCGACGAGGCTTCAGTCTCCTCGAGGTCATCATCGCGGTGACCATCGTCGCCCTCCTCGCGACGCTCGTCGTGCCGCGACTGACCCGGTTCCTCGCCGGTGCGAACGAGGACAAGGCGGTCGCCGAGGTCAACAGTCTCGCCAACGCCGTCCGCCTCTACATCACGCAGAACACCACGGGCAACATCGACGACGACTTCACGCTCGAAGTCCTGCTCGACGGCGACGACCCGTACCTCGAGAACTCGGCCGACCTGATCGATCCCTGGGGCACGCCCTACGAAATCGTGATTCCGGGCGAACAGAACATCGAATTCGACGTCATGAGCTATGGACCGGACAAGAAGTTCGGTGGCGAAGACGACATCATCCACGGCAAGCGCTGATCCGTTCCGGAGCTTCTCGCCCTGCAGACCAACGACGCCCAACCTCGTACGCGACACCGCCGCGGCTTCAGCCTCATCGAGGTGATCATCGCGTCGGTGCTGCTCGTCCTGCTGGGGACCATGCTGGTCCCCCGGATGAGCGGTATCGCGCGCGGGGAACTGGACGTCGCGGTGGAAGGGGTCGGCACGGCGTTCGCCGCCTTCGCCTTCACCGAGTCGACCGACCAGAAGCTCGTGGCGTTGAGCTACACCGCCTCGAACCGGCGGCTCGACGTCTTTCAGCTCCGGGAGACCGACGGCAAGACCAGCGAATGGCGCCCGCTCACCATGGCGCCGTCGCTGATCCTGCCGGAGTTCATCGAGTTCACCCGGGTGACGGTCGACGGCGCGGCCCTCGACCCCGCCGACTGGTTCATCTCCTCGAGTTCCAGCGGACTCCGACCGGACATCCGAATCCGGATCGAGTCGGAGACCGGCGACGGCGCCGACATCGCCCTCCTTCCGCACGGCCTCGGGCCGGTGATCGTCCGAGACGGCGATCCCGATCCGCCGTACCTGCGGGAACGCACCGACCTCGCCGAGATCGGCGCAGATCGGGAGGACTGGTGATGCACCCGACACCTCGACGCCGATCGACCGGAAGCCGGGGATTCGCGCTGCTCGACGTGGTGATCGCGGGCGTGATCCTCGCGATCGGACTCGCGACGCTCTTCTCCCTCACCTCACGCTCCCTCGAAGCCCAGCGAGACGGGGAGATCAAGGTCCTCGCCGCCGGCATGCTCGACAGCCTGCTGAGCGAGGTGCTGCTCGAGGGGCCCGCGGACTATCAGGACCTGCATTCCTCCGCCGGCCGCGGGGAGTACCCCTACGAGGAATTCGAGTTCACAATCAGGATCTCGGATTCCGGTGTGGGCGAACCCTACGAGGTGCTCGCGGTGGTCACGCACGACACCGGCCGGACCTACGAGTGCGAGACGCTCATCGCGGCGAAGCTCGGTGAAGAACCCGATCCCATTCGGGAACCCCAGGAACCCATCGATCGAGAGGCTCGATATGAAGAAGCATTCGAATAGTCGTCAACGAGGCTTCACGCTCATCGAACTCGTGCTCGCAGGCGTCATCGCGGCGCTGGTGCTGGTGACCATCGTGTCCACGCTGTCCCAGGTCGGGCGGGCGAGAACCATCTCCCGCGTCCGGCTGCAGGCGTATCTTCGGGCGGATTCGGCCCTCGACGCCGTGCGTCGGGACCTCTCCTCGATTCTTCGTGATGCCGACCTCTTCCACACCCGCGTGCTGCTCTACGACGGCGGACGCACCATGCGACTCGGAAGTCGCATGGACCTCGATCGGGACGAGATCCTCGTCTTCAACACCCGGCTCGAGCCCCTCGGAGAGATCGACTACAACGGCGAAGGCGGGGAATACGAGACCCAGTACCGCGTCGACGAGGACCGCTACGGCACGACCCTCTGGCAACGACGCGACCCCGTCCCCGACGACATCCCCGCCGGCGGCGGCGTCGCGACGCCGATGGCCGAAGGGGTCGTCGGATTCAAGATCGAAGCCTACGACGGCCTCGAGTGGTATGACGAATGGGACTCTGATCTCGACGGACTCCCGTGGGGTTTCCGCATCACCATCACCGCCTCCGGTGAGCCCGGCGGAACCGTCGAACGCGACGGGAACGGCCTGGTCACGCTGCAGACGCACGTCGCCGTCGATCGAATCATCCCTCCCTACTACGAGCCGGAAGAGGAAGAGGAAGAGGAAGAGGAAGAGGAGACGATCGAGGATCCGGAGGCTGGTGCCGGTGGCGGCGCACTGGACCCGACCGGAGGCCGAGGCATGGGCGAAGGGCGTGGCGATCGAGGCTTCGGCCGGCCGGGCGGTCGCGGCGCCGGTGGTGGCCGCGGTGCCGGTGACGGCGGCGGCCGAAGCGGTGGCAAGGGTGTTGGCGGCGGCGGTGGCCGTGGCGGTCCCGGCCGATTCCAGCCCAGCGGATTCGAAGTCGCCCCCGCGCAATCCACCGGACGGGGCGGCATGACGAATCGAATCAACGGCGGCCAGACGTGATCAGCCGGGATCGAAGACGACACGGCCGGCCGACGTGCAGGCGTTCGAACACCCACCGAGGTTCCGCGACGATCGTGGTGCTGTGGTCGATCGCGATCGCCTCGGTCATCGTGGCGGCGACGCAGATGGTCACCTGGCGGACCACCGTGCTCGGACAGTCCGCGATCGGAAGGGTGCAGGCCCGTTGGGCGGCCCGCGCGGGCATCGAACGGATCATCTCCACGCTCGCCCGTCACACCGAGACCCCTGATGTCGACGATCCGATGGCGGTCGTCCGGGACCTCGAATTCGACTGGACCGGCACGCTCGAATCGGGCTCCTGGGACATCCGCCACGTCGCCGAGGGCGAGGAGTTTCGAGGCCCCCTCGACCTGCACTCTCGAATGAACGTGAACTCGATCACCAAACTGCAGCTCGGCGAACTGCCCGAGATGAGCATCGACACCGTCGACTCGATCCTCGACTGGCGGGACGAGGACGAAGAGGTCCAGGGGATCGGCGCGGAGCGGAGTTTCTACGAGGGCCGCGACCTCGGCTACGTCCCTCGGAACGCGCCGTTCAAGTCCATCACCGAACTCGAGCTCGTGGCCGGCGCCTGGCCCGAGTACGTCCGGGGCGAGGATTGGAACCTCAACAACCGGCTCGACGGCAACGAGGACGACGGCGAGAACGCCACGCCCGAGGACGACGCCGATGGTCGGCTCGACACGGGATGGGCCGGGTACCTCACCGCAAGAAGCACCGAGTCGCCCCTCGGACGCTCGGGATTCCCGAAGATCCTCCTCACCGACACCGACGACACGGAACTCATGGAGATCACCGGGGTGGACGAGGCCCAGGCCGGTGCCCTGATGGCCTTCGCCGAGACGGCCAACGGCGTGATGGGTCCCCTGCTCTCGGTCGACCTCGGCGAACTGGTGGGGCAGCCCGCCCAGAACACCGGCAGCAGTCGTGGCCGATCCACCGGTCGGACCTCCCGAAACTCCGGCGGGTCGGGTGACGACGGTGTCGCCGCCCTCGACACCGAGCAGCTCAAGGCGATTTTTGCCGAGTGCACGATGACCGATTTCTCCGGCCCCGATCGGATTCCCGGCAAGGTGAATCTCAACACCGCCGGCCCCGAGGTGCTCGCCCTCATCTTCGACAACGACCCGGCGGTCGCGGAGTCCATCCTGGCCTTGAGGCAGTCGCGGGCCGAAGGGATCACGAGTATCGTGGACCTTCTGGAAGTGCGCCGGATCGACCCCGAATTCCTTTCAACGGTCGCCGATCAGCTCGATGTCACCGGATGGGTGTATTCGATCTCCAGCCGGGGAATCTCCCCAACCGGACAAGAGATTGAAATCCACGCCGTGGTCGATCGTTCAACCCTGCCAGTGAAGATCATCGAGTACCGAGAAGACTGAATGTCCAAGCGACGCATCGAATTCGATCCGAACCTTCTGGCCGTCTGCCGCCGACGCGGCGATGGCTATCGGGTCATGCTGGTCCGTGAAAACGGCTCCAAATCGATCGAATCCCTGACCTGGTGTTCGCCGGAGGACCTTCGAAGGCATCTCGAGGACGCTCGGTGCGGACGGGTCCTCGCGATCCTGCCGTCCACCGCCACCCTCGTCCGGACGATCCACACCCCGCCCGGGAGTCCCGGACAGGTCGAGTCGGCGATCCGGATCGAGGCGGAAGCACGGATGCTGGGCTCGACCCCGGCCCATCGATCGGGAATCGCGAACCTCGGGATGGAATCCGAACATCCGACCGGTCTGGTCGTGGCGTGGCCGGAAGGCCTCGACGCCAGCCTGCCCGAGTTCGACGACGAAGTCCAAGTCCGCTGGATCGCCGAAATCGCCTGCCTCGCCCAGCTCGCCGGCGAGGCCCCCGATTCGATCCACGCGATTCTCGATCCCGACACCGCCGCCATCGCGGCGGTCATTCCCACCGCGGACGGCCCGTCCTTCCGAGCGGCACGAGGCAGTGGTGGTGGTTCGAGAGACGTGGCGTCCCGACTCCGCCCGCTGGTCGTGGAAACCCTGATCGGTCAGGGCGTCCCCCCCGGCGAGGTCGAAGCGGAGACGGCGAGGATGCTCGCCGATGCCGACAGCCGGACGATCGACGACACCTTGCTCGCCGGTGGCGACGCGGATGAACGAATTCTGGCCGCGGTCGACAATCCCGCAACGGCCCTCGAGGGCGACTCGCAGGTCGACGACCGGATCATCCTCGCCGCGCTCGCGGCCTTGAACGGCCCCCTCGCACCGCTCGCCGACATGCAGGCGGAGGAACGCTTCGAACGACCCGGCTTCTTCAAGGGCATGGCGACGCGACTCTCCGACGGACGAACCGCGGTCGCGGTCGCGATGGCGGCGGTCATCCTTCTGCTGCTCGTGCCGATCGCCGGCTCCGGGCTTCGACTGCTCGTGATGCAGGGCAAGGTCAGCGACCTCGACGCCCTGCAATCGCACGTGGACCAGGTGGACAACCTTCAGAAGGTCTATCGCGAACTCGATCGACAGGCCTGGTCGGTCACGAAGATCCTCGGAGACCTGTCGAACCTCATGCCGGAGACGATCGAGCTCAAGTCGATCACCGTCCAGCACGGCGAGCCGATCTCGATCTCGGGCTTCGCGAAGGCCGATGGCGGCCGATCCGGTGCGGAAGCCGTGTTCGACTTCAACCGTCGACTGCGTGAGAGCGGCCTCGTCGCGAACTCCGGCCCGGAATCCTCGATCGAGGAGCCCGATGGCCGCGGTTACACCGAGTTCTCGATCACCGCCGAGCTCGCCGATCCCCTCCGGATGGTTCGTTATCCGGCCGAGGAGGACTACGCCGTCGTCTCCTACTCCGAACGTCGCTACGGCCTGGTCGACGAGGACGGTTATCTCCTCGAAGGCGACGCCGCCCGTGAAGCGTTCGACGCCAGGATCGCCGGCGGCCTCGCCGGGCTCGACTTCGGCACGGATTCCGACGTCAAGCCGATCACCGGAGACTCGACCGAACCCACGAAGACCCGTCGCGTCGCCGACGGCGACGGCGGGAACGACGGGGATGACGAGGACGACGCCTCGAGCGACGATTCATCCGAAGCGGCGACCGATGATCGCCGATCCGCGAGGACGGACGATCGATCAAGCGACCGACGCAACGGCCGGCCGGCGAGTCGAACCACCTCGGCACCCTCCTCCCGCAGCGATCCCGGAAGCCGTTCGGCCTCCCGAAACTTCGTGAAGGAGATCCCCGAGCCGATCACGGCCGAGGAGATCGCGACGTTGAGCAACGCGGAAGCCAAGGATCGCCTGAGCAAGGTGGCATCCGCCAAACTCATGCCGGGCCTCGACGAAGAGACGAAGGCCCGTCTGAAGGAAGAGTTCACCCTCATCATGGCCCGAGTGCGGGAGACCGCGAAATGAGCGGACGAACCCCTTCCACCGACGGCCACCGCGAGCCGGACTTCGTCGATCGCTTCCTGAAGCTCTCGCCGATGTGGCGGCTGATCGGCGCCGCCGCGCTCGCCCTGATCGCGGTGCTGGTCTGGGATGAATACGTCAGACCCACGACCGATGCCTGGAACGGCGAGAGCGATCGGATCGCCCGGACCATCGAGCGGGCTCGGACCGTGGATCGGACCACCGATCCGAAGATCGAACGACTCGCCACGGCGCTCGGCCCGATCGAGGTCCCTCGTTCGGCGGCCCCCGGAGCCACCCGACTCGAGTCGACGATCAGCGAGATCTGCTCGCAGTACAAGGTCGTCCCCAAGATCGACGGCCGTACCGGCAGCAAGCTCCCGAGCAACAGTCCCCTGAGCACCATGGCCGGCGGCCGGGTGGAGCGGATCATCTGCGAACTCGAATTCATCGCGGACACCGAGACCGCCATCGACGTGATCCGCGACCTCGAAGCGGAGCCGGAGATCGAATCGATCAGTGAACTCCGTCTCGATCTCGTCGACGACGGACCGGATCTCGAAATCCGGATCGTGGTCGAAGCGTGGATCGTGCCGAGGAGGAAGGCATGAGTCGCATTCCCACGTCACTCGGCTCGTTGTCCGAGATCCGATGGTCGGGCACGCTGGTCATGAGCGTGCTCGCGATCGCGATCACCGGCGGGGTGATCCTCGCGGAGATCCCAGGATTCCTCTCCGCGTTGACCACATCCTCCTGGACGACCCCCGACACCGACCCCGTCGCGGAGCTGGCGGCTCGTCACGCCGAACAGGCCGAAATCAATCGACGGCGGTTCTCGGGACGCTCCGCGTTCATCCTGCCGTCACGTCCGAAGACGCGGCCGAAGCCACCGCCGAAGCGGGCACCCGTGCGTACTTCCGAACCCGAAACGCCCAAGGGCCCGCCGCCCCCGCCCGCGAGCTACAGCGGCCCACGACCCACGGGCATCCTCGGATCCCTCGTGCTCTTCGGATCCGCCGATGACGCCGTCGCGATCGGCGAGGAGAAGGACGGCGTCAAGGTGCTCGAGATCATGAGCATCTGGCGCGTCCGCCTGGCCCACCGAGGCGGCGAATACGAGGTCGACCTCCTCGAACGGAAGTCGGGCATGTTCTCCGAACCCGCCGCGCCCCCGTCCGCGACCAGACGATTCTTCGAAGGCGACGAACCCACGTCGGCGCGTGGCGCCGCCCCGTCACCGCCGAAGGCCCCCGTCGCCGAAACACCCCGCGTCGCCGAGACCACCGACCCGATCGAGCCGCCGGTCGACACGCCGCCGACCTACGCCGATCCTTCGACGCTGCCCGACGCGATGTCCGATGACCAGATCGCCTCGCTGAGTCCCTCCGACGTGGTGATGGCGAGGAACCGGGTCCGAAAGGCCCTGCAGCGGGAGGATCTCGACCCCCGATCACGAATCCGACTCCAGCACGAGCTCGAGCAGTTGGAACAGACCACGCAGGAAAAGACCAGCGCGGAAAGCGCCTGACCGGCAATCGATCGAGATGCCACGTCGTTTCCAAGGCGTCGCCCCCGCTCAGAAGACCCGTTCGTCGATCGAGAGACTCTGGAGCCCACAGGGCCGCCTCTCGACCGACCGACCGACCGATGACATCGGTCCTCCCCGAGATCCGCTCGGTGCGGATCAAGCAAGGAACCCGACCGTGATGGCCCGAAGCAACGCACCCCTCACCGATCACTCCTCCCCGGCGCCCGTCCGAAGATTCGGCCAGCGAGCCATCGCGGCCGTGCTGCTGTTCGCTGGTGCGACCTGCGTTGCCACGACGGCGACGGCGACGGACGGCGGCGGTCGACCGGAGCGCAACGGACCGACCTCGCAACCCGCCGCGGTCGCGCAGGACGAGAACGCCCCCCGACGGGACGGACCCGCCACCGCGCCCGCCACCACGGACTCGGCGCCGGCTTCCGACCGAGACCCGTCCACCGCTGCGAGCGAGGCTCGCCCCGAGACGGACCAGCAGTCCGCGTTGAGCGGGACCCGCCGGACCGTCGACGACGATCCGGTGCCGTTGAACTTCGACGGCGTCACCGTCTCCGAAGTGCTTCCGTACATCGTGGACTGGACGGGCAAGGCGCTCATGGTCAAGTCGACCATGCTCACCACGACCAAGATCACCCTGTTCAGCGATCGCCCGCTCGCGAAGCACGCGGCGCTCGATCTCATCTTCCAGGCCTTCCGGCTCAACGGCATCGGTGTGGTCGAGACGCCCGACCTGATCATGCTGAACACGATCATGGAGATGAACAACTTCCAGCCGAGCCTCGTGCTCGGACCGGAAGTCGACGTCACCCGGATGACCGAGGACGGAAGCCTCGTCACCAAGGTCTTCCGTCTCCAGCACGCGAAGGTGAACGACGTCGAATCGCAGCTCTCCGAAGGAGCACCCGAATACGGCAACCTGACCGTCGACGTGAACTCGAACCAGGTCATCATCGAGGGCGACATCGGCTGGGCCAAGCGCGTCCAGAAGCTGATCAACCTGCTCGACGTGCCGCCGTTCCTCGCCGTGAAGACGGAAACCTTCCGCCTGGCATACGCGGACGCCCAGACCGTTGCAGACATCGTCCTCGAACTCTTCAGCCCGAGCCCCAACAGCGGCTCGGGCGGCCGAGGCAACACCCGCACGCCGACCTCTCGGAACCAGCGTGGCGCCCAGCAGTCGCAGCAGGACCTTCCCCAGGTCGGCACGAGTGATCAACTGCAGGTCAGCGTGCTGCCGCAGACCAACGCCATCACCGTGCGCGCGGAGCCGGAGATCCTGACGGACATCGGGTACCTCATCGAGACCGCGTGGGACATCCCACCGAGTCGGGAAGGCAACATCTTCCGCCTCTACGACCTGAAGTACACCGATCCGGTCAAGGTGAAGACGCTCCTCGTCGCCCTCCTCGAAGAAGGCGGCGGCGGTGGCGGCCAGCCCGCCGGCCGGGGTGGAGGCGGTGGATCCGCAGGCGCCGACGCCGCGGTCGCCGACATCTTCCGGATCGAGGCGTATCCCGATTCCAACCGACTGATCGTCATCTCCAAGACGCCCGACAACTTCGACTGGCTCGACTCGATGATCGAGGAGATCGATCAGCCGCTCAGCGTCGGCATGCCGGTCAACATCGAACTGAAGCACGCCAGCGCAATCGAGGTCGCCGACATCCTCAACGCCCTGCTCGCGGCCGCGGGCGGCGGTGGCCGCGGGATCCAGGCGCCCGATGAAGGCCTGACCGGCATCGACTTCGACAGCGCCGGCGGCGGCGGCGACACCGGAACCAACGACACTTCCGAGGAGATCACCTTCCCCTGGCAGTCCGGCCGTGGCGCGAACGGCGACGAGTCCGCCGAAGTCTCCGCCCTCGTCGGCAAGAGCCGGGTCGTTCCCAACCCGGGCCAGAACTCGCTTCTGGTCCTCGCGACCCCCGAGATCCAGGACGCCCTGCTCTCGATCATCAACGACCTCGACCGTCCGGGCCGTCAGGTGATGCTCACCGCGAC
>JAQWJM010000003.1:0-21949 GCA_029248335.1 Phycisphaerales bacterium
ATCCGTGACGCGACGGTCTTCCTCGGCCTCCTCCTCTCGATCCTCGCGATCGCGGTCCGACCCGCCGATGCCCAGATCTCCGCGGCCGAACGGTCGTTGCGAGAGAAGTCGCTTCGCAGGCTGTACGAACCATCCCCGATCGATCCGGCCTCCATCCGGGCGATCGCCCGTGATCTGGAGATCGAGGACGACGCGGCGATACTCGACGCCCTCGCGGCCTACGAACTCGCCTGGCGACCGATCCGGGAGGGGCCGGTCCAGATCGTCCGCGAGCGCTGGCCGGTCTGCTTCTCGATCGATCGCCAGAAGGGCGACGTGCGGACGCGGCACACCCCCGAACTGCTCCTGCTCCTTCAGGCGCGGGCGGAGGCGTTTCGTGCGGCCGACGTCGCGGACGAGGCGTTGTTCGGCCGGCTCCTCGCCGCCGATCGGAGCGAGGCGTCGGAGATCGATCCGATCGGCTCCACCCGTCGGGAACGACGACGGCGACGACGCGAACTGCTCGGCCTTCCCGATCGACTCCCCGGGACCTCCATCGAGCCGCTGGAACTCATCACCACCGTGGCGGTCGATCCCGAGATTCTCGAAGGGGTTCTTCCGGTGCTCGATGAATGGGAGGCCGATCTCGACGCCGCCCTCGTCGCGCGATGGTCCCGAAGCGAGGCGATCGAGCGGATCCGGGCCGCGTCGAGGATCGAGCTCGGCCCGGAGTGGCGACGGTTGCTCACCGGCACGGAACGGGACCGGGCCGAGCGCGAGCTGGCCGCGTACGAAGAGGCCCTCGTCGCGACCGAGATTCCGCGTCGGAACATCAACGCCGAGATGATCGGGGCCCTCGGACTCCGAATACCACCGCTCACCCATCTCGAGATCGTCCGCAGGCACCACGAACTTGCGCATCCCGCGTTGTTCGTGGAGGATCTCCGACTGGAACGGCTGGTCAAGGAGATCCTCGCCGCCGACGAACTCGACGAGCGGGCACGAAAGGACGTCGAGAACCTGATCGCCGCGACCGCGGAACGGCTGAACCGCCTCGGCGTGGCCGCCGCGCGACAGGCCGACCGCTCGCTCGCGTCCCGGTACCGACACGTCTCGGACGCGGTCCCCCTCGTGGACCTCGGTGAGACGCCCACGCTCGAAGACGACATCGACGCGATCGGGGACGAGATCGAACTGCTCGACGCGGTGCTGGAACGGCGTCGCGAATTCGATCGCCTGGTCCGCCCGTTCGCGGGACTCGACGCGGACGTGGAACGACGGGTCGAGGGCCATCGAGCGGTGAACGCCTCCTTCGACCGTCGCGATCGCTGGAGCCGCGACCGATTGCTCGAAACGCTCGTCGAACTCCGCATCCGGCTGGACGAACGGAATCGCGGCGTGGTTCCCGATGTCGAGATCGGATTCGAGGAATGATCGAGGCATCCGCGGCCGAGCGAGCCCGTACCGCGTTCACCCGACGCTTCGGCGTTCCGCCCGCCTTCGTCGCGTCCGCCCCGGGTCGCGTGAACCTGATCGGCGAACACGTCGACTACACCGGTGGGCTGGTGCTCCCGTTCGCGATCGACGCGCGGGCCGCCGTCGCGCTCGGCCCCTCCGAAGACGGTCGGACCATTCTCCGGGCCCCGGACCTCGACGCCGAGACGATCCACCCCGGTCCGCCGCCGGAACGACCGGAGACCGACTCGGATCGCCGATTCGCGAATCACCTGCTCGGCGTGCTGCACGCCGCGGGCGGATCCGAAGCACCGATCCGGGCCCTCGTCACCAGCGACGTCCCCTCGGGCGGCGGCCTCTCCTCGAGCGCCGCGATCGAAGTGGCCTTCGCCGCGGCGTGGGCGGCGTTCACCGACGGCGTCTCGGACCCGGCGACGCTCGCGCGTCTCGCCATGCGGGCCGAACACGAATTCGTTGGAACCCCGTGCGGGATCATGGACATGCTGGTGTCCGCGGCGGGCCGGGCCGGCGACGCCCTGAGGATCGACTGCCGGACCGTGACCTGGCGTCCGGTGCCGATGCCGCCCGAGGACCGAGCGGTGGTCCTGCTCGTGGACAGCGGTGTGACCCACCGACTCCGGGACGGCGGCTACGCGGAACGACGTGCCGCATGCGAACGGGTCGAGACGGCGCTCGGTGGATCGCTCCGGGACGCGACCCGCGAAGACCTCGCCGTCGCGGGGATCGACGCGACGGATCGACGCCGCGCCTCGCACGTCGTCGACGAGAACCGACGCGTCGACGCGATGGTCGCGGCCCTGGAGACCGGCGACCTCGAAACCGCCGGCCGGATCCTCTTCGACGGGCACCGCTCGCTTCGAGACCGCTTCGAAGTCTCGATTCCGGAGATCGACCACATCGTGGAGACCGCCGAAGGACGGATCGACGCGGGTTGCCTGGGCGCCCGGATCACGGGGGGTGGATTCGGCGGCAACGTACTGGTCCTCGTGACCACCGAGACGCTCGACGAGAATCGAAACGCCCTCGTCGCCGACTTCGCGGCGCGGTTCGGCCGGCGTCCCACGACCCGCGTGGTCCGGGCGTCGCCGGGCGTCAGGATCGAGGAATGACTCGACGGGTCAGTCGCCCGACCCGCCACCGTAAGGTGACGCGAGGGCGAACGCGAGGCGGGTGTCCTTGTTGTAGAAGATCATCGCCGAGACCTTCTTGTGATTCACCGACGCGACCACGCCGTGGGTCGGCGAGACGAAGACGATCCCGACGTCCTTCACCGATGCCGGTCCGATGTCGCCCTCGTAGTCGCTCCGATACATCACCACGTCGAAGGTTCCCCCGGGCGTCCTGATCCGGCGGACACCCCGGTCGACCATCGTGACCCGGAGACTTCCGGTGTGCTCCGGCGATCCGGTTCCGTGCAGGTCGTAGACCCGGACGCCCATGTCCACCGGCTTCGGATCCGGTCCGCTGAAGAATCGAACCTCCGGCGGGTCGTATCGCACCGAGACGGACTGTCCCAGATCGAGCTGGACGGGCATGACCACCGAATCCCCGTCACGGACGAGCCAGCTCGTCGATTCCCCTGGAACACCGACCATCACCGGCTTCGCGTCGCCGCGAGGCCAGCCGCGCGGCGTCCGGGCGGCGGGCGAGGTGGTGATTCTGGTGTTCCTTCGATCATCATCCGAGTACTGGACGTACTCGACCGTCCCGTGCTCGAACACCCGTTCGAGGAGCTTCGCCCGGTCGATCTTCGCGTCCGAGGCGGTGACCTCGACGGTCCCCTTGAAGATCCCGAGCAGCGCCGCCTCGTCCGGACGAAGCGGACCGTCCGGAACGGTGGTCGTCGCGATTCCCGAGCAGATCGACGATGTGGACGCGAGCAGCAGGAGCAGCGATGAAATCGCGAACCCCCGTCGCGAGCGGACGCGTGGACGGCGACGGAGTCGGACCGGCGGATGTTGCATTCGTGTGGCCTCCGTCCCAGATCCTATCCTGTGGCACCACCGAATCGCCGGTCGTGACTCCACTGGAAGCGCCTTCCCCATGCCCCACCGCCCCACGCCGTCCATCCGCCGTCGCTCGCCCGCGATGCCCGCCCTGGTCTCGTTGTTCGTCGCCTGCCTGCTCGCGGCCTGCGGGTCGGGCGGCGATGACTCGAAGACCCCGGCGTCCACCGCATCGGTCGCGTCGCCGACGCTCGACGACCAGGGGCCGATCTTCGCGCGGGTCGAGACCGACCGCGGCGCCTTCCGTTTCGTGCTTCGAACCGACCGGGCTCCGGTGAGCTGTGCGAATTTCGTCAACCTCGTCGACCGCGGTTTCTTCGACGGCCTCGACTTCTACCGGCACTCCAGGGTGATTCGACAGGTCGGCAACCCCCACAACGACGATGCGGTCCGCTTCGCGCCGGGGTACACCATCAAGCCGGAATTCGCCGCCGACCTTCGATTCGATCGCGGTGGCCTCGTCGCGATGTCCCGTCTCAGCGACGAACCCACGGCGATGGTCCGTCCCAACGAGTTCTTCGTGACGACCAAGCCCCAGTCCGAGCGCTTCACCTTCAAGTACCCGGTCTTCGGCGAGGTGGTCGAGGGCATGGACGTGGTGCTGGCGATCGAACCCGACGAGACCGTGCGTTCGATCACCATCGAGGGTGACGCGACGCCGCTGCGTGCCGTGCACGCCGACCTCATCGGAAAGTGGAACGAACGGCTGGACGCCGCCCGCGATCCGCGCGGCTGAACCGACGGCGTCAGTTCCAGCTCAGCCCCTTGGGCCAGTCCGCGAAGTTCTGTCGGTCGACCTGCGAGACCAGACGATCGAGCATCTGCAGCTCGCCGGCCACCGTCTCCGCGCGTCGTCGCGAGTCGCCCTGCTCGAGGAGCCGGTACCGGATGGCCTCGTCCTTCACCACCGCGAATCCGATGAGATCGAGCACCATGCTGGTCGGGAGATCGTCCCGGTCGAGCCACTCGACCGCCATGCCGGCCGCGGCGAGTCGACGCAGTCGGTCGTTGCCGAGGAGGCTCCGGATCAGTCTTCGCGCTTCGGGCATCGGCGGCGCGTCATTCGCCTCCGGCTCGATGGGACGCAGCCACCCTCGAAGGTGAAGTCGGCCGTCGGCCGGCGGATCGAGATCTTCGATCCTCGCCCGGCACAATCCATGAAGCAGGATGTTGAATCGACCGCTCGAAAGCTGCTCGACCCGGGCGATCCGCCCCACGCACACCGCCTCGCGGAGCGAGACCTCCTCGACCTCCACGCCGCGTCGTCCGTCGACCACCGCCATCGCGATCGGATCCGCCCGGTCGAGATCACCGTTTCCCGAGTCGAGGCATCGCTCGATCATCTCGCGGTACCGGGGTTCGAAGATGTGAAGCGGCTGCGCGCCGTGCGGCAGCAGGCTGACCCCCGGGAGGGGGAACAGTGCGATCGGCTTGCCGAAGTCGACTCGATACGCGGACATGCGGGAATGGTATCCCCCGTCGGGGGCGGAACGCGAACCGATCGCCGACTCAGGCCGCGGCGAGCAGTTCTCCGCCGTCGCGAGCCGCGATGCTCGCCTCGGCCCGGATCCCTTCCAGGGTGACCTGGTCGATTCCCAGATGATCGAGGGCCTCGGGCGAGATTCCGCCGTCCTGGAGATCCAGTGAGAACCCGCCGGCGATCTCCGCCGCGATCCGGTCCGCCACGTGCACGATCATCGGAAGGTCGCGATTGGCCTGGGGCACCGAGGCGGGATCGTGGTGATGACCCGCGACCCAGACCAGGCTCGAGGGGAACTTCCAGTGTTCGCAGAGTGCCGAACCGAACGCTTCATGATCCTCGCCGAGGACCTCCCGCTCGCATTCCCGGAGGTCGCGACCGGCCGCCGCGAGGGCGATCGCCTCCGCGAACCGGGCACGGTCGTGCTGGAGTTCAACGAGGATGCCGACGTCGTGGACGAGACCGGCGAGGAAGGCTTCGTCGACCGCGTTCCGGCGATTGCCCTGGGCGATGATCCTCGCCGTGCTCGCGGTCACGCAGGAATGCAGCCAGAGTTCGTGGGCGTTGAAATCGGGTCCGATGTCCCCGCCGCGGAAGAGCTTGGCGAGGCTCGCCGCCACCGCGATGTTCTTGACGGCGTTGAGACCGAGGAGCGAGACCGCGCGGTTGATCGAGGCGATCTGCCGGGGCAGTCCGTAGAACGCGGAGTTCACGACCTTGAGCATCCGCGCGGTGAGCGCGGGGTCGGTCGAGATCATCGCGTGGAGATCGCGGGCGCTCGAACCGGGATCCTCGACCAGTTCGATGATCTTCACCGTGACTTCGGGAAGCGTGGCGATGTGGCTGATGTTGCGAACCGCGTCCAGCGCGATGCCACCCTCTTGTCCGACCTGTCCATGGTCCATGATCACGCTCTCCGTGGACGACGTTGCGCCCGGATCCCCTCGAAATGGATGGGCCAGGCCCACTCCCGTCCCGGGGACATCGGATGCGGCGGTGGACGTCATTCGCCCGATGGGGCCGGAGCGACGCGACAGGCGGCGGTCCGATCCGGCTGTTCGGTCTGGGACCGATGGAACCCGGGCCGCAGGACCGAGAACACGTTCATTCGACCCAGGCGTGCATCCGAGGACCGGGAGCCTGGGATTGGATGATCGTCGCCTCCGCGTCGAGCATCTCGTCCCACCGCGATTCGACCCGCTCGACCATGGCCGGACCCTCGAGGGCCGCGACCTGACGGGCGAGGTCGATGAAGGACAGGTAGTGCCCTCGCTCGCTCGCCCAGAGTCCACGGTAGATCTTCGCGAGGGGTTCGTCCTCCGCGACGCGGGCGAGGATCTCGAATCGCTCGCAGGATCGAGCCTCGATGAGCGCCGAGATCATCAGCCGATCGATCGTCTGCTCGAGACCGTCGCCTCGAATCAGCCCGCGAAGGGCGGCCGCGTAGCGATTGGAGTGTGATTTGGTCAGGCGTCCTCCCCGCCGCGAGAGCAATCGCACCACCAGCGCCAGATGTTCCACCTCGTCGCGCGCCACCGCGGTCATCGCGACCACCCAGTTTTCCGGTGGCGTCGGTTCCGGCCAGCGATGCAGCAGTTCCAGCGCATTCTGCGCCGCCTTCTTCTCGAGGTGCGCATGATCGTTCAGAAGCAGGCAGGTCTCTTCGAGCGCCCGCGTCGCCCAGTCGTCGGGCGTGTCGATGCGCAAGGGAAGTCGGACGTCGACGCCACGGGATCCGGTGGTCTTCTGCTGAGTCATGAAAGGGTCGCTCCTGATCGGATGATCGCCGCGGATCGCCCGCCGCGGACTCATCGACAGGCTTTCCCCGACGTTTCGAGTCAGAAGGTGTTCCGCTTCCGCGGAATCCCCGGATCGGCCAGGTCGACGAGCGTCGCGGCGATCCGTCGACCCGTGCCACCGTCGCCGTACGGATGCTCGATCGAACCGTCACGATGGACCGCGGCGTCGATGGCCTCCGCGATCGCCTCGACATCCGCTCGATCGACGTCGATCACCGACTCGGGACGCTCTCGCCCCGACTGGCGGGGACCGAGATTCACGGTCCGACACCCGACCACGGGCGCCTCGATGAGGCCCGCGCTCGAATTCCCCACGAGCACCTTCACGCGGCGGAGCAGACCGATGAACGCCGGCCGGGGAAGGTGACCCGCCCGGACGACCTCGCGTCGCCCCGCGGCCGCCACGCCCGCCTGCAGCACGATCTCGCTGCCGGGATCGTGGTTCGGACGGAGGACCAGGACCGGTCCGTGCCGGCGACTCGCCTCGAGCGCGGCGTCGATCCACGCACGTTCGGACGGTTCGTCCAGGCCGGAACCGTGTTGGAGCACCGCCACCCGCGGCCGGCCGAGCCGATCGAACATCTCCTCGTCGAGCGGGGGCATGGCCTCGACGCCGTCCACCGCGGGACTTCCCACGACGTGGACCGAATCCGCCGGTTCGCCGAGCCGACGGATCCGTTCGCCACTCACCGACGTCGCCGGGAAGTGCAGGTGCGACAGCTTGGTGATCGCATGTCGCATCGATTCGTCCGCCACCCCCTCGGCACGATCGCCACCGTGGACGTGGGCCACCATCCTTCCGCCGATGCCCGCACTCGCGGCGGCCGCGAAGGCCTCGATCCGGTCGCCGAGGACGATGACGATTTCCGGATCCAGTCGCTCGAACGCCGCGGTGAACCCCACGACGCCTCGCCCCGTGGCGGTCGCATCGGCACTCCGTCCCACTCGACCGGCGTGCTGCATCTCCACCACCGCATCGACGTGGAAGTGCTCGCGGACCTCTTCGATGGTCTCGTCCGGCGGGAGCAGGTGCGCCCCGGCCGCGACGACCTGGAGTTCGAGTCCGGACGTGGCCGCGATCGCCTCCATCGTCGAGCGCAACAGACCGAAGTCCGCGCGGGAACCGGTGACCACCGCGATCCGACGACTCATTCGAGATCTCCGTCGCGAATCGGCGCATCGGGTTCGAGCGACACCCGGAGTTCACGTCCCACGATCTCCTCCATTCGCCACGGCTCGATGCCGTCGCCGGGACGCTTCACCGCGATGTCGGTGGCCGCGAGCCGGATTCCGGAAGGAAGGGAACGCGCCGCCCGCAGGGACTGACGGGCCACCCTGCGGACGTCCGCCTCGATCGGGTTCGATCGCTTGATGCGGTCACCGATCGCGGCGCGGGATCGTCGAACGAAGGCGACGTAGTCCGCGAAACCGGCTGGATCGAGACTCGCGGCGTGATCGGGACCTTCGGCGTCTCGATTCCAGGTCAGATGCTTCTCGAGCACCACCGCCCCCGCCGCGACCGCCAGTCCGCCGGTGGTGACTTCACCGGTGTGGTCGCTGTATCCCGTCGGACGTCCGGTCGCCGATGCGATGCTCGCGATCGCCCCGAGTCCCGCCGACGATTCGGGCGTCGGATAGGCGCTGACGCAGTGCAGGAACACCACCGCGGCGGATCCGAGCCAGTCGTTCGTTCGAGTGACCTCCGCGAGTTCCGCGGCCCCGGTGGAAACGAGCATCGGCCGCCCGTCCGCGGCGAGTCGGTCGAGCAGCGGACGATGCACGAGATCCGGGGACGCCGTCTTCCAGGCATCCCACGCGAGCTCCGCCGCGACCGGGACCAGCGTCTCGTTGAAGACGGTGACCACGGCATGCAGTCCACGGCGGTGCGAGGCCTCGACGAGTCGGGCCATCGCCTCCCGGTCGAGTTCGAGCCCTCGAAGCAGTTCGTGTTGATTCGCGATCGTCCCCCGACGCTGGTAGTCCGCGACGGCCTCCGGATCCCCCACCAGCAGTTCCGCCTCGAACCACTGGAACTTCACCGCATCTGCGCCGGCATCGGCGGCGGCCTCCACCAGTTCGAGCGCCCGATCGACCTGCCCGTCGTGATTCACGCCGATCTCGGCGATCACGTAAGTCGGTGCGTCCGCGGCGAGCGGTCGCCCCCCGATGCGGACCTCGGCGTCGCTCACGAACCGGCTCCGGCGTGGACCGAGGTCGCATGGGCGCGCCGGCGACGCTCGAGGATCGCCTCGGCGACCAGCAGGTCGATCTCGTCGTCGACGTCGATCACCGTGCCGAGCTCGTTCAGAACGCCCCGGCGATCCGTGCCGAGGAAGGCGTGCGGACGCGCCGGATCGATTCGAAAGAGCGACTCGCGACGAACCGCGATGACGCCGCCGTCCGGGATGAAGGCGGGCGGCAGATCCTGACGACGGAAGACGTCGTTCTCCTGCCACGCGGCGATCCGCCCGTCGTCGTCGAGTCTGCAGGTCCAGAACGGATGATGCTTTCCGACCGGCGAGTAGCTCTGGACGCTGTCCGCACCGGTGTCGACCAGCCGCGCGATGGCGCGATCGATCAGATCCTCGGGACGGATGGGAATGCTTCCGTAAAGGATGACGACCACGTCCGCGTGGTCGCCCGAGGCCTCGATCGCGTGTCGGACCCCCGCATCGACCGTGGCATGATCGCTCGCGAGTTCCGCGGGTCGCAGGAGGATCTCCGCGCCCATCGCGGATGCCGCGGCCGCGATCGCCTCGCCGTCGGTGGAGCAGAGGACCCGCCCGACCCGGCGGGCCGCGAGCGCATGACCGACGCTTCGCGCGATCATCGGCACGCCGTCGACGAGCCGGACGTGCTTCCTCGGAAGCCCCTTGCTTCCCGCGCGGCCGATCACCACCGCGGTGGCGAGGGACGAATCGTTCGATGACGTGTTCTGGTTCATGGTCGTGTTTCGTCCGGATTCAGGGACGGAGAGGCGAGAGATCCCCGGGTTCTTCGCGCCGGCCTTCGAACCGGTCGCGGCGATGCTGCACGAGTTCCTGCCAGAGTTCCTGGAGCGTGTGCTCGCCCACCCGGCCGACACTGGTGTGCCCGACGAGATCCATCTCCGCGGTGGGAACGGAACCGTCGGCCAGCACCGTCATTCTCACCGAATTCACCATTTCATCGTGACGAGGCGGCGGCCAGGTCGGGCTCAGGGGATCGGCCGTGGTGCCGGTGGTCGCCGGCCACCGGACCGGTCCGTCGATCACCGCGACTCCGAGTCGTCGCCGCCATCGCTCGAAGAACTCGGGGAGTTCATCGATGTTCTCCGTGCGTCGCTCGAAACGGGGAACGACCCACGGAAGGGCGAACGCGAGTTCCATCGGGAGTTCGGCGGGCGTGCCGCCGTCAAGTCGGCGTCGACCGGCGATCAGTCGCTCCAGGTTTCCGATGACCTCTTCGAATCGATTCGATCCGTGCATCAACCGGTAGGTCTCCGCGGTCTCCGCGTCGAGATCGACCTCCACCACGCCGACCCGCGTGGCGAGAAGGCGATCCACCACGTCGGGATCGCCCGCGAGATCGGTTCGAATCGAGACGACCCGCACCCCGGCGTCCATCGCGATCTCGATGAAGTCGTCGAATCGGGGATGCAGCACCGGATCGCCGGCGCCGTCGAGGAAGAGCACGGTGTCGCCCGCGTCCGCGAGCGGCTCGACGACCCGTCGGAACATCGACTCCTCCATCGGCGCCCGCTCCACCTCCATCGCATCGGGCGTCCCGATCCGCCGACCGGTCCGACCGGTGTTCAGTTCGACTCGCAGGAAGCGCGGTGTCGCCAGCGGGCCGCTGAGGGCCCGGTGCTCGAGCCGGATCGCGATCTCCCGGGAATCCGGACGGGCGTCGCCGAGGAGCATCGGACCGATCGCCCGCTCGATGCGCCTGATCTCCCTCGGCGTGTCGACCGCGAACCGGGCGATCGCGCTTCGCACCGCGGGCTCGGCATGGACGCAGGACTCGCCGACGATCGGATCGCCTTCCGGCATCTCGGGGCGGTAGGCGAGCTGGTAGCCGATGGTGCCGACCCGACATCGATTGCGTCGCATGATCTCGACCGCGGTGCGATTCAGCACCATCGCGGTCCGTCCCGGAGGCCCCTGCCCGAAGACCCACGTGGCATCGGGACGCTTTCGATGCCGATCGAGGATCTCGTCGAGCCCGCCGGCTTCATCGACCGCGACGAAGGGCCAGTCGGCACCGACCAGCAGGGCGGCATCGGCGTCGAGCGTGGCGAGCACCTCCGCGGTCGGACCCGGCGCGAAGACCTCGTCGAACGAGGTCATGCCGTGGATTCCGCCACGCCACGAGGTGGGCGCGACGGCGCGGGCGATCCGGATGGCTTCATGTTCGGGACCGAACACCCGCGACCCGCACGCGTGCACGTGGATCGGATGTTCGAGTCGAGTCCGGTCGACCGCGGACTCGACGTCGAATCCTTCGGGCACCAGAAGCGCGATGGCGGCGATGCCGCTCGCGGCGTCGATCCGTTCGAGCGTTCGCTGCAGGATCGAACGGCCCGCCAGATTCGCGGCGAGTCCACGATCCACGCCGAGGCCTCCCCGGTGCGGATCGATCGGAACCACGGCGACGACCTTCGGTTCGACGGTCGGGAGGACGTCCACGCCCATCGCGTCCGTCAGCCGCGCCGAATCGCCCAGTCGCGATTCGAACACGCCGTCGGTGACGAGTCGGCCCGCCGACTGCAGCAGGTCGCCCAGCATCCGGCTGGCGTCCCGCGCCCAGCGGACGTTCACGATGTCGCGTTCCAGTTCGGCCCGCTGACGATCGATCGGTTCCAGATCGCCGGTGAGTCGGATCCGCCGATCGGCCCGCAGTCGCTGGAAGGTCGCGATCTGGTTGAACCAGTCCGTGAGTCGTCGACTGTCCGAATGCCGTCTCACCGTGGCCCGGGGCGCTTCGAGTCGTTGGAAGAGGCGGTCCATCTCCGGGCGATCGGACTGGCACTCGAGCATCCGCTCGAGGATCTCGAGGGTGCGCTCGCTCGCCTCGGCGATCTCGTCCAGCTCCGACCGGACCAGGGCGAGGCGATCGAGCACCGCGCGACGATCGCCCGCCTCGGGGACGGTCGCCCTCGGAAAGTCGATCGCGGAGGTCGCCGCCCCCGCATGGGCCTCGATCGTCTCCACCAGCGTGCGGACCTCGGTGTTCCGTTTCCGAACGCCGCCTTCGGTCGCGTCGACGATTCGAAGTCCCTGCCGGACGTCCTCCGCGAAGCGGACCTCGAAGGACTGCAGGTAGTTCAGCATCTGCGCGTCGGTGAAGATGCGGCGGCCGTTGACGTCGTGCCGTTCCGAGAGGTGGTTCCGGTGCCGGACGATCCGCTCCCACTCCATCGTCTCGACGGTGTTGAACGAGTTCAGTTCGGGGAGCCAGACCTCGTGGATCGCGGTGCCGGGGGCGTAGTAGAGTCCGTCGGTGAATCCGAGATCCTGCCCGATGAGCGCGACGGGATCGCAGCCGAGATGCCGGGCGAAGGTGTAGGCGAGATGCGCGACGGTCGTCGACGCCTGGAGACGGGAGCCCCCTCGGGCGAGCGGCCCGAGAAACTCGTCGAGCTGGACCGACGGAATGCAGCGGATCCGACCGGGCCAGGCTTCGGTCACCGCGCGGTTCACGCGGGAGTCGATGACGAGTTCCGTGTCCTCGAGCGCAGCGGGATCGAGTCCCTCGTAGAACCGGCTGGAGATGACGTGATAGTCCAGGGCCGTCACGAAGTGCGGCGCGATCCCCGCGTCGAGCAGGGGTCGGAGCGTGGTCTGGGTCGCCACGATCGCGCATCGATCCCGGACCCCCGGTCGGGCGAGCACCTCGAGATTGCGACGAAGGCTCGGGCCGGCGCTCACCACCACGCCGAGTCGGCCCCGGGCGATCCCGGCGAGATCCTCGATGCCGGCGCCCATCGCGTAGTGGTCGAGATTCGACAACTGGTTCTCGATCGTCGTACCGCTCTGCACCAGCATCGTGGTCATCGACGTCCGGGCGGTGGTCGCGAGGTCGACCAGGCTGCGGGAGAACCGACCGGTGGCGGCCCCGATCCGGCCGCGGCTCGGCGGGTGTTCGACGATCCGCGTTCCGATCATCATCAGGGAATGAGCGCCGGCCAGACTCGCGGCGAGCCCGACCGAATCGTCGGGGTCGACCCGGAGGATCAGACGCTCGTCCGCCAGCCAGCCCGAGAGGTCGAGCCGCGAGAACACGGCGCGGAGCAGGGCCGCATCGGTCTCCAGGACCACCACCACCCCGGTGCCGCACAGCCGCCGAACGAACGCCTCGACGTGATCACCGAGACCGAAACCGATGATCGCGATGCAGGCGTGTTCGGAGAGATCGACCTCCTCGACCAGGCGCGTCGTCTCCGCGGCGGGCCGACGGGCGCTGGCGAGCCGGCGACCGTTCCACGTACCGGTGAGCCGGCCGTCCTCGGCGGTCTCGATCTCGATCTCCCGCTCCTCGGCCGCCCGGATCGCCGCCAGTGCCACGTGATTCACGGACCCCAGCGCGGCCAGGTTCGCCTCGAGGGTGTCGGCGGACTTCGGCCCGAGTGAAGGAGGATTCGATTCGACGGGAGCGTTCATGATCGTCGCGACCTCCGGTCGAGCGGATACGCTTGCGGGCGGGCGTTCCGGTCGAGCTCGCCTTGAAACACGGGAATTCCATCGTGCCCGACGACGTCCGCGACAGCTTCTTCTCCCAGTGGATTCTCGAGAATCCATGGCCCTTCTCGATCGTCGGCCTGCTGATCGCGGCGACGATCGGCTGGATCGCGATCCAGCGCGACGACCGACGAACGCTGCTGGCGGCGGGCATCCTCGCGGGAATCGCCGTGCTCGCGCTCGCCATCGGTCTCGTGGTCGAGACCCCCGCGGAAGCCGCCGCGTCGGCGACGCGACGATTCGTCGAGGATGCGGAGGCGGGTCGCGTCGATCTCCTCGTCGCCCGACTCGATCCGGAGGCGACCCTGCATCCGGGCAGGCTCGAGAATCCCGGCTTCCCCATCGAGGATCTTCGATCGATGCTCGACGCGCTCGGGGGCGTGCACCGGATCGAACGCAACTCCATCACGCTGCTCGACGCGGTGGGTGTCGGCGGGGATGCGGCGATCGTCGAACTCGCCTGTCTCACCCGGACGCGATCCAGTCTCGGATACGTGCCGTCCCGCTGGATCTTCGAGTGGGAACGACGCGGCGACACCTGGATGATCCGGTCGATCACCGCGGCGTCGATCGCGGGCCGGGTTCCCGGTGGTCGCGACGTCCTGCGGGCGGGAGGCTGAGGCCGCGTCGTCGCGTGCCGCGTTCCCGGATCCGTCTCGAGCCGTCGAGGACAAGATCATTCACCCACCAATGCGGTGTCGAGCACCCGGCTTCCACCGCTGATCGGAATCAGCGTGGTCACGCCGAGCGGCCCGCCGATCTCCGTGATCACGACGCGGATGTCCGTTCCCGCGAGTCGTTCGAGCGTTCGCTTGAAGTGGAATCGACGAACCGCGCGTTCACCGGGGCCGAGCGAGGAGATCGGTCGACGTTCCCGGCCGGTGTGCCAGGCCACCGCTTCGAGCTGGAGGTCGAGCGGTCGGTCTCCGTGGTTGATCACCTCGGCGCTGACCACGACCCCCTGGCGTCCGTCCATCGCGGAGGTCGTCAACGCCCAGTCCGTCCGGATCTCCAGGACGTCGTTCCGGATCCGAAGCGGTACGTCGAGATCGACTCCGATGCGTTCCTCGGACTCCGCCGTGATCCGGATCGGCAGACGGACGTCGCCGGGAACCGGCGGCGTCGCCCAACGGATCTCCAGGGGTATCCGCGCGGATTCGCCCGCGGCGGCGCGGAACCTCGGCGCGCGAGGCTCGATCGACCAGCCACGCGGCGCTTCGATGTCGAGACGCCCTTCCATGGCGACCGCGCCCGGATTCTCGACGATCAGTTCGACGGTTCCGGGACCGGCGGCGAGGTCGACGCCGGATGAATCGAAGTGCAGTCCGGCCACGAGGTCCGCGGTGAGTCGAGAGATCCCTCGCACCCGGATCGGCGTTGATCCCACCTCGAGGTCGAGCATGCCGTCGGAGGTCGTCACCGGGCGGACGACGCCGTCGAGATCGATCAGTTCGACGCGGTCGACACCGACCGGCAGTCGCACCACCTCGATCTCATCGAGTCGGTCGGACCACACGACGAACTCCGCGGTGCGGCCGTCGGTCGCGATCCAGCAGCGAGCGGTGGGGTTCGTCGGAACGACGCCGCCGAATCGACGACCGGAGAGGGCCGGTGCGAGACCGGTCCACGCGAGCATCGCGGGATCGGGGCCGCGGGCGACATCCCATGGCAGGACCAGCTGCCCGGCGCCCCCCCGCCATGCGGCCAGGAGTCGACGCGCCATCGCATCGACGCGGTCTCGAGGGCGCCATTCGAGGGGTGGCGGTGCGATTCGAATCGAACCGTTCATGGTGCCCGCCTGGTCGAAGAGTCCCGTCATGGCCGAGGCGGACAGGTCGTCGGTCGCGAGCAGACAGGTCTCGTCGGCCCACTGCGGCGACCATCCACCGGGCGTCCGGTCGACCGAGAGCACCGGGTCGGCGATCAGGACCTGCATGAGCGCCCGAAGCGCCACGGGTTCGCGACCGGACCGGACGGTCCCGGGGATCCGCCAACGATCGACGATCGTCCCGAATCGATCGAACCACGACTCGAGTGAAGTCCGGACGAGGGAGGTCTCGCCGAGCACCGCGGCTCGGACCTCGGTCGGCGCGATCCGCGCCGCGTCGGCGAGTCCGCCGTGGATCCGGTCGATCGCGAGCACCGGCTCGCGATAGTTCGACCGCTGGCGTGCGAGCGTCGACTTGAGCGATGCGATCGCGTCGGTGCTGCCGATCTCGTCGTTGGCTTCCGGCCAGATCGAGAATTCGACGATGCCCGGATCGAGTTCGTCGAGGACGTCCGCGATGCGAGGCAGGTCGGCCACCCGCCAGTCGGACATCGCGTATCCAAGCCGCGGCGATCCGTTTCGTCGACGTTCACGGTCCTCGGGGAGGACGAGGAATCTGAGGGTTCGAGCGTTCGCCGCACCCCCGCCGCCCTCGACCACGAGTCGCGCCCGATACCACCCCGGACGACCGGGCCGGACCGAGGCGATCACCGGACGACCGCTCGAGAGCGCCCGGATCGAACGACGCTCGACGAGGGTGTCGTCGAGATCGTGGATCTCCAGCGTCACCGAAGGAACCGGATCGATCGGATCGTCGATGGCGATCCGCAGGTCGACCGGCGCTGGCAGACGCACGATGCCGGCGTCGGCGACGGTTCCGAAGTCGATCCAGGGAAGCTGCCAGATGGCGAGGCCGTCGAACCAGACCGTGCCGCTGACATCCTCGATCCGCGGCTCGCGTCCGGCGGGACGACGCCCCGCGGACGCTTCGTCGAAACCGGGCTGCACGACCTGCATCGCCACCACGAATCGAAGATCCTCGCCCACCGCGCGACACTCGGGACTCGAGGTGTCGACGTCGACCACCAGATTCGTCCACGCGTCGGCGGTTCGCACCGGCTCGGAGACGAAGCGTTCGATCGTCGCCGATTCCACGGCGTCCGACATGCCGGCCGCGTGGGATCGATCGAGGAGATCGCCATCGACGAGGCGGACTTCGAGGCGAGCCGACGCGTTGACGAGTCCGGTGGTCCGGACATCGCCGGCGAAGTGGTACCGGGAATCGACCGAGGCCGGCAGCACCACCTCGGGACGGGTCCGGTAGGAGACCGAGCCACCGAGGATGTCGATGCGAAGGCTCCAATCACCGTCGGATCGACGGAGATCGTCGACGTTCGCGGTGAAGAAGCGATCCTGCGGCGGGAGGCCGTGCGCCTGCTCGAAGACGTGGGACCAGTCGGCCTTCTGGATGTCCTCGAAGTCGAAACGGTGGACCAGCCGCCGCGTGACCGCGGGCGGATCCGAGCCACCGGCGGGCGACGCGACAGCGGTCGTCGGCGCGGACGACATCGCGAGCAGCGTCAGGCAGCCGAGGAGGGCCTTCCGACACACCGAGGAAAACAACCAATCCATGCGTCCGATATCGGCACTTTTCGCGCGTGACTGGAGCTTTACGGCCGATAGAAGAAAGGTCATGGCGTCATCCCCCCGCATTCCCCTCACATCGGCCCTGATCGGGGCCCTGGTCCGGATCACCGTCGTCGTGGTCGTCATCGGTGGCATGCTGATCGCCGGATTGACCTGGTGGACCATGGACCGCGAACGCCGGCTCCGAGCCGAGATCGCCGCGATCGAGACCCGGATGGTGGCCGAAATCGCCCGCCGGGACGCCGCGATCGCCCGGCTGGGACGCGACCGGCGGATCGCCCGGCTGGAGGTGGTCGAACGATTCGAGGATCCGGACGGAGAAGGCCCGAGGACGAGCCTCCTTTTCATCGAACTCGACGACGCGGGGCGGGAAATCGCCCGCCGTGAAATGGATGTCCCCGGCGACGTGATCTACGTCGACGCCTGGACCGCGAGATTCCCCGCGGAATCGGTGGCATCCGCGGACGACCCGTTCCGGGATCGAACGCTGGTGCTGCTCCGCAGGATCTACTCCGACCGGATGCCGCCCCGGGACGGGATTCCGATCGACACGCCGGGCGGTGTTCCCGACGGCTACGCGGGCTCCGACGAGGCTCGCTTCGAGCAGGCGATCTGGAAGCGATTCTGGACGCTCGCCTCGGATCCCGAGGCCGCCGATGAAGCGGGAATCCGAGTCGCGCAGGGCGAAGCGGTCTACAAGCCGATGCGACCGGGGGAGTCCTACGAACTCCGGGTGGAAGCCGCCGGTGGAATGACGCTGGTACCGGTTCTCGCTCAGGCGAGCGCAACGACCCGGGACCCCTGATCAGGGGAGCGTATATGCTCCTTTCCATCATGAATCCCACCATCAGAACCACGCTTTCGGTCGTGATGATCCTGTTCGCGACCGCCGCCGGAGGCTGTGCAAGCCAGTCCGTCGAGATCGGCGTGACCACCCGCGCCGAGACCTATCTCGAAATCGACGATCGCTTCGATCTGCTCACGGCGACCCCCCCCCGCTGTGCGATGCTCCCGGCCATCATGACCGGCACCAACATCGGCCGCGGTGTCGCCGCGGACATGGCGATCGACCTGGCGCTGCAACGCGAATATCAACCGCAGCGGTTCTCCTTCACCGCGGAACCCGACCCCGATCCGATCAACGTGCTCCGGCACTACAAGGTGGCCGACCATTGCGTCGACGAGGGGCTTCTGGACGAACTTCGCGCGCTCCTCAAGAGCCATCAGGAGTCGAACTATCCCGATCCCGACCTCGCCGCCAAGATCGCGGAAAGCCTCGGTGTGAGGTACCTGATCTTTCCACAGGTCACCGGGGTGTCGACGGACAATGCGGGTCGGTTCACCTTCACCGGGCTGACGTTCATCCGCACCGGTTGGATCTCGATGGAGGGAACGCTGCAGATCTGGGACGCGACCAGCCGAGGCATGGCCTGGCAGTCCTCCGGGGAGTGTTCGCTGACCGCGGAGAACATGGTCGGCATCTCGCCACCGGTCCAGTCGGCGATGGACGCACTCTTCGTCACCCTGATCGGCGACTTCGCCACCGGCCGTTCCGCATCGATCGTGAGCGGCACGCTGGACGACTCGGATGCCGCCAACCCGACCAACCTGACCCGGACGAGCAACACGACCGTGATCGAGTCCAAACCAGAGAAGTCCACCGCATCGACGCCGGAAAGCCCCGCCGCGTCCACCTCGGCCCCCGCCTCCGACGAGGCGGTCCGGAAGGCGGTCGAGTCCAGTGGCACCCCCGTGCCGGAATCGACACCGGCACCGGCACCGAAAAGCGATGGCGGCAACCCGTGAGCACCTACGAAGTCGATCTGCGAAGCGACACCGTCACCCGACCGACGGCGGCGATGTGGGACGCGATGCGGTCCGCCCCCCTCGGCGACGACGTGCTCGGCGACGAACCGACGGTCATGCGCCTCGAACGGCGGATCGCCGACATGCTCGGCAAGGAGGCCGCGCTCTTCACGCCTTCCGGAACCATGGCCAACCAGCTGGCGATCCGCAGCGTGTGCGAAGGTGGTGACGAGATCGTCGCGCACCACGACAATCACATCATCCACTACGAGACCGGTGGACCGGCCGCACTCTCCGGCTGCATGGTCCGCGGCATCGACGGCGTCTGCGGGATCCACGATGCGTCCGCGGTCGCCGAGGCGATCCGCCATCTGGACGTCCATCATCCTCGGACCCGCATGGTCGCGATCGAGAACAGCCACAACCGGGGCGGCGGCTCGGTGTGGACCCTCGACGGATTCGAAGCCGTCGCCGCCGTCGGACGGGACCACGACCTCCACGTCCACGTCGACGGCGCCAGGCTCTTCAACGCCTGCGTGGCGGGCGGATACACGCTCGCCGAATTCGCCCGACCGGCCGACACCATCAACGTCTGTTTCTCCAAGGGGCTCGGTGCTCCGGTCGGAAGCGCACTGGTCGGGCCCGCCGATCTCATCCTGCGAGCGCGTCGCTTCCGGAAGATGTTCGGTGGCGGCATGCGTCAGTCCGGCATGCTCGCCGCGGCCGCGATCCATGCCCTCGATCATCACTTCGACCGGCTGGCGACCGATCACGAACACGCCGGGCTGCTGGCCGAAGGCGTCGACGCCGTGGACGGACTCGTCAGTGAGAATCCGGTCGGCGGCGTTCGAACGAACATCGTCTTCTTCGACGTCGAACCGGCCCTCGCGACCGCCGAGGCGTTCGCCACGCGGATGACCGAGGCGGGTGTGGCCGCCTACGCCTTCGATCCGACGCGGGTCCGCATGGTCACCCACCTCGACGTGGATGCCGACGGCATCCATCGCGCGATCGCGACGATCGGCGAGATCGCGGCCGGCTTCCGGGCCTGAGGCCCATTCGAAGGACACCATGCCCGACCCCACCCGCGCCGCGATCTTCGACCTCGACGGCACCCTGATCGACACCTACGACGCGCATCACGCCGCGTGGCGGACGGCGTGCGCCGCGAACGACATCGAGTTGACGCCGGCCATGTTCGCCTGGAGTTTCGGACGGACCAATCCGGCCATCATCCGTCGCTTCTGGGCGGATGCAGGCCGACCGGATCCGGATGACGCCACGATCGAACGCGTCGCGGAGGCGAAGGAGACCGACTTCCGAACGGAACTCGACCGGACCTTCCCGGCGATGCCGGGCGTCCCCGAACTCATCGCCGGCCTCCGTGAACGGGACTTCGCGGTGGCGATCGGCACCAGCGCGCCGCGCGAGAATCTCGAACTCGCGGCCGATCGACTCGGGATCGCGGATCTCATCGACGCCTCCGTGTGCGGCGGCGAGGTGGTCCACGGCAAGCCGGACCCCGAAGTCTTCCTCCTCGCCGCCGAACGACTCGGCGCATCGCCCGCGCAGTGCGTGGTGATGGAGGACGCCGGTGCCGGAATCGACGCGGCGAAGGCCGCCGGCATGTCCTCGATCGGGATCGTCTCCACCGGCCGGACCGCCGCGGAACTCGACCACGCCGATCTCGTGGTCGATCGATTCGATGTGCTTCGTCCCGCCGATTTCCTTCGACTCCTCGCCGGTCGTTGACCGACGATGATTCATCCGACACCCACCCCGTTCGCCGGGGAAGTTCGACTCCAACCACCCGAGATCCCATGCACGACCCTCGATTCGACCGACTGGCGGAACTCCTCGTCTCCCACTCCACCCGACTGACCCCCGGCGAGCACCTGCTGGTGGAGTCCTTCGACGCCCCCGACGCGTTCGTCGCGGCGGTGGTCGAGGCGGCCCGGGCCCGAGGCGCCCATCCCCACGCCGCGTTGCGGTCGACCCGGTTGCTGCGGACCCTGGTCGACGGTGCCGACGAGGCCCAGATCGACGCCTGGGCGGACATCGACGCCCACCGGATGAAGGCGATGGACGCGTACATCGGCGTCCGGGGCGGCGAGAACGCGAGCGAGATGGCGTCGGTCGACGAAGCGTCGATGAGCCTCTTCGGCCGGAACTACCAGAAGCCCGTCCACTTCGAGGAACGGGTGAAGCGCACCAAGTGGTGCGTGCTTCGGTGGCCCACGCCGTCGATGGCCCAGCTCGCCGGCATGAGCACCGACGAGTTCGAGGACTTCTACTTCCGGGTGTGCTGTCTCGACTACGGCCGGATGTCGACCGCGGCCACCGCGCTGGTCGACCGCATGAACCGGACCGATCGCGTGCACATCGTGGGGCCGGGCGACACCGATCTCCGCTTCTCGATCAAGGACATCCCCGCGGTGGCCTGCTGCGGCGAGATGAACATCCCCGACGGCGAGGTGTTCACCGCGCCGGTCCGGGACTCCATCGAAGGCGTGGTCGCCTACAACACCGCCACCATCTACCACGGCGTTCCGTTCGAGAACGTCCGCCTGGTCTTCGAGAAGGGGCGGATCGTCGAATCCTCGGCGACCGTCGGCGGCGACCGACTCGAGGAGATCTTCGATGCCGACGAAGGCGCCCGGTTCATCGGCGAGTTCGCGATCGGCTTCCACCCGCACATCCTTCAGCCGATGAAGGACATCCTGTTCGACGAGAAGATCGCCGGCAGCTTCCACTTCACGCCGGGGCAGGCCTACGACGAGGCCGACAACGGAAATCGGAGCGAGATCCACTGGGACCTCGTCTGCATCCAGCGACCCGATTTCGGTGGCGGCGAGATCCGCTTCGACGACGAGACGATCCGGAAGGACGGTCTCTTCGTCACCGAGGACCTGCTTGATCTGAATCCCGACCGGCTCGGTTGAAGCCCGGAGGGTTGAAGCCTCGAGGGTTGAAGCCCTGAAGGTTGAAGCCCCGAGAGTTGAAGCCCGCGCCGAAAATCCTCGAGGTCATCGACCGCCGTCGGGGAAGTCGCCGGACTCCTCGAGTTCGCGGGCCGCGGCGTCATCGAAGACGGTGTCGGCCTGGCGACCGATCGCCTCCTGGCGTTTCTGCATGTCCGCGATGGTGTCCTCGGAGAATCCCTTCGCCTTGCCGAGGGTGGATTTCGGGGTGCCGTCGACGACCGGTTCGAAGTCGTCGTCCGCAGGCTCCTCGCATCCGAGGACCGCGACGAGCCCCGCGAGTGCCAC
>JAQWJM010000008.1:0-12215 GCA_029248335.1 Phycisphaerales bacterium
TGCTTCCGAGTTTCTCGGTCATCCGAGTGGAGGCGCTCCGATTGCTCGATGATCATGGCGGTCGATTCAACCCCGTGCTCACGCACAACCAGGACTACGAGGTCTTCGTGCGGTTGCTTCACCTCGTCGAGTCGAGGCGGGTCGACTGGTGTGGTGGCGACTATCGAATTCGCGCTTCCAGCCTCTCTGCCGACACTGCGCGGGCATGGTCGTGTCGGATGCAGACGGATCTGATACTCGCCGACTGGTTCGATTCGAAGTCAAACCCGAAGATATGCCAGACCTTCCGCAGGCGATCGCGATCGGCGGCCCGAAGGGCTGCACGAGAGCGATGGCACTCGGGAGATCGAATGACGGCGGCGAAGAGTCTCCTTTGGCGAGGAATCGTCGGACTCGATTTCAAGGCAATGGTCGTCCTTGTCAGCCTGAGTCTCGGCTTTGAACGCCCGTCGGCTCGTGCCTGAGAACGATCGGATCCAACGTCACAAGAACACCGTCGGGTAAGTAAGGTTTTACTTTGGCGTTCGCGATTGAGAGGGTGTTGACGTGTCCTTATTCCCTGGTGCGCGAGACGGAATCCGTCGATCTTCCGACATGCACGGAGAGGCGGGAAGGTCGGGATCGATCAGATTCGGCATCGTGATTCCGGCATACAAGGCCGCGACCACGATCGTCGCGACGCTCGATGCCGTCGCGGCGCAGTCCCATTCACCGATCTCGGTGGTAGTGGTGATCGACGGCCCTGATCCCGAACTCGAATCCGTCGTCACCGAACACAGGGTGAACCCCGGCGTGATCGTGCTTCCCGAGAACTCCGGAGGTCCGGCGACGCCACGGAATGTCGGTGCGGCGTGGATGACCGATCGACATGAAGTCGATGCCATCTGGTTTCTCGATGACGATGATCTTCCGTCTGCTGAATTCCTCGGGACCATGGACGGTCTGTTGCAGACGCACCCGAACATGATGCTCGCTTGTTCATCGTATCGAAACTGGAATGACGGCTCGCCTCGTGGTGTCGAGGAACCCGACCCGGCCGATCCGGTCGTATCGGCGGAGATCGACCTCGATTGGTACCTCCACAACACCGGCGCCGTGCTTCCGAGTTTTTCCATCGTCCGAGTCGCGGCGCTCGATCTGCTCGACCACCACGGCGGTCGATTTCGTCCTGAACTCACGAACAATCAGGACTACGAAATGTTCGTCCGGCTGATTCATCTCGCGGAGTGTCGGCACGCCGACTGGTGTGGTGGCGATTATCGAATCACGGGTTCAAGCATCTCCGCGAACGGCGCTCGCGCGTGGTCCTGCCGGGAGCGGGCGGATCTGATGCTCGGAGCGTGGTTCAATTCGAAATCACTCGGGGAGATCGGCCGCGACTTTCGCAAGCGATCTCGATCCGCCGGTCGCCGTGCGGCACGCGAGCGATGGCACGCCGGGGATCGATTGGCGGTGGTGAAGGATCTTCTTCGGCGAGGATTCGGCGGACTCGATCTCAAGGCGCTCGCCGTGCTGGTTCGAATGGGCTTCGGGCTCGATCGAAGACCGGAACGGGGCGGCGGATGATCGTCCCGGATGCGAAACGACCCCCGTCGAGGACGGAGGTCGTTTCGAGCTGTTCGGAATGTGGAGTCGCTCAGACGGCCTGCCGAGCCTTTCCGGCATCGATCCGCTCCCGGGCGTAGGCGACGGCCGCGTCGTAGGCGCTCGCGTGACTCGCGGTGCGTCGGAGTACTTCGAGGGTCGTCTCCTCGATGCGTTCGACCTTCTCGTCGACCTGTGCCTCGGTCAACCCGAGATAGAGTCCCGCGAGACGGATCACGCCTCCGGCGTTCGCCACGAAGTCGGGTGCGTAGACGATGCCCCGATCCTTCAGAATCTGTCCGTCGGCTTCCGGCTCGGCGAGAATGTTGTTCGCGGTGCCGCAGACGATCGGGGCTGAAAGGGTCTCGATGTTCTTCGCGTGGAGGACCGCACCGAGGGCGCACGGTGCGAGAATGTCGATCTCGGGCATGGTGAAGAGGTCTTCGTCGTCACCAAGCACCCGCACCCCGAGCTCATCCTGCGCCTGTCGGATCGCGTGCGGGTTGACCTCGGTCGCGACGACTTCGCCACCCGCCTCGCGAACGAATCTGGCCAGTTTGAACCCGGTCGCGCCGAGTCCCTGGATGCCGACCGTGACACCGTGGAAGTCGACCGGACGTCCGGCGAAGGAAAGGCACGCCTTCATCGCGTTGAAACAGCCGAGGCTGGTGAACGGCGACGGGTCGCCGCCGTTGTCCTCGTCGCCCATGACGTGGGCGGTCTCGTCCCGCATCCACGCGCAGAACTGCGGACTGACACCGACGTCCTCGGCCGCGATGTAGGCGCCCTGCATCGTCTCGACGAAGCGGCCCATCGCCCGGGCCTGTGCCTCGGTGGGTTCCTGTCCAGGCGTGTCGAGCAGGATGACGCTCTTCGCGCCGCCCATCGCGAGGTCCGCGGCGGCGGCCTTGTAGGTCATGCCCTCCGAGAGCCGGAGGACGTCCATGATCCCATCCGCCTCGCTGGCGTAGCACCAACGACGGGTTCCACCGAGGGCGTTCCCCAACGTGGTGTCGTGGATGGCGATGACGGCGCGAAGTCCGCTCTCGGGATCCTGATGGAAGGCCACCCGTTCGTGGCCCATGACGGTCATGTTCTGAAGAAGCTTCATCGCTGTGATCTCCTGATGGCCGGACCGGCCGTGACTTCGTCCCTCAGACCTTCTCGCCGCTGAACACCGATCCTTCGCCGAACTGCTGGATCTGGTTCTGATCGGCGTGGAAGCCGTGTCCGTCGCGACCCCTCGCGTCCGCGACGGGACTGGTCTCCGGAGTCGCATAGTCCTCGGTGGCGTACTGATCGATCCACGCGAGGACGCTGAGGCCGGCGCGACGGGTCGTCGCGTCGTCGTTCATCCGGAGGCTTCGCATCGCGTCGGCGAAGGCGGCGTTCCCATGGGCGCAGAGATGTTCGATGATCTTCATCTCGTGCTCGAGCGCAGCGCCGTCGAGGCCCTTCCTCAGGTTCGAATCGCACTTGGAGAGCGAGCAGAGCATCGCGTGGATCCACAGCGCGCCGAGCGAGAGCCGCTCCTGGATGAACTGATTCGTGATCAGCGACTCCTCGTGCTCCTTGAACATCATCTTCACCTGGTGACTGAACTCCCTGATCCGGAGCATGCATTCCTCGACGAGGTGGATGATCCGGTCGTGGGCCTTCCCGGCCCGCGGCGCGGCGGGTCGGATCCCGAGGAAGAGCTGCGAGGCGATGCGGAGTCCGGCGCCGACGTTGCGGGTCGGGTTGTTCTTGACCGAGAGCATCCACTCGCCGAGCTGCTTGGAGCCGTAGGCGAAGACGAAGGAGTGCATCACCTCGTTCGCACCCTCGACGATGGTGTTGATCCGGCTGTCCCGCCACATCCGCTCGACGCGGTTCTCGGTCATGTACGACTCGCCGCCCATGATCTGCAGGCATTCGTTCACGGTCCGGTATCCCCACTCGGAGCAGAAGACCTTGCACATCGCGGTCTCGAGCATGATGTCCTCGTCGTGTCGATCGAGGAAGCCGGTGGTCATGTAGAGCATCGAGTCCATCGCGTAGACCCAGGCCGCCATGTCGGCGAGCTTGCGCTGCACGAGTTCGAAATCACCGAGCGAACGGTCGAACTGATACCGGTACTTCGCCCACTTCGCACCCTGTTCGAGGCTGAAGCGGGCGGCGCCGACCATGCCGGCGGAGAGCGTGCACCGGCCGTAGTTGAGGCAGGTCAGCGCGACGTTCAGTCCGCGGCCCTCCTTGTGAAGGAGATTCTCGACCGGCACCTTGACGTCCTTGAGTCGGACCCGGGCCTGCCAGGTGCCGCGGATGCCGCACTTGGAGCGGTTGCGACTGTAGATGTCGACGCCGTCCATGTCCGGCGTGCAGATCAGCGCGGTCACCTTGTCCTTGGTGTCGCCGGTCTTCGGATCGACGATGCGGTGCTTCGCCATCACCGTGAAGAGGCCCGAGAGGGCACCGGAGGTCGCCCACTTCTTCTCGCCGTTGAGGATGTAGTGGGTGCCGTCCTCGCTCAGTTCGCACCGGGTCTCCTGCCCGCCGGCATCGCAGCCGACGTTCGGTTCGGAGAGGCAGAAGGCGCTGAGCGTGTCCTTCGCCATCCGGGGGAGGAACCGGGCCTTCTGTTCCTCGTTGCCGAAGAGCATCAGCGCCTTGCAGCCGATCGACTGGTGGGCGGACACGAGGACCGCGGTCGATCCGCAGGATCGCCCGATTCGTTCGAGGACCCGGTTGTAGCTGGTGATGCCGAGTCCGAGTCCGCCGAACTCGGTGGGGATCGTCATCCCGAGGACGCCGATGTCGAAGAGTCGGGTGATCGCCCACTGGGGGATCTCCTGCTCCCGGTCGATCTCGATCGCCGGATGCTCGTTCTTCATGTACTCGTCGAGCGCCGCGAGCAGCTGGTCGCACTTCGCGGTCTCTTCCGCCGACACTTCGGGATACGGGAAGACCAGGTTCTCCCGGAAGTTGCCCCAGAACATGTTCTTGACGAATCCCATCATCTCGGGATCGGCGCCGAACATCTCCTGAGCCTGTTCGATCTGCTTGCGATCGCGTTCGGAGACGTTCTTGAGGTCCTTGGCAAGGTCGGGAGAGGCCATCGTGTTCACTCCAGGTCGGGCTTGGGCGTCGACGGATCCGGGTGGACGCCGCCGAGGCGTGGGGTCGAAGGGAAGCACCGCCGGTGCTGGCGGAGTTCCGGAAGAGATCGGTTCAGGCCTTCGAGAGGAAGGCCTCGAGCCGCGTTCGCGCGGCTTCAGTGTGTCGGAGTCCGGTCAGCAGTCGTCGCTCGGCGGCGAGCGCCTCGGTCCATCCGTCGGCGAGTCCGACGCGGATGGCTTCGAAGACGGCGCCGGAGGCATCGTCGGTCTCGGTGGCGGCGATCGCGGACTCGAGTCCGCCCGCGATCGATTCGCGATTGGAGTCGTTGATGGATCGGGGTGCGGCGTGTGCGATCCGGTCCTGCTCGGCACCACCATGCTCCCGGATCCAGGTGTACGCGGCGGTTCGAAGGTCCCGGGCGGGAACCATCAGGTCGAGCAGTCCTTCGGGGGCCTCCGTCGACTTGAAGGTCCGACCCGTGGCGGTCGACTGGATCGCGACCGAGGGGTCGATCCGCGCCGGCAGCATCTGGGTGCCGCCCCAGCCGGGGCAGAGGCCGAGTCCGGCTTCGGGCAGTCCGATCCGCCATGGCTTCTCGTCGGTGCCGACCACGGTCCCCACGAGGGCGTCACAGTGCATCGCGATCTCGAGGCCACCGCCGAGGGTCGCACCGTTGATCGCGGCGACGGTGGGGCAGGCCAGGGAGGCGATTCGCTGATAGGCGGCGGCGCCCTTCTCGAGATACGCGAGCAGCGCCTCGTCGTCGAGGGCGTCGATCTCCGCGAGATCGGCACCGGCCACGAACACGCGTTCGCTGTCGCTCGCGAGGACGAACCCGGTGGGCGTCGGTCCGTCGGCGATCTCGGTCATGGTGGCGTCGATCGCATCCAGCAGCCAGGCATCCAGCACGACCACGCCGCCTCGCGGCTTGGCGGGATTCGGGATCAGGCGGAGGACGGTGATGCCGTCCTCGGTGCGGTCGACGGGCAGGATGGTTTCGGTGGTGGTCATGTCGGCGATGATCCCGTGGCCACCTGCGGAATGCGGGCGGTGGGTTCCGGCGGAGGGCGGATGGAGCGCGGTCGAAGGAGGGGACGGGCGTCGAGTCTTGACGGTGTCAGGCACCGGATGTAACGCGTTCGTCATGATAGCCGATGTCGATGTCTGTTTATCGTCGAAACCTGCCGTTACAAAGTCCTAAAACACCTTTCGGAACCTGAATGTGGCTCGACATCGATGAGAAATCGAGGTGTGTGAGATTCGCCGGTGCCTGCACGGGTGGGGTGAAGATGCCGGATCCTCGATTCGAGGCTTCGACCCCGGTTATCAGACGTGAAATCAAGTCGGAGGATGGCGGCGATGGCTTGAATCGAATCGGTCACCCGGGATTGGATGTCGGGACCGCAGGGAGTTCCAACGTCCGCACTTCGAGGATGCCGCGGCTTGGTGAGGCGAGGACCGCGAGCACGCCACCGCGATTCCCGAAGTAGGGGGCGACGTGTTCGGCGACCACCCGGTCGCCGACCGGCCAGCGTCGCTGGCTGGATCGGTGGTTGTGCCCGGCGAGGAAGACCGCTTCGTCGCGTCGGGCGATCATGTCGAGGAGACGCTGCTTCCGCATCGCCAGGGTGGTGTCGGTGGTGTCGTAGTCGTCCCACCAGCCGTCGCTCGTGCTCAGGGGATAGTGCTGAACGAAGATCGCGGGTCGCGAGGCGCCTTCCGCGAGCAGGGACTCCATCGCCTCGATCTGCGGCACGGCGCTCACGAAGGTCTGGCAACCGGCGCCGCCGCCGAGAAGGTTGCAGGTGATCGGCCAGCCGTCGGGGTATTCGTAGGAAGGCTGGTAGAGGAACGTGTTGAAGTTGACGATGTCCACACCGCGGTAGGTCGCGTGGAAGGTGACCGGTCCGTGGTCGGCGGTCGGCCCGACCTCGCGATAGGCGAGATCCGGTTCGATTTCGGCGGATCGGCGGTAGGTCTCGCGGGTGAAGGCGGTGGTCGACTCGTTCGATCGATGGCCCGCCAGCGAATAGCTCGGACTGTCGCCCCAGGATTCGGGTTCCCAGTCGTGGTTTCCGAACCCCGCCAGCACCGGAATTCCGGCGGCGAAGAACGGCTCCCAGATCGGCAGGTCGAGTTCGATCGAGGTCTGGCGGTCCCGGCTGATGTCGCCGCCGATGATCACGAGCGCCGGATCGATCTCGTGGGTTCGACCGTCACCGATCCGGAACCACTCGTGACGCGTGTCCCCCAACGCCAGCAGTCGTTGGACGTATTCACCGAGTTCGGCCGCGGTGTTCCCCCGCATGCGGGCCTCGGGGTCGCCGATGAAGATCACCGTGAATGCATCGTCGGCCGCGGCGGGTGTGATCCTCTCGGGCGGGATCGCCGCATGGTGGCGAAGCGCCGGACGGGCCGTCGCGCACGCGGAGATGATCAGGCCGACCGGCAGCCCGATCAGGACCACGGGGAGGGCGATGGCCGCGATCCGGCGGCTTCGACGTCGAGTGATCATCGCTTGAAGAGCGTCCGCAGCCGGGCCTGGGCGTCTTCGGTCTGGATGAGTTCGGCGGAGATCTCCGCGCCCTTCGAAAGCTGGGCGTCGTCGAGCGAGCCGTCGAGTTCGTTGAGCCACTGCTTCGTCGCGGCGATCGCTTCGGGACCGCCCTTGGTAAGGCGTTCCGCGAACGCGGTGGTCGCGGATTCGAGTTCGTCCATCGGCACCAGGTGCGTCGCGAGCCCGGCGTCGAATCCGGCTTCACCGCCCATGGTGCCGCCCGCGAGGAGCATCGCTCGCGCCCGGCCGGCGCCGATCCGCTTCACGAGGAAGGGTGCGACGACCGCGGGGCAGATCCCGAGGTCGACCTCGGGGTAGCCGAGCTTCGCCTCGGGGTGGGTGAAGGAGAAGTCGCAGACCACCATCAATCCGCATCCGCCGCCGATCGCGGCGCCCTGCACGCGGGCGATGGTCGGGACGTCCAGTCGGCGGATCCGTCGGCTGACCGCGGCGAGTCGACGAAGCATGTCGCCCATCAGGATCGGATCGTCCTGCACCGCCTTGAGGTCCATGCCGGCGCAGAAGCCCTTGCCCGCGCCGGCGAGCACCATCACCCGGATGTCGTCGAGCCCCGATTCGATCTTCCCGAGGGCCTCTTCCATCGCCGCGATCATTTCGAGCGAGAGGGCGTTCCGGGCGTCGGGCCGGTTGAGGGTGAGCGTCGCGACGGCGCCGTCGGTGGTGAGGGTGACGAGTTCGGTATCGAGTGCGATGGTGTTCATGGCGGCCATTGGATCGACTTCCACCGCCGGAGGCAAGCGATCGACGGTGGGAACGGGTCGCGGACGAATCCGTTTCAGCCCCAGATCCGCCGTCCGCATTCGCTGCACTTCTTCGGAAAGCGGACACCGCTCAGGTCGTATCCACAGAACGGACACCGGCCATCCCGCAGCTTTCCGACCATGCGTCGACGCCGCACCCGCCGCACGCCCCAGGTTCCGAACTGGATCGTCCGGATCAAGACGATGCTGGACACGAAGAGCAGCAGCCAGAGCGTCGCGGCGGCGGCGAGCGTCGCGGACCAGGAACGCGTCGTGCTGGTCGTACGTGATCGCACGTCGTCGACCAGATCGGGGCGTCGCTCGGAGATCATCACGTCCATCGAGACGTCGAGTCCGTCGAAGAGGTCGACGTTCGTGGCGTCACGGAGCGCGGACAGGCCGATCGACGCGTCGGGGCCGGCGAGGTCGACGACCACGTCGGGATCGGCGAGCGGCACCGTGGGGAGTTCCAGCGGCGCCAGCGTGGTCCGGCTCGCGAAGGGCCAGCCGTGCTCGATGGTCCGACGGCGGATCTCGACCGTCGCGAGCGGACTTCCGAACGGCCACGGAACCCGGACGGGATCTTCACGGACGATCACGCCCCGAAGCGGGGTTCCGCGATCGTCCCGGCCCAGTCGGACCGTCGCGAGGGTTTCGGTGGAGACTCGGGAGACGTTGGCGTCCAGGACGAATGCGAGCACGCATCCCAGGGGAAGCGAGAGCAGGAGACACCAGTCGATCGCCCGCGCCCACGGGGTTCGACTTCGTGTCGCGGACTGACGCTCGATGCGCTGCAGCCGGCGACGAACGATCTTGATCGGATTCCAGGTGCGGCGCCGTGCCATCCGGTGTTCTTCATCGCCCGTCGAGCGTCGAGACCCGTTGCCCCGAACCGGACGGGATCATCCCAGATTCAGGCCGGTTCGAGTGGATCTCGACCGCACGCCTGCATCAGCCACGATCTTCGGCCGCCCGCTTCTTCGCCATCACCGCGTCGATCCTGGCCCGGAACTCCCCGGATTCCGCCGTCGCGAGGCTGGCCGCGAGCGATCTCGCGAAGACGTCCGGGTCGATGGTGCCGTCAAGTTCGTTCTGGAATCGCTTCGTTGCGCGGAGCGTCGTGGCGTCCATCGCGGCGAGCCGATCGCACAAGGTCGTGACGGCCTCTTCGAGGGCGCCGCGATCCGGGTGCGCGGCGGCGGCGAGTCCGACCTCGACCGCGGCGTCGGCATCGAGGAATTCGCCGGACAGGGTGAGGGCCCGCGCGGCGCCCGGCGAGGTGCCGGGGACGAGCGTCGCGAGACTCACCGCGGGCGAGATGCCGAGGCGATGGACCGGGTATCCGAACGCGGCGTCCGGACCGGCATGAACGATGTCGCACGCCGAGACCAGGGCGCAGCCACCGGCGAGCGCCGGCCCGTGGACTTCGGCGACCACCACCGCATCGAGGTGGCGAAGTCGCCGGCAGATCGCGCCGAGGCGTTCGAGAAACGAAGTCAGGGCGCCGTCGGCCATCGCGCCGAGATCGAAGCCCGCGCAGAACGCCGGGCCTTCGCCGCGGATCCGCAGGACGTGGCAGGATTCCGAATCGGCCGCTCGCTCCGCCTCGGCGAGGCAGTGCTCGAGATCGTCGAAGAGTTCGTGGGACAGGGCGTTGCGTCGATCCGGATCGTTCAGGGCGATGGTCGCGATCGGCGGGTCGAATCGCACCAGGGCCTTGGCCGGCATGTCGTGGGTCTCGGGCATGCGGTGAAGTATGACGAAGTCGTCACCATCCGTCGCCATCGGTCGCACGTCGACCGAACCGCGCAGGACTCACCGCACCATGACGACGATCCGCCGGGTCGACGGACGATCGCGGAACTCGCAGAGATGGACGCCTTGCCAGGTACCCAGCGCGAGCCGCCCGTCGACGACCGGAATCGACACCGCGGTCCCGGTCAGGATCGCCTTCAGGTGGCTGGGCATGTCGTCGGGACCTTCGTCGACGTGCGTGTACCACGGCTCGTCTTCGGGGGCGACGCGGTCCAACCACGCCTCCATGTCGCGGCGGGCGGACGGATCCGCGTTCTCCTGGATGCAGACTCCGGCGGAAGTGTGTTTCACGAACACCGTGCAGAGGGCTTCCTCGAGCCCGGCGTCCCGGACGACGTCCGCGACCATCGAGGTGATCTCGTGCAGCCCGCGTCGGTGCCCCGTGACCTCGATGGTCCGGTTCACGACGTTTCCTCCGGACCCGGCGCGTTCCACCGGATCACGGTGCGGTACTCGTGCTCGAAGCCGAGCACGCAGTAGGTCCCGGTGCCGAGGTCGAACAGGCGACCGTCCTCGGGCGGCAGTCCCAGCCAGGTCGCGGCGAGCACCCGCAGGTAGTGACCGTGGGCGACCAGGGCGACGTCACCGGTCACGGCGAGGGCCCGGTCGATCACGCGTTCCGCTCGCGTCGCCACCTCCGCCCCGGTCTCGCCGTTCGGACAGGGATGCGACCACACCGTCCAGCCGGGGACCGTTTCGCGGATCACCTTCGTGGTGATGCCTTCGTAGTCGCCGTAGTTCCATTCATGGAGATCGGCGTCGATCACCGCACCATCGGCGAGGCCGAGCAATTCCGCGGTTCGACGAGCTCGCTGGAGCGGGCTGCAGAGGACGAGGTCGAAGTGGTGGGCGTCGACGACGGGTCGAAGGCGTCGGGCCACGTCCTCGCCTTCGGGGAGCAGGGGGAGATCGGTGACTCCGGTGTGGCGGCCGTTCTTCGACCATTCGGTCGCGGCGTGTCGGAGGAGCCAGATCTGTTTCTTCGGGTCGGACATGTCTTGACTCCCGGTCTTCAATCGACGTTCGTCGAGGCGACGAGCCTCGACGCATCGAGTCTTCCGTCGGCATAAAGGTCGAGCAGTTCCGCGGGCACCCCGACATCGAGGCCGGCGCGATCGTACAGACGGACGACCTGGCGACGGACTTCGTCTTCGAGGCGTCCGGCCGGAACCCCGGTGCTCGATCCGGGCCCGATCAGGCGACTTCGCACCGCCACGTCGATGCCCTGGTCGCGGTCGAGCACCGTGATCGGCCTCCGCTCGGGTGACAGGCACGCGGGCAGGCCGTCGTCCATTCCGAGGAGTTCGTTCACGAAGCGGCGGGCGATCTCGGGGGCGGCGGTCACGCCGTCGCGTCGGGTTCCGGTCGCGATCCACAGTCCCGGCACGCTCGTCCGACCGAGCAACGGAAATCCGTCGGCGCCGATCGGTCGATGTCCGGTCACCATCCGACACTCGGCGTGTCGAAGCTCCGAGGAGATCTCGTCCATCGCGGATTGCAGGACGAGATGGAGCGATCCGAGTCGGGCGTGTTCGCGCGGTTCGACGGACACCACGTTGGTCGCGCCGAGGTAGAAGCGATCGGATCCGAACGGCACGTGATAGACGCCGAGCCCCGCGCCACGGTTGGGGGTCCTGAGCACTTCATCGGGGGTGGTCAGGCCGGGCGTCGCGCGACACCGAAGACCGACCCCGGTCCCGTGGAGAATGCGCGGGACGCGACCGTCGAGTTCGGGGATCCCACGAAGCAGACCGTCGCTGGCGGCACCCGCGGCGACGACGATGCGTTCCGCGTGCACGACTCGTCCTCGATCGCAATGCACGATTCCGTCACGCACCGACGCCGCGCGACCGTCGATTCGTTCGATCCCGAGCGCGGCGGCGGCTTCGTCGAGCAGTTCCATCACCGCGAAGGCGTCGATGGCGCCGTCGCTCGGAACGCGGACGCCACGGGTGGCCCGAAGGTGGGGGGTCGGTCGGTATCCGCGGATGTCCGCGGGATCGACGAGCTCGTGATCCGAACCGTCGCGGCGGAGTGCGTCGAGGATCGCATCGAAGTTGGGCGGATCGAAGCCGCTCACGTTCGGGTTGTCGAGGATCACCGTCCCCGCGCGGATCTTCGGAGGCTCGAGCCCGGCGATCGCGGCGAGCACGTCGAGCCACCCGGGCCAGTCCGCGACGGCGGCCCGGATGAGATCGAACTTCGCGCGGCCCGCGGCATGTCGGAAGGTGGTCGCTTCGATCTCGGAATGCGACGCCAGCATGATCCCCGCCGCGAGCGACGCGGAACCGGGACGCCGTTCGGGCCCGATCACCGAGATCCGGGCGTCCGGGACCCGGCGACGGTGTTCGATCGCGATCGACATCGCGACGGCGCCGTTGCCGACGATCGCGAGATCG
>JAQWJM010000011.1:0-42793 GCA_029248335.1 Phycisphaerales bacterium
TCTTCCTCTTCCTCTTCCTCGTCCTCTTCCTCGTCCTCTTCCTCGTCCTCTTCCTCGTCCTCGTCCTCTTCCTCGTCCTCGTCCTCGTCCTCTTCCTCTAGCTCTTCCTCGTCCGCTTCCTCGGCGTCTTAATCTCCATCCTCTTCTTCAACGCCGGTCTCGAGCTCGTCTTCGTCCTCGAATTCGGCTTCGTCTTCCTCGTCCTCGAAGTCGTCACCGTCCTCAGCTTCGTCGCCTGGTTCCGCTTCCTCTTCCTCTTCCTCGGCTTCGTCGTCTGCTTCCTCGTCCTCGTCCTCTTCTTCGTCTTCGGCTTCGGCTTCGTCCTCTTCTTCGTCTTCGGCTTCGTCTTCGGCTTCGGCTTCGGCTTCGGCTTCTTCTTCGTCTTCGGCTTCGTCCTCTTCCTCGGCTTCGTCGTCTACTTCCTCTTCTTCTTCGACGTCGGCTTCATCTTCCTCGTCTTCGAAGTCGTCCTCGAAGTCGTCACCGTCCTCAGCTTCGTCGTCTGGTTCCTCGTCCTCGTCCTCTTCTTCGCCTTGGCTTCGTCTTCGTCCTCTTCCTCGTCTTCGAAGTCGTCCTCGTCGTCTGCCTCGAAGCCGGCTTCTGCGTCTATCGCTTTTTCGCCCTGGTCATCCATGCTTTCGTCGACCTCGTCGTCGAACGCCGCATCGTCCGCGACTTCAAGATCGTCTTCATCGGCGATGACGGCCGCCCCCGTCATCGGGTTCGAACTCACAACGCCCGCGACCACGACCGACGCCGGCTCGGCGATCGCTTGCTCCGCTGCTTCCTCCTCGGATTCCTCCTCGGATTCCTCCTCGTCATCGCCGAAGATATGAGGCTGGACGGCCTCTTCGGCCGCACCGCCGGATGGGATCCGGAGCAGACGTCTCGCCACTTCACGAGCGACCGGCTCACCGGCGCCGCCGAGTACCAGACCGATGAAGATGCTGAACGTCGCCGCCCCGATCACCCAGAGGCGAATCCCGGATCCGACGAGCGTCGCGAGCGCCGTGGTCCTCGGCGCTCGAGGCATCGGCGCGTCGGCCTGCAGGTGCCGATCGATCCAGTCGGGAACCGGCTGATCGATCGCGCTGGAGATGTAGATCGTCCCGTCACCGCGATCGGCGTCGAGCGGCCGGAGATGCAGTTTGGACCGGACCAGCCGGTCCATGACCGCGGGCTCCTGCTCGTCGAGCTGGAAGATCGCGAGGTCGTAGCGGGCGTGCCGCTCGAGCAGTCGATCCTTCGCGAACTGGAGCGGGGCCAGTCCGAGTTCGGCCTCCCGTCGGGCCTGCTGCTGGGGAACCAGCACGACCGCCACGAGCATGGCCAGACCGGCGGCCACGAAGAGCCAGCCGGGGTCGAGACGGAAGAGTGGACGGGGAGATCGCACGTCCAGATATCGGCGAAATCCTCTCCGGAAGTCGAATATCGACGCCGGAGACGAGACCGCGGGCCGTGGCGGTCTCGCCACGACCCGCGGAATTCCGCTCGGTCACCGTCCGCCGGCCTCAGGCGAGGTCGGGGAACATCTCGGTGACGGTTCCGACGAGATCCTTGACGTGGCTGATGGACTCGTCCATCAGCGGTCGTTCGGTCGCGTCGAGATCGATCTCGATGACCTTCTCGACCCCGCCGCTGCCGAGGATGCAGGGCACCCCGACGAAGTAGCCACCGACGCCGTATTCGGCGTCGCAATAGGCGGCACAGGGCAGGATCCGCTTCTTGTCCTTGATGATTGCTTCGGCCATCTGGACCGACCCGGACGCCGGCGCGTAATACGCGCTGGTACCCATCAGCTTCACGATCTCACCGCCGCCGACCTTGGCACGGTCCACGCACTCGGTGATCTCGGCCTCGGAGAGCAGCTGACTCACCGGAATACCATGAACCGAGGTGTATCGCGGAAGCGGGACCATGTCGTCACCGTGGCCACCCAGCAGGAGTGCCGAGATGTCCTCGACCGAGCACCCGAGCTTCATCGCCAGGAAGGCGCGATATCGGGCGACGTCGAGGCAGCCGGCCTGACCGACGATCTGGTTCGTGGGGAAGCCGGACGACTTCCAGGCCGTGTAGACCATTGCGTCGAGCGGATTCGAGACCAGGATCATGATCGAATTCGGGGAGTGCTTCGCGACCTGCTCCGAGACGGACCGGACGATCTTGACGTTCGTACCGATCAGATCGTCCCGGCTCATGCCGGGCTTGCGGGGCAGACCGGCGGTCACGATCACGACATCGCTGTCGGCGGTGTCCGCGTAGTCGGCCGTGCCATGGATGTTCGCATCGAAACGCTCCATCGGACTGCAGCAGAAGAGATCGAGGGCCTTGCCCTGTGCGACGCCTTCCTTGTCCGGAATGTCGAGCAGAACGACGTCACCGAGTTCCTTGGCGGCCGCCCAGTGGGCACAGGTCGCACCGACGTTTCCAGCGCCGATGACACTGATCTTCGCGCGTCGCATGATTTGAAGCATCTCCAGAGACTTGAGGCCGCGACGAATTCAGGCTCGTCGAAGCCGGATCGAAATCGGCCGAAGCCGAGAATCCAAAACAGCCGGTTGGCTGATCCGGGGCGAGTCGGGCATGATAGGGCCCCCGCCCTCCGGCGGCCCCCCCGAGTCGATCAGATCCCCGGATCTCACCCCGGAGTCGGGTATTCCCGGCCTCAGGCCGCCGAAAGTCACGGCGACAATCGCCCCGAGCAGCCTCCCCCGATGTCGTCCGCCACTCGTCATCCTCGCGTGATCCCCGCTGGGGAGAGTCGACGGATCCTGCTCGCCGCCCAGGGGCTGTCGAAGCCGCCCGCGATCCGGTCGGGACCGGCGTCCGTCCAGGGCCTGATCGAGCGACTCGGGTTCGTCCAGGTCGACTCCATCAACGTGCTCGAACGAGCCCACCACCTGATCCTCCACACTCGCCTCGAGTCGTATCGCCCCGAGACCCTTTCGAAACTGCTCGAGAAGGAACGATCGCTGTTCGAGCATTGGACCCACGATGCCAGCGTGATTCCGACCCGGTGGTTCGAGCACTGGAAACCTCGATTCGCCCGATACGCCGATCGCATCGATCGAAACGAGTGGTGGCATGAACGCCTCGGCGGCGATCCGGCCCCGTTGCTCGCGCGAATCCACGCCCGGGTTCGCGACGGCGGTCCGCTTCGAGGGCGGGATCTCGAGGACGAACGATCGGAGGACGGTGGTGGCGGGTGGTGGAACTGGCATCCCGGCAAGGCGGCGCTCGAACATCTCTGGCGGACCGGTCGGCTCTCGATCGCCGGACGAAACCGATTCGAGAAGATCTACGACCTGACCGAGCGGGTCCACCCCGAACCCCACGCCCGCCGAAGACCCGCGTCCCGCGTGCACATCGAATGGGCCTCTCGAACCGCGCTCGAGCGGCTGGGCGTGGCGACCGCGAATGAAGTGGCCGCATTCTGGAATTCGATCTCCACCGCGGACGCTCGAGCGTGGTGTGATTCGGCGGTCGCCCGCGGTGAACTCGAATCGGTCCGCCTGGAGGATCTCGACGGCCGGACTCGAGCGGCCTACGCCACCGACGCGTCGCGCGGGCTGGCGAAGATCGTTCCCTGGGACGAGACCATTCGCACGCTCTGTCCGTTCGATCCGGTGATCCGCGACCGCAAGCGGATCAAGCGACGCTTCGATTTCGACTACCGCTTCGAAGCCTTTGTTCCCGAAGCCAGACGCCGGTTCGGCTACTACACGCTTCCACTGCTTCGCGGCGATCGATTTCTCGGCCGCATCGATCCGAAGTTCGATCGCGGGGCCGACGTGCTTCTGGTCCGTGGACCCTGGTGGGAACCCGGCTGCGACACCCGGACGCATCGCCGGATGCTGGACACCGCCCTGAATCGACTCGCGGGGCGGATCGGTGCCGCGTCCTGGAGATTCATCGACCGACGCTCCGCGAATGGTGCTTGAACGCCATCAACGTCCGCGAACCGCGGGGTGCGATCGATGTCCGACGCGGACGCCGATCGCGATCGCCGCGGGGCCGAGCGCGAGCGACAGACCGATCAACATCACCGCCGACCACCGCGAGCCGTCATCCCAGAGGTGGATGACTTCCAGACAGAGACTCGAATAGGTGGTGAACGCGCCCAGCAAGCCACCGATCACCGCGGCGGCGAGGATCGGATGGGCCGGTCGACGCCCCGGCTCGTATCCCGGTGGAAGATCGATGTCGATCAGACTTGGAAAACGCGCATCGATCCGGGTGAAGACATATCCGAGCAGGAACGACCCCAGCAGGTTGATCAGGAGCAACGCGCCGGCCATCGCCCCGCCGAGTTCGATCGCGAGGTTCTGGACACCCCATCGTGCCACGCCCCCGACCGCCCCCCCGATGGCGACCAACGGCAGGAGCGAGATGATCGACAGGCGTCGGACGAGCCCGGCTTCGATGTCCGCCTGACCAGTCGAGTCGGGGACGGCTCCGGCATCCGGCGCGAGATCGGAACGAGGGTCGAGGTCCGTCATGCCCCACCCCCCCACGCAAGGCCCATCGCGAGGGCCGTGATCGCGGCGATCGGGGTGCCCACCAGCGAGATGATCGACTTCACCACATGCCCCGAACGCCACAGCACCCAGGTATCGAGCATCGCGGTCGAGAAGGTCGTGAAGCCACCGAGAAGTCCCGTGAGCAGGATCAGTTTCGCATCCGTGACCCCCTCCGAGTCCGTGGGAAACACGGTTTCGATCAAGCGAATCAGCGGCATTTCGGACGCATCCGCCGAGGCGAGGATCGCCGCGGCGATGCCGATCAACAGGCAGCCGACGATGTTGACCACCATGATTCCGATCCAGAACGGAACGCGGAGACACGTCGCGGCCGCGATGGTCAGCAGTACCCGAAGCGTCGCTCCGGTCGCCCCACCGATCGCCACGAGGAGGATTTCGACGAGCCCGGCCATTGCCGGATGCTACCCCGGAACGCCCTCTCCTTCGGCGGGGCCGGCGGCGATTTCGATCCCGTCCTCAGCCAGCACCGACGATCGCAGAGGCGATCGCCGCTGTGCTCCAGCAGGCCAGAGCGCCCGCGAGCATCGCCCGCGGCGCGAGCGACGAGAAGTCCGACCGGCGACTCGGCGCGATCGCCCCGAGGCCGCCGATCTGGATCGCCATCGAGGGGATGTTCGCGAAACCGCACAACGCGTAGGTGACGACGGTCACCCCACGTGGCGAGATCGTCCCCTCCGCCATCATGGTGCGAAGATCGGCGTACGCCACGAACTCCGTCGCGACGATCGAGGTGCCGAGCAGCCGACCGATCTGGGAGACGTCGCCCGCCGGTGCCCCGATGCACCAGGCGATCGGCTGGAAGACCAGCCCAAGCCCCCCCTGCACGCTCCACGGGCCGTACCCGTGCGTCGCACGCCATCCCGCGATCCACTCGGTCTCGGAGAGGGCCTCAAGCGGCCAGTCGAGCAGGGCGAGGATCGCGATGAACGCGACGAGCATCGCCCCGACGTTCAAGGCGAGTTTCAATCCATCCGTCGCGCCCATGACCACCGCGTCGAGCACGTTGCTCGCCTTGCGATCCTCGATCGGCTGTGCCGCGATGGTCTCGGCCGGCTCGGCTTCGGTCTCGGGCAACATCAACTTCGCCATCACGAAGGCCGCCGGGGCCGACATGATCGAGGCGGTCAGAAGGTGTTTCGCGAAGCGGACCCGGGCCGCTTCGTCGGTGCCCCCGAGGAAGTCGACGTATCCCGCGAGCACGCTGCCTGCGATCGTCGCGAATCCGCCGGTCATCACCACCATCAACTGGGATCTGGTCATCCGCGGAAGAAACGGCTTCACACAGAGCGGCGCTTCGGTCTGGCCCACCAGCACGTTGGCGGCGACCGTCAACGACTCCGCCCCGGAGACCCCGAGGGTCCGACGCATCACCCACGCCATGGCGGCGACCACCCGCTGCATGATGCCGAGGTGGTAGAGCGCCGCCATCACGGCCGCGAAGTACACGATGACCGGAAGCACGCGAAAGGCGAAGACGAAACCGGCGGGCCCGTCCGGCGCCGCCAGCGGGCCGAAGAGGAACGCCGATCCGGCGTCCGCCATCCCGATCGCGGTGGCGACCTGCCGGGCAAGCCACTCGAACGCGGCGGCGGTCGCCGGAACACCGAGGATCAGGCCGGCGAGCACCAGCTGAAGCCCGAGTCCGCCGATCACCACCCGCCACGGGACTCGCCGACGATTCGACGAGCAGGCCCACGCGATGAGGCAGAGAGCCGCGACGCCGATCACCGCCCGGAGGGGTTCGACGAGGGTCCAACCGGTATCGGTGGGGATCGGCGCCTGCATCGATCGAGATTAGAGCAGATCCGCCGGAAGATGAGCCGGTCAGCGGCGACGGGCCTCAGGGAATGGACCGCACCACCGCCTCCATCGGCGGACGAACGATCGGTGCCGCAGGATCCGCGACACCGGCCCAGAGGAATCCGATCACTTCGAATGCACCGGCGTCGAGCCCCAGCAATCCGTACATCCGCAGGTCGCGGGTGATGCCCCCCGTGGACCACTTGCCGGACACGCCTTCGCTGGCGAGGGACACGAAGAAGTTCTGGATCGCGCAGCAGCAGGCGGCGTAGTCCTCCCGACTCCGGAAGGGATCCGCGTTTCGAACCTGACACGCCACCACCAGTTCGGGCGGCGCCATCATCTTGTCATGCACACGTTTCGCATCCTCCGCGGTCAGGGGACGCTGTTCCGCCTTGATCCGAACCGCCAGTTGCGCCGTCGCGGCCCGGCCCCGTGGTCCCATCCGGATGAAACGCCAAGGGAACGTCAGTTTGTGGCACGGCGCATGGTTCGCCGCATGCAACGCTCTTTCCATCGACCGTTGGTCGACGGGGACGCCCCGATAGGCATGAGCGGTTCTTCGCGCGATGATCGAGTCGTACGCATTCAGGAATGATGGACGATCGCTGGAATTCATGGCGGGACATTCTAGTCGCGACACCGCCTCGACGACCACCGCCCGAGTCGTCATGATGGCCGCATGGACGCCCCCCTCGAAACCAGGCACGCCGGACGTTTTCTCGATTTCGTCGAACGTGACGGCTGGGAATACGTCACCCGATCGAACGCGTCCGGGGTGGTCGCGATCGTCGCCCTCACCGATGACGACGAACTCGTGCTGGTCGAACAACACCGCCCGCCGCTCGGCCGTTCGGTCATCGAGATCCCCGCGGGGCTGGTCGGTGATCACGCCGGGTCGACGACGGAGGCGGACCTCGAGGCGGCTCGACGGGAATTCCTCGAAGAGACCGGATTCACCGCCGATCGATGGAGATCCCTGACGACCTGCGCGAGTTCCGGGGGAATGACCGACGAGTGCGTTCACCTCTTCCGCGCCGAAGGACTTCGGAAGGTCGATTCGGGCGGCGGGGTCGAGGGTGAACGAATCCACGTGGTGCTGGTTCCGAGGCATGATGTCCATCGGTGGATCCGGACCCGAATGAAGGACGGCCTCGCCGTCGACGCCCGGGTCTATGCCGCCCTCGCGATGCTGGACATGTGAGACGGCGGCGATCGGTTTCGTCGCGACTTCGAAACGGCAGTGGGTATTCTCGTGGCATGCCGACGCTTCCGGTCATCCTGGTCCTGATCGCCGCTACTCCGCCGATCCCCCCGACTTCGCCGCCCCGGGATGCGCCGGAGATTCACCCTGACTACGAACACGTCGTGGTCGGCAAGGACTCCGAGTTCGAAGCATGCGGCGTCGCGGACTTCGATCGCGACGGCGATCTCGACATCGTCTGCGGTGACGCGTGGTACGAGTCACCAGGCTGGACCCGACATTCCATCGGTCTGATTCGAAGCGTGGGCGGGTACCGGGTCGATTTCGCGGACGTACCGATGGACGTCGACGGTGACGGATGGATCGACGTCGTCTCCTGCAGCTGGCACGACCGCGGCGTCTTCTGGCGTCGGAACCCCGGTGAGACGGGCGACGACTGGAAGATGCAGTTCGTCGACCGGCCGGGCAACATGGAGACCGCGATCGGTGCCGACGTCGATGGCGACGGTCGGCTGGACTTCCTTCCCAACACCGTGAATTCGACGGTGTGGTATTCACTCGAGGACGGAAGACTGGTTCCGCACGTGATCTCGCCGGGTCAGGGCGGCCATGGTGTCGGCGTGGGCGACGTGGATGGCGACGGCCGGTCCGACATCCTCGGTCCGAACGGTTGGTTCGAGGCGCCCGACGATGCACGCGAAGGCGAATGGAAGTTCCACGACGACTGGTCGCTCGGCGGCGCCGGCATCTCGATCATCGTGCACGACTTCGACACTGACGGACTGGCCGACGTCTTCTGGGGCATGGGGCACGACTACGGCCTGTTCTGGCTGAAGCAGGGTCGGGACGACGCGGGGAATCGGACCTGGACGCGAAGCCTCGTCGACGATTCATGGTCCCAGGCGCACGGTCTGGTTCTGGTCGATCTCGACCGGGACGGGACACCCGAGGTCGTGACCGGGAAACGCCGGCACGCCCACAACGGCAAGGATCCCGGTGGGGAAGACGAACTGCTCGTCTGTTCGTATCGATTCGATCCGGTCGCCGGCAGGTTCGAGAAGACGACGCTCGCCCGCGGAGGCGACGTCGGCGCCGGCCACTACCCCGTCGTCATCGACCTCGACGACGACGGAGACCTCGACGTCGTGCTTCCCGGCAAGAGCGGCCTTCATCTCCTTCGAAATCGAAGAACGCCACACCCGTGATGGATGCGGCGTTCGTGATTTCTACCAAGACCCGACACGACCGAACCGAACTTCAATCGCCAGACCAAAACGCCGCAAACAGCGATGCGATTTGGTTCTTCTGTTCGGTCATTGGTCCTTCCTTTTTTAAGACAGCGGTGAGACCGCGGTGTCAAAGAGTGAGCTGATTCGTTCAGTCAATACGCGTCAAAAATCGATACTCATGGTCCCGCTCACCCCGCTTCCATTGTTTGAGATCCATTGCATGCTTGGCAATAGGCCGGTGTTCCACCCCCCGCCGCGTTGCTCAACTCATCATCTGAGAGTTCCATGTGACCGCTGGGCGGTGCAGGCATCGTGATGTGCACGCAGTTGTCGGCGTTCTCCACCACTTTCACGTCCATGCCATCGGGCACCGGCATGTCGTACTCGGCCAGGACGGCCTTGGGGTCCGCCATGAAGCGAGCCTTCAAGGCCTCGTCCTTCCAGCACGCCGCAAACAGCGACGCGAGTTGGTTCTTCTGCTCGGTCATTGGTCTTTCCTTCTTTGAGACAGTGGTGCCAAGGAGTGGCTGGATTCCAAAGTCAACGCGCGTCAACAGGTAATCGGGGCTGAGTCTACGAACTCAAGTCAACGAAACGTTGTCGATCGTACCCCGACGGAGGCCATTGATACGCCAGAAACGACGACAATATTTGCGAGTGGGCTCGACGCGCCAGGGCGAGCGGGCAGTCGTCTCTGGCACCGCAAGGGTCGCCGCGGATCCCACGGACGAGGAACTTCGACATGGAGTTTCATCGCAGCGGCGATTGAAACTAGGGTGGCTCCCCGATCCTCGTCCCTCGAAGCCGTTCTCCAAATCACCATGACACGAGCCTCAGAGAACCCGGATTCGGCAGCGCCCGACACCCCCGCCACCGACCATGCGACCAAGAGGCTTCTCCACGCGATAGACGCTCGAGCCGGGGTCGCCGTCGCGTTTCATCTCCCGACGGTGCGAACCGTCGCCACCGATGATCAGGTTCGTGGGATGTACTTTCTTCGGGAGGATGAAGATCTGAACGCCATCGAGGCGATCGCGATGGCCCCCGGCGGCGCCGCGATGCTCATGAAAGACGGCTCGTTTCGGTTGCCTCCAAGATGCCCCGTCTCGCAACCCTCCCAACCCAGCCTTCTCCAGTCTCATGCTGCCGAGTTGGAAGCGTTGGGGGACCTCGGATTTCTCTGCATCGGAATCGGGCAGATCCCGGGTCTACCCCCCGTCGCGCTGGCCTTGGACTTTCAGGATGGCTGGGCACGAGGTGCCGCCATCTTCTCTTCCGCCCCGCGAGGACCGGGGCTGGAACTTCTCGCGGCGGTGGGCGTCCGAATCCTGAAGACGCAGACGGCCGACGACGGGCGGGTGCTTCTTCATCTGGAGAATCGACTCGAAGCGCATTTCGATGCCGCCAGACTCTCCAGTTACCAGCGAACCGGCAACTGCAATGGGTTCTTCCTCACGCACGGCACCGCGACCGAGGGCATCGAAGAAGGGCTCATGGATGCCAGTCGCGTCCGAATCGCGGCCGGGCGCGAACGTCTCGCGAAGTCGGTCATCGAACTGGCATCACGGTCGTTGGACGAAGGCCTTGCACTCGAAATGAGCGCCCCGGGGCAGGATTCGACCAAGCCGTACGGCGACCTCGTGCCGCTGGGATTTCTAGGCCTGGCGCTCCGAACGGTCATGGAATCGAATGGCCCGCGATCCGAGGCGGCGGGCGAAGTGCTCGATCGCCTCACCGCCCATCTCGAGCGCCACCGCGCTTCCGGATTCTGGGGATATTCCCAAGGCTGTATTCCGACCAGCACCGATACCGCGCTCGTGGCATTGGCGGGCGTGACTCCCGACCTGGATCAGCTCGAGCGACTGCGAGGACCGGCCGGAGGCTTCACACCGCAGCGATGCTCGGATTCTGGTGAAGCGCTCACGATGAAACGGACCCTCGCGACCGCACACTGGGAGGAAGAGGACGTTCCAACCACCGCCTTGATCGAAGCGCTGCGAATCGATTCCGGTCTCGCGCCGACGCTTGATGCCAAGTGGTTTTTGGTCCGATTCCAGTTGTGGGGCGGCCTCTACTTCACCCCCCCGATGCTCGGCCTCTGGTCGATGGCGAGAATCTCAAGCCGCCTCGGTCCATGGGAACCACTCGAACCAATCGCCAGTGACGAGGACGCATCGACCGCGGAAGAAGCGGCGGCAGAGGTCACCGCAGATCGAGCCGATCGATCCGATCAAGTCGATCGATCGAGCCTTCGAAAGACCATCCTCCAGATGCTTGATGGACACCGCAACGAAGACGGTGGATTCGGCACCTTCGATCCGCTTCTCAACAACAGTCTGGCCGTCCTCACGCTCGCCGAACTCGGCGTGCTCGACCGAGCTGCGACGATCGCACAACTCCAGGTCCTGGACGCCTGGGAACGACCCGACACCGTCGAGACACCGTTTCATTCGACGCTGGCGCTTCCACGTGCGACCACGATCGAGGAGATCGTCGCTCAACAGCAACTTCCCGCGTCGGCGGTTCTGCATGAACACGTCCATCAGGCCTCCACGTACGAAGACCCCCATCGCCTGATCGGTGCGGCCGTCGCATGCCTCGCCTTGCACGTGGACGCCGACCCCGCGGTTCGAGATCGATTTCTCGATGCCGAGCGTGCCCCGGCTGCGTTCCACCGACCAACCACGCCGGTCGAACAGGCGATGCGCCATGTCCGAGGCTATTGCCAACCGGAGATTTCGAGCGGTACCGACCTGAACGACCCGTTCTGCGTTCCGGAGACACGCGCTCCACTTCTGGAGGCGATGACGTCGAGTCTCGACCGGCTTGGCCCCCTTCTCGTCTCCACCTCGGCGAAGACCCGACTTCTCTCGGCCATCCGAAAGACCGAAGACGACCACATCAAGTCGGGCACCTTCGGCGTCGAAGTTCGTCTTCATGCCGGCGACGATGCGATCGACTTTCTCTGGTGTGCATCTCGAGGTTCTCGAAATCTCATCGCACTCTTGAACCATCCCGACCCGACATCGCGGCTCCGGCACCTGGCGAGGCTCTGGGACGTCCTGCCAGAAGAGAACAAACCTTCGATCGCGTTCATCGACAACATCTGGTTCGAATTCGATCTCGACGGTCCCAACGACCTTCCGCCGGCGTTCTTTTTCGGCCCCTCGACGATCCAAACGGACCTCTCGGCCGAGTACGGGGTCAAGGAGGTCGGCGTCAACGCCCGCCGGATCACCCGGGCGCTGGACCTGGCCCCGGGGCTTGCTGACGGATTGATGAGAACCGCGGACTTTCTGGACCACCTCGACGGGCTCGGGGTCAAGACCGAGGTCTTTCAAACCGGACTGATGTTCTCAAGGCCGGATACGCCGATCCGGCTCTGCTTCAGACCTCTGATTGAAGCCGAATCACGAGTACTCCTCGTTCGGTTGGGGTTGGAACACATGCTCCCTCGCTGCGAAGCGATCTTCGCGGCGGCGGAGTCCTGCGAAACCAAGACGGCGATCTGCGTGGACGTCACCCCCGACGGCGTTTCAGATCGAGTCGGTCTCGAGTTGCATACCTCGCCTCGGAACCCCGAATCGACGAAGCAGGAGGTCCGAGCCCTCGTCTCGCGACTCCAGACGATGGGTGCGCTGGACGCCGACCGATCCGGTGCCTTCCTCGAGTCCGAAGGTTGGGACGAACTCTCGGGAAAGGGCGGCTGCAATCGACGCATCAACCATGTCAAGTGCGTGGTCCGGCCGACGGGCCCCGTGGAGACCAAGGGGTATCTGGCATTCTCGCGGGTCAAGCGGCCTCGAAACTGACCCGCAGCAGCGTGGCGATCGATCGCCGACCGGAGAAAGACGAAAACGCCCCCGGTCACCAGTGGTGACCGAGGGCGTCTTCAAATGGGCCCAGGAGGACTCGAACCTCCGACCTCACCCTTATCAGGGGTGCGCTCTAGCCAGCTGAGCTATGAGCCCCAAACACCCGGATATCCCGGGCCGAACAGTGTACCGGCTATCTCGCACGCGGCAACCGCTCGAAACCTCCCAACGAGGGCAAAATTCGCCGCCCGCGACATCACCACGCTCGTAGATCACCAAGAAGCGGCTCGACGAGGTCCTTGAGGGTGATCACCCCGAGCGGCCTCCCATCCGTGCCCTCGACGATCCCGATCGGTCGACGATCGACTCGGAGCAACTCGAGCGCCGTCATCGCCGGGGTCTCCGGGCTGAATCGGATCACCGCCCGATCCAGCACCTCATGAGCCGGACGATCTCCAAGGAGGAGCTCCTGGACGGCGGCGATTCCCACCACGCGTCCGTCCGGTCCGAGGACCGGTAGTCGACTCCGACGCGTTCGTCGCGCCAGCCGGCTGGCATCTCGTTGGATGTCGGATTCGGTGGCGGTCACCACCTGACGCCAAGGCGTCATCTCCCCCGCCACCGTGAGCCGGCGGAGCGACATGACGCGATCCGCGAGGTCCAGCTGCTCTTCGGTCAACGCCCCGGACTCGGCGCTCTCCCGGAACAGTCGCGACACCCGGGCCCGGGCCGTGGGATCGATACCCTGCGGGCTGCGAATCAGCGACTGGACGATCTTCGCGACGATGCCCAGAAGCGGTACCAGGCCGACGATCGTGAGCACGCGACGAATGAAGACGAGCGTCGGGGTGAAGGCGAGCATCCATTGATCGGCGCGAGTTCGAAAAAGGTCCTTGGGGATCGTCTCGCCGAAGATGAACAACAACGGCACCACGACGATGGTGTTCAGGACCACGACCCACCAGTCCGAGACCACGAAGGTGCTGAGAATCGCCGCCACCCCGAGACTGCCGGCGAAGTTCGCCGCATTGTTCGCGATGAGGAGCGCGGAAAGCAGTCGCTCGGGGCGTTCGATCTCGGCTTCGAGCGCCGATGCGTTGCGAACCCCACGCCCCGCCCGAACCGCGAGCCGGACCCGATCGACCACGTAGAGACCGGTCTCCAGTCCGCTGAAGATCGCGCTTCCGACGACGCCGATCGTGGCGATCACGATGGAGAGGACGAGGCCGGTCATGCGCCATCCTCCACGAGATCGACGATCGCCGATTCGACCCGTCCGGATTCGACGCGTTCGGCGACGACGCGGACGTTGGCGAGTCGGATCTCGTCGCCGGGACGTGCCAGCCGTCCGAGGCGGGCGAAGAACAGGCCCCCCACCGTCGAGACCCGGCGATCGTCGATCGAAGGACCGAAGACCGCCTTCCATTCGTGCAGCGGCATCAGGCCACCGACCCGCCATCGAGCATCCGCGAGACGCACCGGTTCGATGAACTCCGCCTCGTCGACGGTGCCGATCTCCCCGACCAGCTCCTCGGCCACGTCTTCGATGGTGACGAGTCCAGCCGTGCCCCCGAACTCGTCCACCACGATCGCGAGCGTGGAGCCCTCGGCCCGAAAACGAGCGAGCAGCTGTTCGACCGAGGCGAGCTCGGGGACGAACGACGGATTGCGACACAAGGCGGCCATCCCGTCGGAATCCGGATCGACGTCGGGCCCATCGAGCAGGAAGCTCCGACACGGAAGGATCCCGACGATCTCGTCGAGGTTCCCGGCGTGAACCGGAATGCGCCGAAGGCCGCTTTCCGCGATGAGGGCCCGGACTTCGGCGGGCCTGGCATCCACCGCGGTCGACAGCATCGAGACCCGGGGCGTCATGATGTCCCGAACTCGCAGGGTGCGGAAGGAGACGACCTCTCGAAGAAGCGTCTCCTCACCCCGATCAATGACGCCCTGACGCGCCGACAGATCGATCAGCGCCTCGAGTTCGTCGGAATCGAGCACCGTCGCGGGAGAACGGCCGAGGAGGCGTTGCAGCGGCTCGATGACGAACGCGGTGACGATCCTGCCGATTGGAACCAGAAGTCGGTGCAGGACCGCCAGGGGTGGCCCGATGACCGCGGCGGCGCCGACCCGGTGGGTCTGACCCGCCAGTTTCGGAGCGACCTCGCCGAGCACGATCACGATGAGCAGCGTGCCGAGACCGAAGATGGCGGCGGCGAGCGGCACGCCCTCGTGACGGAGAAGCAGCACGGACGTCACGGTCATGTAGAGCGTGTTGATCGTCATGTTGCCGAGCAGAATCGTCACCAGGAGTCGACGAGGGTCCCGCAACAACGCTTCCGTGGCGACCGCGACGATTCCGCCCCGTCTCCGGATGGCGGCGCGGTCATCGGTCCGGAGTCCGAAGAACACCGTCTCCGAGGCTGAAAAGAAGCCACTCGCCACCAACAGGGGGAGAAGCATCGCCAGGAGAACGTAGTCTGTGAAATCGAGCGTCGGCACCGGATCAGAGGTCCAGGGCATTCACGTCAGGGTCGATCTGTTCAAGCATCCGCTGGGCATACCGCCAGCGGTTGAGCTCGAGCCGCACCGCGGCCAACGCGGCGTCGTCCGGCGTTCGGTCATCCTCCATTTCGAGCAGACCGGCCACGGCGGAACGTCGGTCGTTCCACTCGGACCGTGCCCAATCCTCCAGTCGCGACCGATTCCCTTCATCCCCCGACGCATGGGCGGAGGCGAGTTCCATACGGACCTCCAGCATCGATTCGAGAAAACCGTCAGGTAGGGATCGATCCTCGGACGGCGACGGTCCGCCGTGACGTTCAAGGACCAGCTCGGCACGGGCGAGGTCGTCTTCGAGGGATTGCGCCGCGGCATTCATCGCGGCGAGCCTGGCGGTGTTTTCGGAAGCTTCGACCGGAGATGATGCGCGGTCCGGATGCAGCGAAAGCGTCGCTCGCATCAAGCGGCGGCGGACATCCGCGAGATCGAGGTCGAATCGAACCGGGAGATCGAGTACTGAGAAGGGGTCGTCGTTCATCGGCGAATTCATCACCCCGGAAGCGTTCGTTTCAATCTCCCTGCCGGATGGCGGTGTCCGTGACCGGCGTGCTCGGCGGATCGACGAAGAACACTCACCTTCGAGGAGCGACCCGGGCCTTCAGCCCCGTCGAGGGTTGCGACCTGAACGCCGCGGCCTCGCCTCCGTGTTTCTTCTGACTCGGCGAGGAAGGGCTCCACCCGCGCGGCTTCCGGACGTGACCGGCGTCGCCTCCTCCTTGGTGAGCTTGGACTTCTTGACCGCCATGTTGACGACCAGTCGCCGGCCTCGAAGTCGGTGACCATCGACGCCGGCGATCGCCTTCGCCGCTTCTTCAAGGTTCGGCATCATCACGATCGCGAAGCCCCGGAACTTCTCCGTCTCCTTGTCGATCGCCATGGCGATGTCTTCGATCGTGCCATAGGGCTCGAAGAGCGATTGGATCTCCTCGAGCTCGGCGGCGTACGCGATGTTCCCGACGTAGATCTTGTTCTGTGACATGTGAACCCCCGCTGACCGATCACCCCCGGCGTCGATGCAAAGAACATCACGTCCGGCTCAAGGGAGACAAACGCTCGCTCCCCGTACTTCACTTCTATAAAGGATATCCCGTCGACGCCCAACGGGCAAAATAAGGTGTTTCCCCGCCCGAAATCCGCCACAGTCGATCAGGAACCCGGGGTGGTACCGGAACTCGGCCCCCATTCCTGGTGAAACGTCTCGCTCCGCCAGGGAGACTTTGCTGCTTCAACGGGGGCCGAACCGATCGACACCACTCAGCCGGACTCACCCGATTCCATCTCAATCTGTCGATTGCGAGCTTTGGTTTCAACTAAAGGAAGCATCTCGGTGGCAGAACCGATCTTTCACCGCCACCGGCATGACTCACGGAGATCGGTCCAGGTCAGATCTTCCACCGCGTCGGTCTCGCGTTTCATGTCTGGTGAGGATGATTGGCTTCCGCATCCATCGCGCTTTCGAATCGGCCGATCGGCCTATGAAGACCGCGACGGATCGACTGAATCATCTGCTTCATCTGCTTCATCTGGATCATCGATCAATCGGTGGCGCTCGATCCGACAGACCCGAGTACTGAATCTGATCAGCAGGTGACCTCGCGCCGCCTTGATTCGTAACGACCGATGCTCATGTCATGTGTCATAAGTCATGCGACGCGTGGGCTTCCGCCAACCGGGAAGTTGTATCCGAGGACAACCGAGATCACAACCATCACTTCCGGGAGTCACACCGATGTCGATGCAAAGACCGAACAGCCTGGCACGCAGCCGATCGGGCGATGCAGGCGGTATCAAACCCCGGGAATGTTCAGAGCCCAAAAACAAGGACGGCCCGGTCGAGGTTTCCCTCGACCGGGCCGTAAAGTCGGCGATAACCTACTTTCCCGCTGAGCAGTATCATCGGCAGGACGAGCTTCACTTCTGTGTTCGGGATGGGAACAGGTGTTTCCTCGTCCTTATGATCACCGACAAGCGTCTGGACGGGTTTTCACCCGCCCAGACGGTATCGTGCAGATGTCGCGTATCGAGACCAAGTGACCTTCAGCTGGCTCCGTCCTCGGGGAACGGAACCGCCATGTGACCATCTTGCGTTTCGTGTCGCCCTTGCCCATCCAACAGGATGGGGGCAGGGTCGGCACGGTCAAATCTTCGACCGTTAGTATCGCTTCGCTGAATGCATTTCGGCACTTACACGTGCGACCTATCAACCCGATAGTCTTTCGGGGGTCTCAAAGCAATGCTCATCTCGAGGTGGGCTTCCCGCTTAGATGCTTTCAGCGGTTATCCCTGCCGCACTTAGCTACCCAGCGGTGGACCGAGCGGTCCAACTGGCTCACCAGGGGTGCGTCCTTCCCAATCCTCTCGTACTAAAGAAGTTTCCTCTCAACATTGCAACGCCCACAGCAGATAGGGACCGACCTGGCTCACGCCGGTCTGAACCCAGCTCGCGTACCACTTTAATCGGCGAACAGCCGAACCCTTGGGACCGCCTTCAGCCCCAGGATGTGATGAGCCGACATCGAGGTGCCAAACCGCTCCGCCGCTATGGACGCTCGGGAGCGATCAGCCTGTTATCCCCGGGGTAGCTTTTATCCGTTGAGCGACAGCCCTTCCACACAGAACTGCCGGATCACTAGTGCCCTCTTTCGAGACTGCTTGACATGTATGTCTCGCAGTAAAGCCAGCTTATGCACTTACACTCTATCATGCGGTTTCCAACCGCACTGAGCTGACCTTTGCGCTCCTCCGTTACTTTTTAGGAGGAGACCGCCCCAGTCAAACTGCCCGGCATGCATTGTCCCCTGCCCAGCTTCATGGGAATCAGGGTTAGGCCACAAATGTATTCAGGGTGGTATTTCAAGGATGGCTCCACCAGGACCAGAATCCCGGTTTCAAAGCCTCCCACCTATCCTACGCAGAATAAATCCGTGACCAGTGCAAGCGTACAGTAAAGCTCCACGGGGTCTTTCCGTCTTGCTGCGGGTAGGCGGCATCTTCACCGCCACTACTATTTCACCGAGTTGGTCGTGGAGACAGTGCTCCAGTGGTTACGCCATTCATGCGCGTCGGAACTTACCCGACAAGGAATTTCGCTACCTTAGGACCGTCATAGTTACGGCCGCCGTTTACCGGGGCTTCGGTCGCCAGCTTCGCCGAAGCTAACCGACTCCCTTAACCTTCCGGCACCGGGCAGGCGTCACACTGTATACGTCCTCTTGCGAGTTAGCACAGTGCTGTGTTTTTGATAAACAGTCCCCAGAGCCTCTTCTCTGCGCCCTCTCTTGCGAGGAGGGCCCCCTTATTGCGAACGTACGGGGTCAATTTGCCTAATTCCTTCACGACCATTATCTCGAGCGCCTGAGGCTTTTCGCCACACCTACCTGTGTCAGTTTTAGTACGGCTTCCATGATCGTCCCCGGACGGCTTTTCTTGGAACCAATCCACCCGACATCGGCCCGAAGGCCTGCACGCTTCACTGTGCCGTCGAACTTCATGATCCGTCACGCCGGATCAACCTCACATGAAAGGGCAGGAATATTAACCTGCTGTCCATCGACTACGCCTTTCGGCCTCGCCTTAGGTACCGCCTAACCCTGGGCGGAATTACCTTCCCCAGGAAACCTTAGGTTTTCGGCGACGGAGATTCTCACTCCGTTTATCGTTACTCAAGCCGACATATTCACTAGCTACCGCTCCACCAGCCCTTCCGGGCAAGCTTCAACGCTGATAGCTACGCTCTCCTACCACGTCCGAAGACGTCCGCGGTTTCGGCATACACCTTATCCCCGATCATTATCGGCGCCAGATTCCTCGACCAGTAAGCTGTTACGCACTTTTTAAATGGTGGCTGCTTCTAAGCCAACATCCTGGCTGTCACTGCAATCTGACTACCTTTTCAACTGAGGTGTATTTAGGGGCCTTAACCGGCGGTCTGGGCTGTTTCCCTTTTGACCACGGAGATTATCCCCCGTAGTCTTACTCCCACGATAAGTCACTGCGGTATTCGGAGTTTGGTTGAGGTGGGTAGGCTTGTGGCCCCCCAGCCCCATCCAGTCGCTCTACCCCCGCAGGATATAACGTAAGGCTAGTCCAAAAACTATTTCGGAGAGAACGAGATATCTCCCGTTATGATTAGACTTTAACTCCTCCCCACAGGTCATGCCAGAACTTTTCAACGTTCAAGGCTTCGGTCCTCCAAGAGGTTTTACCCTCCCTTCAACCTGCCCATGGGTAGATCAACGGGTTTCGCGTCTACTCCCTGCGACTCGACGCCCTTTTAAGACTCGGTTTCCCTTCGGCTGCGCTGGGATTCAGCTTAGCCTTGCCACAGAGAGTAACTCGTCGGCTCATTATGCAAAAGGCACGCCGTCACCCCGAAGGGCTCCGACCGCTTGTAAGCACACGGTTTCAGGTACTTTTCACTCCCCTTGTCGGGGTGCTTTTCATCGTTCACTCACGTTACTGGTTCACTATCGGTCGTCGAGGAGTACTTAGGCTTGGGGGGTGGTCCCCCCATGTTCAGACCGGGTTTCACGAGCCCGGACCTACTCTAGGCCTCACCGGCAACATTGCTACAGGACTATCACCTTGTATCGTCCACCTTTCCAGGCAGTTCGCAATGCATTCCGGCTAATCCGCTTTCGCTCGGCGCTACTTACGGAGTCGCTGTTGCTTTCCTTTCCTACGGTTACTGAGATGTTTCAGTTCACCGCGTTCGCTTCCGTACCCTATGCATTCAGATACGGATGACCCTTACGGGCCGGGTTTCCCCATTCGGAAATCCCAGGATCAAAGCTCGGTTACCAGCTCCCCTGGGCATATCGCAGGTTCCAACGTCCTTCATCGCCTCTCGACGCCAAGACATCCACCGTGTGCCCTTGATGACTTGACCGCACCGACCGCGACCCGATCCGAACTGGATTGGGACAAGGCCGGCCCTTCCTCACCACTAGGCGTGGATTGGAAGCGACTGTCTGCAGCAAGCAAGACAGCCCGCAAGTCACATGGCTACTCAAGATCTCTCGGTCTCGATGCTCACTATTTGGCCTTCATCTTGGGAAAGGGCCAGTGAGCATCGCGACATCGTGCACGAGTTTTCAAAGAGCGGTCCCGATCAAACTTCCGATCGGCTCCCCGTGCTGGACGATTTCCCGTCCGTTTGGGGTAGAAGGAACAGAATAGTGAGATCCCCATGAGTGTCAACCCCACTCAACGGCCAAAATCCCCATTTCCAGTCTTGTTTTTGAGATCACCCCCGGTTTTTGGCGATTCGGGACTCCAGAATCGGCCTGTTTCAAGGGTTAAAGGGGTGATTTCGGGGTTTTCCACGGCGGCGGAATCGAATCCATTTTGGAAAACGATGCCCGCGGGAGTTGAACAGGGTGTGGAAAACTCATTCAAACCCGTCTTCACACCCCCTCGATGACTCCATGGCCAGGATTTCGTGTCTCCACCTTCAACCCAGCGTGGCGGACCTCACCAGACACTGCAATCAGCGTTCACGCCCCCACCGACATCCTCCGCCTCACGTGGCCAGAGCCGCTCACGCCTGGCACCAGCGGTCCATGGAACACACGACCCCAGTGAGGCGTTGGACGACGCTTCCTCCGGGCCTGAGGGCGTCCACGGCGGCCCTCCGGGAATCGAGTCACCGACGCGGGCAGGAAACGGATGTCGTTCGTCATGCTTCACTGGCAGGACACCTCGATCAAAAAAGAACGCGGTCGCCCCTGCATGGAGCGACCGCGTCGACGAACTGATTGTTTGCGAAACCGCCTTTGAATCAAGGCGTTTCGCGTCGACTCAGGAAGACTGGCCCTGGCCGGCATCGGTCTTGAGCCGGATTCGGTCCTGGTTCACGAGCTGACGCGAAGGAACACGGAGCCGAAGTTCGGTGCCGTCGATCCGCCGACAGACCACCGTCGCATCATCGTCACGATCGAGCCCCGAACCTCCGGAGGCTGCGGGATCCGCGACCACGTCGACCAGATACCAGTCGGTCGAGAAGTCGACGGCCACCGCTCCGTCGCCACCCGGAACGGTGATCGTGCGACCGATCTGCTCCCCGGGCTGGACGTTGAACTGGCTGCTTCGCCGGCTTCCGTCGAAGTAGCGATACATCTCGACCCGGACCTCGCCGAGACCGAGCGAACCGCCCTCTTCCGAGGCGCGGACCACGTAGAACTCGACCGGAGGACGAATCTCGATCGGCGACGACCAGTCACTGGTGAGCGACTCGATCGTGAACGATTTCGCCCGGTCCTGCTGGGCTTCGAGCAGCTGCCGGCTCCGTGCAAACAACGGGTTGTACAGGAGCACCCGGCATCGATACCGATAGGTCGCCCCGGGCTCGACCGAAAGGTCGTGCGTCCAGACCAGCATCTCGTCGTCGACCGCGATGTCGATCACCTCGACCTCGGCGGCCCCGGCCGCTGCGGAGAAGTCCTGTGCCGCCGGGTCCATCTCCTCGAGATTGGCCTGCAATCGCTCGATCTCGGACCGAAGCCGGTCGAGCTTCGTGGTGAGGCTCATGCGCCTCCTGCGATCCGTGGCGGAACCGACCCCGGAGGACCCCTTCTTGCCCTGACCGCTCGAACCGAAGCCTGGATCACCATTGGGGTCGGACTTGCCCTTGCCGCCACCCCGGCCACCGCCACGGCCGCTGCCGGATTTCTCGTCCTCGGTTCCCGCATCCCCTTCCCGAAGCTCGCCACCGAGCTCCTTGAGCGTCGCCTCGATCCGACCGGCGGAGCTGACACGGTCACGCAGGCGACGCTCGATCTCACGCTGTTCCTGGCGTCGGGCCGCCTCCTCGTCGCTCACGTCGTCCACGCCGTCATCGGCGGAGAGATCGCTGTCGTCAAATATCGCGGGTGCCGAGAAACTGTCGTTCCTGGTGGCGTAGAACTCGGGCTGGAGCACTTCCAGCTGATTCACCTTGTCATCGAGCTGCAGCCAGATCTGCTGCCGGAAGCCCGCGTCGAGCGTCCCGTCCGCGATCCGTTCCACGATCTCTTCGCGGTACGAAAGTCTGCCCGGGACCGGCTCGACGACCTCGGGGGTCCCCCACTCGCCGCCGTCGCCCTTGGCCTGACGTTCGAAGACGACATCGATCACGTAGGGACGACGGTTGTACCAGTTGCTGGGGATCTGGCTTCGCATCGGATTCGCCATCGAATCCTGGCCGTCGAGTTCGCTGCGGAAGCCCGCGAGATCGATCGAGGCGACGGGCGTGGTCCAGATCAGATCACTGGAGTCCGAACCCAGCAGGTCCGCGAGAACCGGATTGCGTTCGACCTCGGTGGGCTCCAGCGTGTCGATGGTCTGCATGACCATCGGCTGGATTCTCGGCTCGGGAATGACCGGCTCGTAGTACCAGACGTCCGAGGTACCGACCTCTTCGGGCAGCAACACCGACGCCAGCGAGGGTGCGATGAGCGGTGGCATCGTCGAGGGGGCCGTGGAGCCCTTGAGACGCTCCTGGAAGGCCGCGCCGCCGCTTCCATCGACGGCGAGGAACTGCTCGGTGTCGGCTTCCGCATCAGGCTGCAGCTGGCGACTGAGCTCACGAGCCTTGCCGACCATGACCTCGTCGACCTCGGCGGGCGCGAGCGTCCGGTTGTCGATCTCCGCGGTGACCGCGTCGTAATCGATCGCGATGGCGGCGAGCACGGCGAGCATGACCACGGCCGCGAGGCCGAGGACCATCTTCTCGATGTGCTGTTCCCAGAAAGGAATTCCCTTGTTCATCGATGGCGTTCCACTACGAGTATCGGGGCGTTTCGGGTTCGGATGCTCAACCGGCCTGGCCGGCGGCGTTGTTCGGTTCGCTCTGGATTCCCAGGGCTTCGCGGAGATCTGACGGCATCGTGTCGGCGGTCCATTCCCGGAGCCACACGGACTCCAGTCGGAGGTTCACCTTCGATACCGGCTCGATGCCGTAGATGAAGCCGCCGTTGGCCGCCACGAAGGCGTTCGCGGGTCGGATCTTCACATCGAGCACCGTCATGAAGTTCTGCTGGGCGATCGCGTCGATGACCTTGGGGATCCCACGGGTGGCGACCACCAGTTCACACTCGACGATCCGCACGTCGTAGACGTCGTTGGAGGCCCGACCGGTGATCGACATGGACTTGTCCACGTTCGCCGCCACGCCGGGATCGACCTTGGCCTTGCCGGGACGGGCCGGCGCGCCGGCGCCCGAGTCCGCGGACGCCGCGGCGGCGTCTCCGCCACCTCGACCACGCCGACCGGGGTTGCCCCCGCCGCCGCCCATGCCGGCGGTTCCGCCGCCGAATCCGGATCCACCGGATGCCCCGCCGCCCTCGGGCAGCTCCGCACCCAGGGGAAGGACGTTCAGCGAGACGAGTCGTTTCATCGGGCCCTGAAGCACCGTTTCATCGCCGTTCGCGGCGGCGAAGGCGTTGAGGAGATCTTCGGTCACCCAGTAATCCCACTGCCACTCGAACATCGCACCGAGCGGAAGCATCGATTTCGGCTCCGGCGGGATCGGCATCTCGCCAAGCCCCGCGTAGAAGCGGATCGGGGCGCCGTCGTCCTCACCGAGCGCGTGACTGCGGTAGATGTTGAGCCGAGCGGCGGCGAGTTCCGATCGCATCGCGTCGACTTCGTCGCCCTCGAGGTCTTCGACCGAGTCCTTCCGAGCTCCGGAGACGAAGACGTCCCGGCGTCGAGAGAGTCGCTCGGAAACCGCCTGGGCTTCGGGCGGCGATCCCGCCTCGACGTCGGTGAGCAGGTTGCGATAGGCCTCGACCAACGCCTCGTGCATCGCGAACGGCATCTCTTCCAACGCCGCCTTGGATCGCGGCGCCGGGAAGTGATCCGGAAGGATGTCGTCGGCGGTGCGGGCCCGACCGTTGATCGATCGGTTCCGCTCCAGACCGGCCGCATGGACGATTTCCGCCTGCGATCCGATGGTGGACACCGCGGATTCGTATGCCTCGAGGAGTCGTGGATTCACGACGCCTCGAACGGAGATCGGCTCGCCACCCGGCACCTCGAGCGCCACGGTCGTCGATCGGTAGCGATCGAGTTCCTTGACCTTCGACGCCGTCTGCTGCAAGTCGGTCCGCAGGGTCGCGGACATGCCGCTCGAGATGACCCACGCCGTGATCGGCGCGGCCAGGATGATGACGGCACAGATCACCACGACGAGGTGAGATTTGATCCAGCGAAGAACGGGGGTCATTCGCAGTTGGCCTTTCTAAAACCGGTATTGGACCGGTGAATCGACTGGAGACGCTCGAAAATGACGGTCCGGGGACCGCCGGGGATCATTCCTGGTTCAACCTTCGTTCAACTTGACGCGGAAGGTCACGCGACCGATGTGGAAGACGTCACCGGGGCTGTAGAGGCTGGGCTCGCCCGGAATCGCCGCATCGGTGGCAAGATCGACGAAGTCGACCTTGTCGTCGACCCGCTCGCCCGGACGTCGGTTGCCGGCATCGCCGAACCCGTTTCCGCCATCCTGATCACCGCCACCGAAACCGCCCCGGGAACTACCGGCAAAGCCGCCGCCCGAACTACCCATCCCGGTCGGGTCGGCGTTGGGGTTGATCTTCTCGCCGCCGCGGCTCTTGTTCTTGCCGGGCTGCCCGGCACCGCCGCCGGCCGCGAATCCGGTCCCCGTGGGGCCGCCGGCCTGGCCACCTCGACCCGTGCCACGACCGGAGCCGCGATTGGAGTCACGTCCGGCCTTCTTGCCGGCGTTCGCGGCTCGGGAGCTCGAAGCTCCCCCGCTGACCTCGTTCTCGCCGGTGTCCGTGACCTTCACGATCTGGAGGTCACCGGGGTTGGAGCTGAAGGAACCGGGAACCACGACATACGGCACGCCGTCCCGGGTGCCCGACGCCGCGAGGTCGTTGATGAAGCGACCGATGGTGTCGTTGACGAAGCCACGTTCGTCGTCGTTGCTGAAGGCGACCTGCATCTCGACGTCGAGGAATCGACCATCCTCGGAGGGGCTGTAGGTCGCGCCGAAGTCCTCGAGGAGCACGAGGTTGCGCTTCGCCGGATCGATGGCCTTGATCTTCTCGATATCGCTACCGAGGAGTTCCGGCTGCGGCCCGGCCGAAGCGACGGCGTTCATCGCGTCGGTCACCAGATGCGGCCAGACCTCCCGGTCGTCGAGCAGACGCTCGAGGTTCGTGGACGAGAAGCCGATGTTCGCATCCGCGGAGATCCGGTCCAGATCGCTCTTGTTCTTCTTGGCGAGCCGAACCACGGATTCGACCTCGCTGGCCCCGGCGATCGACTCCGCCCCCATCGCGGTCTGGGCCGAGAAGGGCTTGATGAACATCATTCCACTGGCCACGAGGGCGATTCCGGCCGCGGCCACGAACCACTTGGTCTTCGAGGCCCAGGCCAGATCCCGCACCACTTCCGTCGGGGCGAGGTTGACTTCGATCTCGGCCTCGCCGATGCCCTGCAGCGCGAGTCCGTAGGCGGTCGCCATGCTGACACCGTGGGATGCGAAGTCGGAGGCCATGCGGCCTTCCACCTGGATCCGACGGAATTCATCGAATCGGGCGACGTTCAGATTCAACTGCTGACCAAGGAACTTTCGCAGTCCCGGGATCTTGAAGGTACTGCCGACACCGAGCACGGTCTCGATCTTGGTCCCGCGGTTCATGTTCTCGTAATGGCTGATCGAACGCTGCACGTCCTGGAGCAGATCCCCGAAGACGGGGCGCATCGCCTGCATGATCTGCTTGGCGTACTTGCTGCTCGCCGATTCCTGCTTCAGCTTCTCCGCCTTGGGATACGGAAGCTTGAAGGCCTCCATGATCGCCTCGGTGAAGTCGCTTCCGCCGATCGGGAAGGTCCGGATCCAGCACTTGTCGCCGTCGACCACCACCAGGTCACTGGCCTTGGTCCCGATGTCCAGCACCACGAACGGCTTGTTCTGCCCACCGGCGAGGTCGAAGTGGACCGCATTGAAGATCGCCACGGGTCCCAGCGTGACGGTGCCGGGTTCGAGGCCGTGCTCGCTCCAGATCGCCAGGCGATGGTCGAGGACGTCCTTCTTGATCGCGAAGATCCCGACCTCGGTCTCGGGGGAGTCCTCGGACACGAACTTCTTCGCATCCCACTCGACCTCCTCGATCGGGAACGGAATCTGCTGCGCCGCCTCGAACTGGATGATGTCCGGGATCTTCTTCTCTTCGACGGGCGGAAGCTTCGCGAACCGTGGAAGCGAGGAGCGTCCTTCGACGCTCATCACGATCGGGTCCTTCTCGAGATTCTTCTGACTCGAGAGCGTTCCCAGCGTGAGCCGGATCATCTCGTCGACGTCGAGGTCCGGCGTGCTCAGCGGACGCTTGTGCGGAAACTCGCCGAAGTCCGAGACCGTGATCTGCTCGCCGGATCGTTCGAGCCGGATCGCCTTGACGGCGAAAGAACCGACTTCGATGCCCCATGCTGCTTTGCTTCCAGCCATTCGCGCGCCTCTCTGGGAAATCCACTGGTGCCGAACGCCCGCGACGCGAGGTTCGGATCGAAACGGAAACTATAGCGGAGCGGAGCATTCCGGACCGCTGGAACCTCTTCGGGGTTGGGGAAGAAACGGAATCCGACCGACGTTGTATACGAGCCGGGGATGAACCCCGGTTCCAGCCATTTCTCGGTGTATGCTGGGGGCACGGACGCGCTGTCCGACCCGGAACGACACGAATGCACACCGACGACTCATCCACCCCCGACTCGACCCACCGCCAGACCGACACCGACGGATCCCCGCCCACGCCGGCCGGCGACGCAACGCCTTCGACCGCCGACGCGGCGGCCATGGACGCGGAACTGCGGGCCGCGATCGGCGACACGCCGGCTCCGGAAACGCCGATCTCGAAGTCCGACTCCCCGCCGGCGGCGACCGCCGTCCCGGAACCAGCCGAAGGCACGGACAACCTCGCCTCCGAGATCGATGCGGCCCTGGCCGGCGTCGATCTCATGGCGCTCGCGGCCGAAGAGACCCCGGAAATCGGAAGTCGAATCAAGCTCGAGGGTGGCCGTCGGACCCGAAGCGGACACATCGTCTCGATCCGGAACGGCGACGTCCTCGTCGAGTTCGGCCCGAAGAAACAAGGCGTCTGCCCGCTTTCGCAGTTCAAGACGCCGCCCGAGGAAGGCACTTCGGCGGAGTTCATCGTCGAGCGAATCGACTCCGAAGGGCTCTACGTGCTCAGCGTTCCCGGCGTGGTCCAGAAGGCCGACTGGGGCAACCTCGAAGTCGGCCAGACCGTCGAGGGCAACGTCGTCGGCGTCAACAAGGGCGGACTCGAGGTCGAGGTCGCCAAGCACACCGGTTTCATGCCCGCCGGACAGATCGACATTCGCCACATCCCCGATATTTCGGTGATGCTCAACGAACGCGTGACCTGCCGGGTCACCCAGCTCGACCGCAAGCGGGGACGCCTCGTCCTGAGCCGTCGGGCGGTGGTCGAAGAGGAGCGAGCGAAGAACCGAGACACGATCCTCGCCTCGCTCGAGCCGGGCCAGCGTCGCACCGTCGTGGTGACCAGCATCCAGGCCTACGGCGTTTTCGCCGATCTGGGCGGGGTCGACGGCCTCATCCACGTCAGCGAGATCTCGCACGACCGGGTCCGGGATCCGGGCGATCACGTCAAGCTCGGCGATGAATTCGAGGTGGTGGTCACCAAGATCGACACCTCGGGTGACCAGCCGAAGATCGGTCTCAGCCGCAAGGCGGTGGTCGCGGATCCCCGAGCAGGAATGATGAATTCGCTCGAAACCGGTGCCACGGTGAGCGGCACGGTTCGAAAGACCACTGATTTCGGTGCGTTCGTCGAGATCGCCGAGGGCGTCGAAGGCCTCCTCCACATCTCGGAGATCAGCCACAAGCGGATCGACCGGGTCGATGCGGTGCTGCAGGCCGGCGAGGTGATCCAGGTCAAGATCCTCTCGATCGACCCCGACAAGGGACGGGTGAGCCTCTCGAAGAAGGCCCTCGAAGCACGGCCGGCGGCGTCGGGTCGAGGTGGCCGCGACGGCGGTGGTGACGCCGAGCGGGCCGAAGATCCCGAAATGCGAAAGCTGCGAGCTCGCTTCAGTGGCGACCTCAAGGGCGGCCTCGGCTGAACCCCGGATCCCGCCCTCGATGCTCCAGGTGCATCTCGCCACCCACGGTGATCCGGCCTCGCTCACGCCCAAGGTGCGAGCCGGGCACGATCCCTTCCTCGACGCGATGACCGCCCGGTGCCCGGGCCTCGCCGCCCTCACCCGGGGGCCGGTCGATGCCATGCCCGACGAGTGCAACGTCCTCGTGGGCAGCGAGATCACCGCCGAATCACTCGCGGCACGTCCCCTGCTTCGGCACCTGATCGTGCCCTGGGCGGGCGTTCCAGCCAGCCTGGAAGCGAGCGTCGCGGCCTCGGGTCGTCAGGACGTGACCATTCACAACCTCCACCACAACGCCGCGAGTGCGGCGGAAACCGGGATCGGCCTGCTCCTCGCCGCCGCCCGCGGGATCGCCCGGCTCGATCCGCTGCTTCGCGCCGACGACTGGCGGCCTCGCTACCAACCCCGGCCGGCCCGCCGGCTGGAAGGCGGCCGGGCCGCGGTCCTCGGCCGAGGGGCGATCGGCGGACGGGTCGCCCGGGCCCTCGAAGGACTCGGCATGGCCGTCGATCGAATCGGTCGCCCACCGACGGGCGGACGGTGGTCGACGCCCGACCTCGTGACCCGGCTCGCTGGACGGCAGGTACTGGTGATCGCGATCCCGCTCGGACCCGAGACCGAAGGCTTGGTGAACGGCGAGGTGCTCGATGCCCTGGTGGACGGCATCGTCGTGAACGTGGGCCGCGCGAAGCTCGTCGATGAAGATGCCCTCTTCGACCGACTCGCCGACGGACGGCTCTTCGCGGCCGGCCTCGATGTCTGGTGGCGGGTTCCCACGACCGTCGAGACGCGGGCCGACTGGCCGCCCGCCGATCGTCCGTTCCGGGATCTCGACAACGTGGTCATGACGCCGCACGTCGGTGGCGGGCTCGGCGAGCCCGAGATCGAGACCTGCCGCGCGGAGGCGCTGGTCGAAGTGCTCCGCCGACTCGACGACTAGACCGGTTCGTCGTCCACCGTCGCCTCGAGGCGATCGATGATCTGCGTGAGCTCCACCGCGTCCACGAGCGGGACGTCGCCTCCGTCATGGAGATCGCCGGCGTCGATCGGGACCTGATTCGGCGGACACCGACGAATGCGGAATTCCACCCCCTCCAGGACCCCCTCGATCGTCTCCAGCGTGCCGAATCGGGAACGCGAGGACCCGAGTCGAACCGGTTCCACCCCGATCGCCTCGAGTTCGGCGGCGATCGCTCGAATCCCGCGATCACCGTGGTGACGAAGGTGCAGCCGATCCTCGGGATCGACCCGACCCGTCGCCGCCCGCCCGGCGAGCCGGCTTCCGAGGAAGACGTGACGATCGTCCGCGAACCGCTCCTCCTGAAGATCCATCGCCTCCAGCAGATCGAGCGCCACGCGAAGCCGCTCGGCACGCCATCGCCGGAGGCCGGCGTCCCCCATCGACGCCGATCGCATCGCTTCGAGGTGCCTGCGGATCAGACCCCGCAGTCTCGATGGCACGTCACGGGCCCGCATCGCCGACGTCGGATCCGGATACCGACCGGCGTGGACCTCGGCGGCCGTCGACCGGGCGAGATCGTCGTCGAGAATCCGCCGATCGGTTCGGTGGCGAGGAGGATGACCTTCCGGTCCGGTCATGTTGGTGGTGATTCCGAAGCCTTCGGTGGTCGAACCAGAAGCGACTCGTCTCAGTCGGATTCGGGCCCCGGCGTTCCAAGTTCGTCCAGCCGCAGGGACTCGACCGACCGTCGCAGCAGCAGGTAGATCCGAACGCCGGACACCATGCCGAACGAGATCACCCAGCCCATCGCGAGCAGAGTCACGAGTGACCGCCAGAAGTCGAGGATTCCAGCGGCGACCCATCGAGTGCCGGTCGCCGCCGAGTCGGTGACCGCTGGAACCGGATCGAGGGAGGGCCACGACGTACCCGTCGAAATCGCCGTGGGACCGGTGACCAGCCATCCGCCGGCACCACGGGCCCCCTCGAGCGTCATGGTGGCGACGCCCGAGACGAGGAGCCAACCGAGGACGCCGGTGACCAGGGCGGTCGCGAGCAGCACGAGGAAACGGCCGGGCCGCATTCGGATGAGACCGGCGGTCCGTACGACGATTTCCGAGGGATCCCCGGATTCGCAGGCGGCCGCGGACGCGAGAATCGGAAGAGAGATCATCCACGCGGTCGTCACCAACGCCGCGGCGAATGCGAACACGAGCACGGCGATCCACCCGATGGCGACCAGGACGTCGACGCCGGGAACGAGGGCCAGCAGCCCCAGCACACCGGCCGGGATCAGCAGGATGATCGCGAGCACCGGGGGCAGCAGCGTCGCCCCCCACTGACGACGCCAGTCGCCGATCGACCACCGCAGGACGGTGAAGAAGGGGACGTCGCGGTCGCGACCGAACCGCTCGGCATCGAGCCGGGCGATGGCGCCACCGAAGGTCGCGAGGAGGAGCAGAAGGAAGATTCCGAACAGGATGAGGAAGGCCCGGTCATGCGTCCAGAGACCGGCGATGTTGGCGAAGACCGCCTCATCCACACCGGCCACGACCATCGCGGGTTCGAGTCGAACCACACCGGTCCCGAGCCGACCGAGGCCACCACGCAGGGAACTCGTGAAGCGTTCGAACGCCCCACGTCGCCGCAGCCGTTCCACGACCGCACGGACCTCGGGGTCCGTCGTCGCGAACGCCGCGCGGACCTCGAATCCATCGACGTCCGAAGTCTCCCACCCGTGGGGACGATCGAATTCCTCCACGTGCTCCCGAAACAGGTCGGAAAGCGTCGGATCCGTCGCGATCGCACCGGCGGGCGGCATCGAGGTCGACGACGAAGCGTCGTGAAGCGTGCCCACCAGGAACGCGATCAGCAGGACGAGCCCGCCCAGCACGAGCCGCTCCGGCCGCATCGCGGCGAAGACGCCGCAGGCCACCGACCTCGCATCCGCGCCAAGGGTCGCGAGCGAGCCGGTCGGAGGCTCCATGAATCGCACGATGTAGTCGTCGGGTTCGTCTCGCACGGGACCTCCGTTGACGCATGCTACCGGGGCCCGCCCTCGTTTCCGAGCCCGATCGGCTCGACCGCCCCGATCCGTGGGGTCCCGACCCGGCGGAGGGCGGACGCAGCATCATCGAGAATCCATCCCCGGAGTCGATCGTCCCCGCCACCGGACATCCGGGCCGACTCCGCGGCATGGAGCATGTTGGCGGCGTAATCGATCGCTTCGACATCCGGATGGCCGAGCTCGAGGAAGACGTGCACGGCCCAAGGGCGGCTCGTGGCGTTGTCGGGCTGGGTGTGCTCGAGATGCCACGTGACCGCGGTCCGGAGCCGGGCGGTGAGCCGTCGCCGGGCCTCGGGATCGCCTTCGCCATCGAGCACGACCCGCCAGGCTGCGTGCATCACCGAGAGTTCGCATTCCGTCCAGACCTCGATCGCGAGGTCGTCCCTCGGCCGGAGCATGGGACCGATCGAGGCCTCGTCCGGCCGAATCCCCTTGAGTTCGAGCAGGCGAGCGGCGGCGTCGCCGGTTCCAACCAGCTCCCAGGCCTTGATCGCCGGATCGTCGGCATCGAAACCGTACTGGGGCGGATGTTCGAGGGACGTCGAGCCCTCCGCCTTCGCCCCGTGCTCGAAGAGACGGACCCATGACGTTCGATTTGTGAGATCCGGTCGTGTGGGCACGGTGTCTTTTCCTTTGACTCGGGGTGGACGCTCACTAGTCTAGAACCGTGGAGCGTGGAGACCAATCTCGAGATCAGTCTTCGGAGTCGGTCCGGTGCCCGACCTGTGGCTGCATCCAGTCCACCGTCGAAGAAACCAGCCACCCCGGCCCGCACGCCGCTCGGTACGCCGCTCGAGCGACCTCCTGTGAAATCTGCGGAGCCCCGCTCGGCCGACGGTCCCGAGTGGTGGTGCTCGAGTCACCCGAGCCCTCGCAGGTCGAGTCGCACTGGGCGCGGTGGCTCGAACAACGCCGGGTCGAACGTTGGATCTGGTTCGGATTCCTCGCCGGCCTCGCGCTCGCGATCGCCGCGATGGCGATTCCGTTCTGAGCGATTGGGATCAAATCGGTCGAGCGGACCGGCTATCGTGTCCGCATGAGCACCCAGAACCAACGCCTCGACGACGTCCTTTCCGCGATCGACGCGGGATTCGACGCCTCCGTGGATCGACTTTCGGACATTCTTCGCATCCCCTCGATCAGCACCGACCCCGCCCATGATGAAGACGTGAGGGCCGCGGCGGAGTGGTTCGCAAGCGAATTCAAGCATCTCGGATTCTCAACCGAGGTCGTCAAGACGGTCGGACATCCGGTGGTGTTCGCCGAACGCCCCGCCCCCACCGCCGACGCACCGACGATCCTCTACTACGGGCACTACGACGTTCAACCGGCCGACCCGCTGGACCAGTGGAATTCGCCGCCGTTCGAGCCCGTGGTGATCGAAGACGCCAACGGCGGTCGAATCGTGGCTCGCGGCGCGGTCGACGACAAGGGTCAGGTGATGACCTTCATCGACGCGTTCCGCGCCTGGATCGAGACCACCGACGGAATCCCGGTGGGGATCAAGGTGATGCTCGAAGGCGAGGAGGAGTCGGGCTCCGAAAGCCTCGACGGTTTCCTCGAATCGCACGAAGCGAAACTCGCCGCCGACGTCTGCGTGGTGTCGGACACCGGCATGTGGAACGCGGAGACACCGGCCATCACCACGATGCTTCGCGGCATGGTCTACATCGAAGCCGAGATCCGCGGACCGGGCCATGATCTCCATTCCGGCATGTACGGCGGCGCGATCGCGAATCCCGCGAACGTGATGGCCCGCATCATCGCGTCCCTGCATCACGACGACGGCTCGGTCGCGGTGCCCGGTTTCTACGACGGCGTCGAGGACCCTCCGGCGTCGGTGCTGGAACAATGGAAGGAACTCGGTTTCGACGAGGCCGGTTTCCTCGCGAGCGCCGGCATCACCGCCGCGAGTGGCGGCGAATCGGGCAGGACCATGCTCGAACGGACCTGGTCGAGACCCACCCTCGACGTCAACGGCATCCATGGTGGATACACCGGGGCCGGCGCGAAGACGATCATCCCCGCGGCCTGCACCGCCAAGATCAGCTGCCGACTCGTTCCCGGTCAGGATCCGAGCGAAATCGAGCAAGCGTTGCGGAAGCACGTCGAATCGATGCTGCCCGAGGAATTCACCGTGGAGTTCATCAACCATGGCGTGAACCCCGCGGTCGTCGTGCCCGCGGACAGCCCCTGGCTTTCCGCGGCGAAGACCGGGCTCGCCGCGGCGTACGAAGCCCCCGCGGCCGTCATCGGCACCGGCGGGAGCATTCCCGCGGTCGGCGACATCCAGGCCAAACTCGGGATGGACGCCCTCCTCGTCGGTTTCGGACTCGACGACGACCGCGTTCACAGCCCCAACGAGAAGTTCGACCTCCGGTGCCTCCGCGGCGGCATCAAGTCGCATGCCGGGATGATCGCGGCGTTCGCGGAACATCGGACGTCCTGAACGTCCGCGTGGCACCGGAAGTCAGCGAGCGGACGGCCGTTCCGCGAGTCTGCGGCGGCGGTGTTCCGTCAGTTCCCGGGCCTCGGCCCGTCGTCCTTCCAGCTCGTTCGACCAGACCGCGCGGCGACTCGCCAGCAGCAGGACGCCGCCGAAGGCGGGTACCAGACATCCCGCGACCACGATGATGGTGGGCAACCACGTCATGTCCTCTGGATCGACTCGGTCGGGTGCCGTCTGGAGTGGGCATTCTCCCACGACGTCCACGATTCCCGCCCCACGATCACCTCCTTCCGATCCTCCGTCCGGAGGGTCGGTGGGAGTAGGATGTCCGAGATGCCGACCCACTTCCGGTCACCCAGACGCCCGACGTCCGATCGCCGGAACCATCCGGCGACGCCGGGTCCCCTGCGTCTGATGCTGCTCCTCGCCGCGGCCGTGCTCGCGATCACCGAGGGGGCGTTCGCGCAGACCACCATGTCGATCGATCAGTTCGGTGCCGGGAACGCCTTCCGACCCGGCGGCACCACCGCCGTCCGCGTCCGGATCCAGAGCGACCTCGACGAACCCGTGCCGGGGATCGTGCAGTGGGAGACGATCAACGGCGACGGCGACACGGTCGTGAACAGTCGTCGTCTCGCGATTCCCGCCCGCGGCGGTCAGGCGATCACCTGGCTGGTCGCGGAACTCCCCTCGAGGTCGGCGGCCGCCGATCTCCTGCGGACCATCTGGACCTTCCGCCTGTTCGAGTTCGAAGACGGCGTCCGCACCCGCGAGATCTCGGTCGCGAGGATCGACGCCGGATCCGCTCGGAACATCCCCCGTCCGGTCGAACAGACCCAGGGCATGGCGATGGTGGTCGGACGGAACAACGCGGGACTCGGAGGATTCGACCGGGTCCGCGGGTTCGCGATGCGGCCGGGAATGAACGAGGAGACGATCGTCGTCGCGAACGTCGAACCCGGCGATCTTCCCGATGCCACCGCCGGTCTCTCGCCGTACGAGTTGATCGTTTGGGCCGCCAACGACCAGCGTTTCCTCCCGTCGAGCATCGATAACAAACCATCCATCGAATCCGCCCTCCGAAGCTGGCTCGAGCGCGGCGGTCATCTCGTGATCCTGCTGCCCGCGACGTCGGACCCCTGGCGACTCGGCCGCAACGAAACGGTGTTCGGTGGCCTGATGAAGGACCTCGTCGCGATTCGCGAGGACGGCGTCCCGCTTCGCGACCTGCTTCCGGCCCTCAGCGACCGCGGTTCGCTCCGCGACGCGACCCGGCTCCAGCCGATGCACCGCTTCGACCCTGACACGCTTCCCGCGGCCTGGCGACCACTGGCCGCCGTGACGCCACCCGGGGAGCCCGGGACACCACCGGATGCGAACGACGCGACGGCGATCGTCGCGCAGCGCCTTCAGGCGGCGGTCGAGGGCGACCCGGAACCGATCCTGTACGCGGTGCGACGCGACGTCGGGCAGGGAATCCTCGACGTGGTCGGAATCGACGTCGCCGATCCCGACCTTCGTCTCCAGCAGGCGGGCGGACTCCCGAGGACCAGCATCTTCTGGAACGACATTCTCGGCCGACGGGCGTTCACCACCTCGGGCACCACGCTCGAGGCGCTCAAGACCGAGAAGCGCCTGGTCACGCGTCCTTCGGTCGACAATCTCGGGGCGGGCGAAGTGATCTCGCGAGGCATCGGGCTCACCAGCGGCGCGGTGGGTGGCGTGCTGGGCGGGTTCGTCCTCTTCGCCGTCTACTGGGCGGTCGCAGGCCCGATCGGATTCGCGGTCCTCACCCGGCTCGGCCGCCGAAGACTCGCCTGGCTCGCGTTCGCGGCGACCACCGTGATCTTCTCGGTCATCGCCTGGGCCACCAGCCGGGTCTCGTCCGGCGGCCCGATCGAGATGCGTCATCTCACGATGCTCCGCCACGTCTACCGTCCGGAAGGAACGGTGGACGATCTCCCGCAGTTCGATCTCGCCCGGACCTGGTTCTCCGCCCGGCTGCCGGGGTACGGCATGGTGCCGGTCGAACTCGGTGGCGACGCGATCGCGGGCAATCGTCTCGATCAGTTCTCCCCACCACCCAACGGTCTCGCCCAGCAGTTCCCGAACACCGACCGGTACGAGATCCGGTTCGACGAAGCCGCTCGCCAGCTGGTCCCGGCCCGCGCCACCAGCGCGGAGTTCGTCGCCGACTGGATGGGTCGTCCCGTGCCCGTCGAGAACGCCTGGGGTTCGACGCTCGAGGTCGACCTCGACGATCCCATCCGTCTCGAACGCCATGCCGGCGAACAGATCTCCTTGAGCGGCACCATCGTCAACGCGACCGGGCTTCCGCTCGAAGACGTGTACGTGCTCGTGGTGTTCCCGCTTCGCACGCCGGCCTCGTTCCTCCCGGAGGACGTCCCCGACACCACCCTGCCCGTGGTCCTCGACGATCCCCCGAACTACGGCGCCTTCGTCGCGCTCGCGAACCGGATCGATCCGGGCGACGAAATCGATCTCCGGACCATCCTCGACGACACCGGCCGCCCCGTGCCGGAGCGTCTCCGCGGCAAGCGGAGCCTCGCGACCCAGATCCGGAACACCTTCCTCGAACCCGCCACCGCGGCGGCCGAGGACGGCTTCAACGCCGTCGCCATGGGCAACGCCGGACTCCGCCTGAACGAGACCGAGCGTCGTCGCTACCTGCGGATGCTCTCGATGTTCAACATGCTGCCGCCGCCGCGCATCGAGGTGAAGGAGAACGCCCGCGCGGTGGGCGCCGTCGCCTTCCATCGCTGGCTCGCTCGAGGCATGGACACCTCGATTCGATTCACCGAGCCCGGCGTGTTCGTCTTCGCCGCGGTGAGCGGCGCACCGTGTCCGGTACCGATCTCGATCGACGGTTCGCGGGTGTCGGGCGAGGGCCTGGTGATGCTCCAGTGGGTTCATCCGCTGCCACCGGTCCTCGATCAGCTCGCCCGACCGGCGTTCCGGACCGAAGACGAGTCGACCTCGGCCTCGTCGATGAAGGAAGATTCCGTGGACCCCAGCAATGGAGTGGCCTCGACATGGCGATGATCGAGACGATCAATCTGACGAAGAAGTACGGCGACCTCGTGGCGCTGGACAACCTCAACCTCGTCGTGGAGGAAGGCGCGTGCCTCGGCTTCATCGGTCCCAACGGGGCCGGAAAGACGACCACCATCAAGATCCTCGCCACGCTGCTCAAGCCGACCTGGGGCGAGGCGCGGATCGATGGAAACGTGGTCGGTTACCAGAACCACCTGATCCGACCGGTGATGGGATACGTCCCCGACTTCCTCGGCGCCTACGAGGACATGCTGGTGCTGGAGTACCTCGAGTTCTTCGCCGCCTGCTACGGCATCCACGGGAAACGCCGGCAGAAGGTCGTCGGCGACGTGCTCGACCTGACCGAACTCGGCTACAAGGCGAAGAGCGAGGTCAACGGACTGAGTCGCGGCATGCAGCAGCGACTCTCGGTCGCCCGGGTGCTGCTCCACGATCCGAAGGTGCTGCTGATGGACGAGCCCGCCTCGGGTCTCGACCCGCGGGCGAGGATCGAGATCCGCGAGCTCCTCAAGGAGCTTCGACGCATGGGCAAGACCATCATCATCAGTTCGCACATCCTTCACGAGCTCGCGGAACTCTGCAACGCGGTCGCGATCGTCGAGAAGGGGCAGCTCCTCTTCAACGGCACGGTGGCCGAGATCATGCGTCGCGCCGGCACCGGACGCCTGGTGCACATCACGCTGGACGATCGCCATGAAGAAGCCGCCCGCATGCTCGCCGAGGTGAAGGGCATCGAACGGGTCGACGTCAACACGCCCGAGGGCAGGCCGCGGATCGACGTGATGCTCGACCCCGAACACGGACTCCCGGTGAGCGAGCTGCCGAGCCGCCTCATCGCCCAGGGATTCCGGGTCGAGACCATCCAGCACGAGCAGGTGAACCTCGAGACCGCGTTCATGCGTCTCACCAAGGGCATCGTCTCGTGAGCGGCCGACCCCACGTGCTGCTGGTCGCGGACCGGACGCGATCGGGAATCCCCGAAACGCTTTCGATCGTCGAACCGGCGATCGAACGGCACGCCGGCGAGGTCACGCGGATCGATCCGCACGAACCGCTCCCGGAAACGCCGTTCGACGTCGCGGTGGTGCTCGGCGGCGACGGGACGATCCTCGGACAGGCCCGCCGCCTCGCAACGCGGGGCACGCCGATCGCGGGCGTGAACGTCGGACGACTCGGATTCCTCGCGGAGTTCGACGCCGACGCGTTCGCGGACGCGGCGGAGCTCGTGCTGGGCGACGCGCCTCCGATCGTCGAACGGATGACCCTCGAGATCCGGGTCGAATCACCGGACGAGGACCTCGACGACGACGAAGGCTGGACGCTGGCCCTCAACGACTGCGTGGTCACCGCCGGTGCACCGTTCCGGATGATCGAGCTCGGACTCGACTTCAACGGGCACGGCGGCCCCCACCTCTCGGGCGACGGCCTCATCGTCTCCACGCCGACCGGCAGCACCGCGTACAACGTGAGCGCGGGCGGACCCATCGTCCATCCGACCTGTGACGCACTGGTGGTCACGCCCCTCGCGGTCCACAGCCTCGCGTTCCGGCCGGTCGTCGCGGGCGCCGACGAGACCATCACCGTGACCGCGGTGCGGGTGAACGAGGGCACGACCCTGGTGATCGACGGCCAGTTGACCCGCCACCTCCGGGTGGGCGAACGGGTCCGGCTCCGCCGCGGCGCCCCCCGGGTGCGCCTGATCCACGATCCCCGCGCGGAATTCTGGTCGACCGTGGTGCGGAAGATGCGATGGGCGACCGGCCCGACCTATCGGGATCGCTGATCACCACCTCGACGGTCGCCCGACCACCCGTGGTACCGTCCCCGCCTCCAGTCCCCGAACCGAACCGGATCGAGCCCCGCATGATCGACCTCAAGAACCTTCGAGAAGACCCCGACCGGTACCGGGAGGGCGTCGCGGCCAAGAACGCGAACGTGGACATCGACCGCGTGCTGAGGCTGGACGGCGAGCGTCGCCGCCTGCAGACCGAGCAGGAGGAGGCACGGGCCGAACAGAAGCGTCTCGGCAAGGAGACCGGACCGCAGATCGGTCGATTGAAGGGATCGCTCAAGTCCGCCGAGGGCGAGGAGCGAGCGAGGATCGAGGCCGAGGTCGTCGAACTCGAGAAGCGACCGATCGCCCTCAAGGACCGGATCCAGATGTTGGAAGCCGAGATCCAGGCGATCGATCCGAAGTTCCACGAACTGCTGCTCGCCATCCCCCAGCCTCCGGCGGCCGACGTGCCGCGCGGCCGAGGCAGCGAGGACAACGTCGAGATCCGGCAGTGGCATCCCGATGGATTCGATCCCGGCGCCTCCTTCGCCGACCAGCGGGGTTTCGTGCCGAAGACGCACCTCGACCTCGTCCACGACCTGGGACTCGTCGACTTCGAACGAGGCGTGAAGATGGGTGGCAGCCGTCACTACGTCCTGACCGGCGCGGGCATGCGACTTCATCAGGCGATCCTTCGGTACGCGTTCGACTTCATGACCGTCGAGCAGGGATTCACCGCGATGTCGGTCCCGGTCGTGGTCAAGGAGGACTGCATGGAGGGCACGGGGTTCTTCCCCGGCGGCCGCGACCAGGCGTACCACATCGAGGAATCGAAGCGGGGATCGGGACACGACCTGTACCTCACCGGGACCGGCGAAGTCGGACTCATGGGACTCCACGCCGACGAGATCGTCGACGCGGCCGATCTTCCGATCACCTACACCACGGTCTCGACCTGCTTCCGACGCGAAGCCGGTGCCGCGGGCAAGGACACCGCGGGGCTCTACCGGATCCACCAGTTCGACAAGGTCGAACAGGTCGTGGTCTGCAAGGCCGACGTCGCGGAACAGAAGGACTGGCACGGTCGGATGATCGGATTCGTCGAATCGATCCTGCAGTCGCTCGCACTCCCCTATCGCCTGCTGCAGTGCTGCACCGGTGATCTCGGCGCGAAGAACGAGGACATGATCGACGTCGAGTGCTGGATGCCGGGCCGCGGGGCGGACGGTCCCGACGGCCGGCCGGTCGGCGACTGGGGCGAGACCCACTCCGCCAGCCGACTCGGCGACTACCAGTGCCGGCGGCTCAATCTCCGGTACCGCGATCCCGAGACGAAGAAGACCCGTTTCGCCTATTCGCTCAACAACACCGTCGCGGCGAGCCCCCGGATCCTCATCCCGATCCTCGAGATGCACCAGCAGGCCGATGGCAGCGTGCTGGTGCCCGAGGCGCTGCGCCCCTACATGGGCGGCCTCGAGCGGATCACCGCCGACGCCTGATCGGTACGCACCGCCCCGACGGCTTCCAGGACGACCCGCACCGGCCAGTGATCGGAGATCGGACGCCCCTCGGCGGTGAGCGGACGTTCGATGTCCGCCGACCGGACGGCGAGCCCCCGAGCGAACACGTAGTCGATGCGCGGCCCCGTTTCGACGACCTCGAAGCCGTTCCACGTGGCGTCTTCGACCGTCGTCGGGTTCAGGCTGGCCCAGCAGTCGATCAGTCCGGGCGCGGTCGATGTTCCGCGATCGAGGTGCAGGATCGGGGGCTCCCCGGGACGGGCGTTCAAGTCCCCCATCAGCACGACCGGCTCGTCGGGACCGCACCAGTCGAGGATCCGTGCGACCAGCAGCGACGCCGATTCGAACCGGGCTGCCGTGCCCCGATGGTCGAAGTGGGCGTTGAAGATCCAGAAGGGACGCCGTTCGTCCTGATGCGGATGCGTGGACGCCGGGAGGAGTCGTGCCCAGGTCACGATTCTCGGGAGACTCGAATCCCACGACTTCGAACCGGGCACGTCGGGCGTCTCGCTCAACCAGAACGTCCCGTGGGCGTCGGGGTCGAGTCGCCACGCCGAGGTCCGCCAGAGGATCGGAACGGCCTCGCCACGACCCGCGGTTCGATCACGCGACCGCACCAGCATCGCGAATCCCGGCAGGTCGTCGGCGATCCGATCCGCCTGACCCGGCAGGACCTCCTGAAGACCGATCACATCCGCGTCGAAGCCGTCGAGCGCCGCGACGAGTTCGTCGGCGCGACGAGGCCACGCATCCAGCCCGTCGCCGGGATTGTCGTGCCGGATGTTCAGGGTGACGACGGTGAGGGTCGTCGGGGCCGCGGAGGACCCCGAGGGCCTCGGCGAGACGCTGCAAGCCGGCGACATCGGCGCGGCGATCGACACGATCAGGATCAGGATCGCTCGGGTCGCCGCGGTCCGGGGAATGATCGCCATCCGGTGTTCGTTTCGCATCATGGACACATCAGACTCCAAATCGGCGTTCGCCGCCGGACGGCCGAAGTCGGTTCGGGGGTTGACGAGCGACGTTCGTTCCGTCGACGATGTTCCGCATGACCCACGATCCCAGCCTCGCGCCGGCCGGACAGCCCGGTGGCCTCGCCACCTCGCAGGATCTCGTCGATCTCGACGCCCTGCTCGCCGCCTATCACGATCGACGCCCCGATCCGGACATCGCCGCCCAGCAGGTCGCCTTCGGAACGAGCGGGCATCGCGGGTCGGCGCTCGACACCACCTTCAACGACGATCACATCGCCGCCATCACCCAGGCGATCGTGGAATTCCGGTCCGATCAGGGGATCGACGGCCCCGTCCTCCTCGGCAAGGACACCCATGCCCTGAGCGGTCCCGCGGAACGCACCGCCGTCGAGGTGCTTTCGGCCAACGGGGTGGCGGTCCGGATCCAGGGCGGCGACGGCATCACCGCGACACCGATCATCTCGCGGGCGATCCTCGCCTGGAACCAGTCAAAGACCACCGACGACTCCGGCCGCGCCGACGGCATCATCATCACGCCCAGCCACAATCCCCCCCGGGACGGCGGCTTCAAGTACAACCCGCCCGACGGCGGCCCCGCGGGTGGCGACATCACCGGTCGGGTGGAACGCCGTGCGAACGAGATCCTCGCAGGCGGGCTCGATGCGGTCCGGCGCACTTCGAGTGGCGACCGCCCGCTCACCACGCTCGACCACGTCGAAGCGGTCGACTTCATCCGCCCCTACGTCGAGGCGCTCGCGGAGGTCATCGATCTCGAGCCGATCCGCGACGCCGGACTCCGGCTCGCGACGCATCCGCTCGGCGGCGCCTCGTTCCCCGTCTGGCCGGTGCTCGCCGAGGTCCATGGCATCGACGTGACCATCGTCGACGACACCATCGATCCGCGGTTCGCCTTCATGACGCTCGACAAGGACGGCCTGATCCGCATGGACTGTTCGAGTCCGCAGGCGATGGCCCCGCTCGTGGCCCGGATGTCCGGTGGTGAGTACGACCTCGCCTTCGGCAACGACCCCGACAGCGACCGCCACGGGATCGTCTGCCGATCCAATGGACTCATGAATCCGAACCGGTTCCTCGCGGTCGCGATCCGGCACCTGCTTGCGACGCGAACCGACTGGAAACCCTCGAGCCGCATCGGAAAGACGCTCGTCTCAAGCGTCCTGATCGATCGAGTGGTCGCGGATGCGGGCCGAACGCTGTGCGAGGTCCCGGTGGGATTCAAGTGGTTCGCCCCCGGTCTCTTCGACGGCTCGATCGCCTTCGGCGGCGAGGAAAGCGCCGGCGCCTCCTTCCTGACCCGGGACGGCAGACCGTGGACGACGGACAAGGACGGCATCGTGATGGACCTGCTGGCCGCCGAGATCCTCGCGACGACCGGACGTGATCCCGGTGAGCACGAAGCGGAGATCGTCGCCCGATTCGGTGATTCGACCTATCGACGGATCTCCGCCCCCGCCGATGCCGCGACCCGGTCGGCGCTCAAGGCGCTCGACGCCTCGGCGGTCACCGCGACCGAGCTCGCCGGCGATCCGATCACGGCGACCCTCACTCGCGCACCTGGAAACGATGCCGCGATCGGGGGTCTCAAGGTCACGACCGAACATGGCTGGTTCGCGGCCCGTCCGTCGGGAACCGAGCCGATCTCGAAGATCTA
>JAQWJM010000012.1:0-6170 GCA_029248335.1 Phycisphaerales bacterium
CTGGGCGATCGCGAGCCTCGGCCCGATTAACCTCGCCTGCATCGTGGTGTTGTTCGCCGGCGTACCGGCGCGGATCGCCCGACACGAGGTCCATCACGTGGACCACGTCGCACCGCCCCGCTACGTCGACCTCCTCGCGAGCAACCGCGCCCTGTTGCCGCTGTCCTATGCCCTCATCGGCGCGTTGAGCCCGCTGATGCCGTACCTGCTGGACGACCTCGGCGCCTCGCTCTGGTGGCAGACCCCGCTCGCCGCGACCTGGATGTTCGCCCGCGTCGCGGGCATCGCGATCCTGCGGCGCTGGTCGTGGTGGCACGGCCGATGGGACGCCACCCTGCTCGGCGGCGGACTGCTGGTCGGCGGTTACGTCGCGGTCGTCGCCGCGCCGAACATCAGCGCGATCGTGATCGCCCTGATCGTCTTCGGTCTCGGACAGGCGGTCACCTACTACGCCGCGATGTACTACGTGATGCGGGTCGGTGACGCGGACGTCGACGCCGCGAGCACCCACGAGGGACTCATCGGCGTCGGATACGGCGTCGGTCCCGCCGCGGCGCTGGTGGGCGTGACGGTGGGCGGCGTGACCGCGGTCATCGCGGCCAGCCTGGTGCTGCCCGCGGCGACGCTCTGGCCGGCCCTTCGGCCGTATCTTCGGGGAAGACGCGCCGAACGCCGCGGCGGTTGAACCGCCCGTGATCTCAACCGGCCGGCGGCGTTCCATCGATCAGGAGTCGAAGACACGACTCGAGGTCCGGGGTCTCGAATCGGAAGCCGTGATCGCTCAGGATGGTCGGGGTCGCCTCCACGCCCTCCAGCAGGAGCGGTCCCGCCATGCGGCCGAAGAGGATCTTCGCGGCGAACCCGGGCATCGGCGCGATCGCCGGACGCCGCAGCACCTGGCCGAGCGCCTTCGCGAACGTCCGCTGGTCGACCGGTTCGGGCGCGGTGGCGTTCACCGGTCCCACGTAGCGGTCGTCGATCATCACGCGGTGCAGCACCCCGAGAAGGTCGTCGATCCCGATCCAGCTCAGGCCCTGCCGGCCGGAACCGAGCGGACCACCCGCCCCCAACTTGAAGGGGGGAATCATCTTCTGGAGCGCGCCACCCTTCGGGGTGAGCACCACGCCGATGCGAGGGTGCACCACGCGAATGCCCGCCTTCCGGGCGGCGTCGGCGGCGTCCTCCCACGCGACGGAGACGTCGGGGAGAAATCCATCGCCCGCGGCGGACGACTCGTCGACCCGCTCCGACCGGTTCCCGTAGAAACCGACCGCGCTCGCCGAGACGAACACCGAGGGTGGCGTGGTCATCGCCGCGAGGGTCTCGGCGATCAACCGCGTCCCGTCGACCCGCGAATCGCGGATGATCCTCATGCGTTCCGGAGTCCAGCGGCGATCCGCGATGCCCGCACCCGCGAGGTGCACCACCGCGTCCGCGCCGTCGAAGGCCGCGGCATCGATTTCGCCACGGGCGGGATCCCAGCGGTACTCCCCCGCGCTCGCATCCGGCGTGCGGCGCACGAGATGACGAACCACGTGGCCACCGGTCCGGAGGAAGGCGGTGAGCTGGGTGCCGATCAGGCCGCTCGCCCCGGTGATCACCACGGTCTGCGGCGCGACGTCGCCGGCGTCCGCGTGCCGACGCAGATCGGCGGCGGTCCGGTAGTGGCGATATACGAACATCTTCGCGAGGTCGCGGCGCACCAGGCCCGCCCCGAGGCCGCCGAGCGGGCCCATGGGCATTCGGTACGCGATGGAATCCCGCAGCCTGCTGGACGACGCGTCACCCTCGATCTCGAAGAACTCGTGACGGTGGTGCCAGGCCCCGAACGGCCCCGAGACCTGAACGTCGATGAATCGCTCGCCGGGAACCGCCTCCTCGATCCGGGCCCGCCATCGCTTCCGGACGAACGGGGCGATCGGAACCGAGAGCACCGTCTCGACGCCGGGACGAAGCGGGCCGGAATCCTCGATGACCCGGACGTCCTGCCACGGCGGGAGAAGCCGATCGAGCGCCCCCGCCCGGAAGTGCCAGTCCGCGACCTCGGTCTTCGAGACCGGCATCTCGGACTCGCACCGGAAGGTCCGGTCACCGGCATCGGTGCCATGTTCGATTCGTGGTTGGTCGGGCACGGGGGCTCCCTGGCGTGATTCATGGCGGCCGACGGCCGGCGATTGGGCTTCGTCGCGGACCATGGTCCGGACGCACCGCGTTGGGAAAGCCGCTCCGTCTCCGGAAAACCCCCTCCGTGGCGTCGAGACCCTACCATTCACGCATGCCAGCCACCGACATCGAGGCCCGGATCCGGACCCTGCTCGCGGAACGACGCGTTCGACTCGACGCGGCCCTCGCCAGCATCGACGCGGACCCGGATTCGGTCGTCCGGCTCCTTCAGGCGATCGAGGCGACGGTTCGACGCGGCGGCACCATCCTGACCTGCGGAAACGGTGGCTCGGCCGCCGAGGCCCTGCATCTCGCCGAAGAGTTGATCGGCCGCTACCGAGGCGACCGACCCCCGATCCGGAGCATGTGCCTCAACGCGGATCCGACCGCCCTGACCTGCATCGCCAACGACTTCGGCTTCGAGGCGATCTTCGCCCGGCAGGTCGAAGCGATGGCCACCGACCTCGACGCGCTCGTGATCTTCTCGACCTCCGGCCGCAGCCCCAACCTGCTCGCCGCGCTCGAAGCGGCCCGGGCCCGGAACGCGACCACCATCGGCTTCCTCGGTGGAGACGGCGGCGAGGCCCGCGCCCTCTGCGACGTCTCGGTGGTGGTCGGCGGGCGGGACTCCGCCGCGATCCAGGAGGTCCACCAGTTCCTGATGCACGCCTGTTGCGAACAGTTTGAAACCGATTCAAACACCTGATCCCACGTCCGCCCGCGTCACGCCCTCCTGTCGACCGAGAACACGATGCCGACTTCACCTTCCACTTCCGCCCGCGGCTCGATCATCGGAACCCTGCTGGTCCGGATCCTCGTTCCGCTCTGGGTCGTCGCCGGCGCGAGCGTCAAGCTCTACACCCTGAATCCGAAGCTCCTGCCCGAACCGGTGCTGCTGGTGGTGCGGGACTCGGCCCGACTCTTCGAGATCACCGACCTCAACTGGTGGCTCGGGTTCTCGCTCCGGTCGATGATCGGCGTCGAGATCATGCTGGCCCTGGTGATGTTCGCGTCGCCCAAGCTCGCCCGCTTCGCCGCGAGTTTCATTCTCACGGTGTTCCTCGCGGTGCTGGTCGCGACGATGGCGATGGCCGCGAATCGAGATGGCATCAGCGCGATCTGGAGCGGCAGCTGCGGCTGCTTCGGATCGGTCAGTCCACCCCCGCTCGGCATGTTCGCGATCGACGCCCTGATGCTGCTTGGCGTGATCTTCCTCCGACCGATCCGGGAAGCCGCGATTCCGGCCCGGTTCGGATCCGTCCTCGCCGCGGCGGCGATCGGCTTCGGCCTCGCGTTCAGCGTCCCCTCGCCCAAGATCACGATCACTGTTCCAGCGGTCCCGGCGCCGGTCGATTCCGCGGACGGCGACGCCACCGCGACACCCGACGTCACGAAGGCCGCCGGCTGGGGTCCCGCACCCACCGAAATCGAACCGTTCTACGTCGCGGACTTCGCGAGCTGGGTCGGCACGCCGCTCTCGTCGCAGCCCCTGGCGAGGCTCATCTCGAGACCGCTGCCCGACTGGATCGACACCGATCGATTCCATCTGGTGCTCTACCGCGAAGACTGCGAGCACTGCCACACCCTGCTCGAGGATCATTTTCTCGGTCCGCTGGACACTCCGGCCATCGCGGTCGCGGTCCAGGACATCGATCCCGCCAACGCCCTTGCCATGCCCTGCGATGAATGCCTCCTGCACACGCTTCCCGAGGGTCCGCAGTACGTCATCTCCACGCCGATCCTGATGACGATCGAAGGGGGCACGGTCCTCGCCGTCTGCGAGGATTCCGAGGATCAGGCCGTCGTGGTCGCCACCCTCGACGCAACGCCCTGAGATGCGAATCGGCCGACGTCCCGCGAAACCGTCGGGAAGGCTGTCCGAAACGCCTCCGAAGGTCCGATGCCTTCCGGTTCCAGTTCGATTCCACCTGTCGATGGAGCCACCCATGACCGACATGCCCAACCGGCTCACGAGGATGACCATGATCACCGCGAATCCCACCACGACCCGACTCCTCCCGCTGCTCGCGGCCGCCCTCCTCACGCTCGGCTGCGAACCAGCCTCGGAGCAGTCCTCGACGCCGCCCGCCGGCGGATCGGCCCCCGCCGCGAACGCCGATCCCTGGGGGGCGATGCCGACCGAGGTCGAGCCTTTCTACTTCACCGATTTCGACGCCTGGGTGGGCAAGCCGCTCGCCGATCAGGATCTCGCGCGGCTCATCAACCGCCCGATTCCCGAGGCCCTCAAGACCGGTCGCGGTTTCGTGATGTTCTATCGAACCGACTGCGAACACTGCCATCAGATGCTGGAGCAGTGGTTCACCGCCTCCGTTCCGGCGCCGACCGTCGCGGTCCAGGTCCCCGACACGGATCCGGCGAACGCGATGCCGTTCCCGTCCACCATCGTCGAGAAGCGTGCGCTGCCCGGCGGCCCCGACTACGTGATCCAGACGCCCGCGCTCTTCGCGGTCCGGGACGGCGTGATCACCGGCTTCGCGAACGATCCCGACGACGTCGCCGCGGTCGAAGCCTGCCTCGCCTCCAACGCCGACTGACATCGACCACCACCGAGTCGCACCATGTCCAACACCGTACGAATCGCCCTCGCCATCTTCCTCATCGCGGCCGCCATCTGCATCGCCATCTTCGGCGAAGCCGCGATGCCGGTCTGGCTGATCGGCCTCGGTGCGAAGGCCGGAGACACGCCGGCCGCCGGCGCGGAGATCGCCGCCAAGGCCACCATCGGCGCCGCGGCGGCCCTCGCAGGCATGCTGCTCGCGCTCGGCCGACGGGGCCGGGGCCCGGCCATCGTGGTCGCGGGCCTCGTCGTCTTCTCCGGCATCGCCGACGCGTCGGCGGAGTTCGCGCTCGACACCACGGCGGTCGGCCTCATCCGGCCCGCGATCCAGGTGATCGTCGGTCTCGCGGCCGCGTTCATCCTCCTCCGCACGACGCCGGATCCCGAACGACTTCGCCATCCCCTGATGGCCGGCTTCGGCGTGGTGCTCTCGCTGGTGGCGGGCGCGGCGATCGCCGGCAACGTGCAAGTGGGCATCACCCCCGAATCGATCACCCGGGGCCGCGGTGAGGATGGTCGATTCATCGTCCACGATCTCACCGCGGGCGTGTGGGAGGATTGGAAGGGACTCCCCCTCGAGGAGACCGGAGTCCTCGAGCATCTTCCACAGCTGCGCGGACTGAGCCAGGACCAACCGACCCTCGTCGCCCTCTACCGACCGAACTGCGGCGCGTGCCACGATCTCTTCGACGGCTATTTCGGGGAGAGCCTCTCCGCCCGCGTGATCGCGGTCGAAATCCCCCCCGCGGAAGGCGTCGAGCTGACGGAATCGGATCTTCCCGAGGACGTCTACTGCGATGGCTGCGTCCGCCTCAAGCTCCCCGAGGGCCCGGTCTGGCTCGCGGAATCGCCGGTGCTGGTGGGCCTCATCGACGGCAAGGTGGCCTGCGTGTCGGTCGACGACTTCCAGCGATGCGTCGACGGCATGGTCGAAGCCGCCGATCTCCAGTTCGCCCTCGAATTCGAGGAAACGAACGAGCGGAACGACGAATCCTCACCCTGATCGGCGACTGGTCGCGATCTCGACCGCATTCCGAAGCTTTTCGGCCGTGCCCGCGCCGTTGAGCGCCGTCTTTCCGAAGCCGGCCACGCCACCCGCGGCTTCCGCCGCGACCTGCGAGGCGTCGAGATTCGAAATCAGGATCGCCGCGACCGGACTGCCGGCGTGCGCCTCGATCAACTCGATGCCGTCGCCGTGCGGAAACCGCCCGTCGAGAAGTCGGTTCACCAGCAGCACCATCGGTCCCTTCGAAGTCGCGATTCGTTCGCGCAGGTCGTCCTCGTCGTTCACCGGCTGAACCTCGGCGTCCGGAAGCACCCGCTGGACCGCGGTTCGCAGCATCCACGCGTCAGGCGTGCAGTGACCGACTGAAAGCACGGTGATCGGCTGGGTGTCGGATGCTTCGGGGCTCATGAATCGGTCTCCGGA
>JAQWJM010000024.1:0-4170 GCA_029248335.1 Phycisphaerales bacterium
CATCCCTACGCGGAACTCCGCGATCAGACGATTCATCCCTACACGGACATGCTGCTGCACGACATGGGGCCCGGGCTCGCCGACAACATCGGTGATCACGGGGTGAGCGGTGCGGAGTGGCGGACGCCTGCATTGTGGAACATCGGACTGACCGAAGGCGTCAGCGGCGGAGAGGCCTACCTCCACGACGGTCGCGCTGGCAGCCTCGAAGAGGCCATCCTCTGGCACGGTGGTGAAGCCGAGGCCTCCAAGGAGACCTTCCGGAACATGTCCGCGAGTGAACGAGCGGCGATCGTGGCGTTCCTGAAGTCACTCTGAGCGAGGCCGGTGACCTTCGCCGATTCATTGCTCGGGGACGTCGGTGCGGTTCGGCCGGTTCCACGAGCTGTTCCACGGAAACGTGGCGAGTGGCACCAGACTCCGGTCCACGATTTCGAAGAAATGACTCCCCTCCACGTCCCCGACGATGCAGGGGATCATCACGACCCGGCTGTCGACGTCGAAATCGGGGAGATAGGTTTCTCGGGGATCATCGATCCAGGTGGACATGGTGCACGAATAGATGATTTCCAGTTCGGGTACGAGGCGTCCGTCTCGAAGGTCGAAAAAGCAGAGACGAAGGCAGTGGGTGCCGCATCCGACCACCATCGCGTGGAAGTGGCCGGCGCAATTCGGGACCAGTGGTTCTCCTTCGAATCGGATCGCGTCCACCAACCGGAAATCCCCCTGATCGATGTCGCTGGGATCCGGTTGAATGAACGGTCCGCCGAGTCGGCGGTCGACCGGGTAGGCGGCGAGGTCGGGCATGCGGGAGTGCGTCGCGTCATCCGTCGGTGTCACCTCCGTCGGCAGGGCGACGGCCGGCGGCTGGTCGGCGACTGGAACCGCTCGACGCGGTCCGGCCGGATCGCCACAGGCGTTCAGGAAGGACATCGTGATCACGAGGCAGGAGAAGTGGTACGGAAGTGCGAGTCTCATCGACGCATCAGAACGACCTTCCGACGCGCTCGCCAGTCGGCCTTCGTCGATTCAACGGGTGCGATCGCGTCCCGCATCGTTCGTCGCCACTCAGGGGTGTTTCAGGGGCAGTCGCAGAAGATGTTCGCGAGCCCGGCGCAGTCCGCGTCCCACTCGATCTCGCAGCACGACGGAATCGCAGCGCAGATCTGGGTCTCGCAGTCGAGGGCGTCGCATCCCGGCGTCCCATTGGCTTCGCAGCAGGTGTTGCAGCCGGGGATCTCGGTGTAGTAGCACTCGCCGAGCAGGCAGGTGTCGAGGGTGCACGGATCGCCGTCGTCGCACGTGATCTCGCCGCACGGATCGAAGTCGCAGGATCCCCATTCGACGAGCAGCAAGCCGATGTCGGCTGCATTGACGACACCGTCGGTATCAAGATCCGCGAAGCAACCGGGCCCGGCCTTGCCGCACGATCCCCAGGCGGTGAGGAGCAGGCCGAGGTCGGCGGAGTCGATCAGTCCGTCGTCATTGAGGTCGCCGGTGCACGGTTCGGGGGGCAGTGCGCCGACGATGATCGGCGAACCGCTGTCGTCGTACGCCCAGGAGGTGATCGAGAGTCCATCCCAGCCCGAGCCGTCGATCTGCAGCCATCCGAAGACCGGCGTCCCGTCCTTCAGGGCGGAAAAGCCCACGTGGAATCTCCGGGTTCGAAAGCAACGGTCGAAGCCGGATGAATCGGCTTCACCGCAGGCGATCAAGGTCTGGTTCGAGAATGAGCAGACGGAGGTCGATGCGAAGCACTCCATCGAGCCATCGACGACCGCTCCGGTCTTGGTGAAACCGATCGTCTCGAGCCCCGAGTCGCAACTCACGTTCAGCCACTTCGATCCGCGGTAGGTCGTTTCGTAGATCTGGTCGTAGTTGACGCACTTGTCGTTGATGTACGTGCAACACGTCGTCCAGCCGCCACCGCCGTTGAAGGACGTGTTGCTCCAGCGTCCGACGCCCATGTCGAATTGGAAATCCCCGAGACTCAGCGTGATGCTTCCACTCGAGCCGATTCCGATCGGCGGTCCGTCGTAGACCTGGATGTCGGCCGCGGCGACCGGGCTTGCGCCCGCGGCCGCCAGATACGTCAGGAGTCGGGTTCTTGACTTCGGGCTGGTTCGCATGGAAGGAGGATCCGGAACGGTGATGCCAAACGATCGCTGACCGAGCATAGCACTGGAGCCTCGCGGATCGAGTTCGGGAATCGGATTATTGACTTCGTGCCGCCGATCGGCGAGCGGTTCCGTGATCCCGGATCAGGGGCAGGGCCCCCAGCCGACGACCAGCAGGCCGAGGTCGGCGGCATCGACCAGGCCGTCGCCGTCGATGTCGCCCGGCCCGGTCGCACCCCAGCCGATCAGCAGTTGGGCGAGATCCGCACCGTCCGTTCGACCGTCTCCGTCGAGGTCCGACGGGCAGGGCGTCCCGATTCGTTCGAGTTCGATTCGATCGAAGAGCACCACCGATCCCGGATCACCGACTCCACCGAGCTCGATCTTCAACTCGCCACCGACGGCGTCGGGATGATCGTCCACGCGGATCTCGAGTTCGATCGGACTCCAGATCGTGGGCCAGCCGTCCACGACGTGGAGCTCGCGAATCGCCATGCGGTCGACATCCAACAGCGGGTCCGGACGCTGGTCGTATCCCAGGAGCAGTCGATCGCCGTCTTTCCAGACCGCGGGATGTCCCGGAACGGCCTGATCGCCTTCGGCGGCGAGCAGCATCGAGGCGCCGTAGCGATCGAGCGTTCGATCGAAGGTCGTGCCGTTCACGCCGTCCTTGTCGAGGTAGGGCCCGGTGGGCGAGGCCGATCGGGCCATTCGAATCGTGTAGTCGCTCCCGAGGTTGCCGTATGACGCGAAGGCGTACCACCAGCCGCCTTGCTTGAAGAGCGCCGGGCCTTCCATGTAGCAGCTCGAGTACGCATCGCCGCACCATCCCGGGGGTTGCGCCGGGTCACCACCGAGGGCGATGGATTCCGGCCACTTGAGAATCGGGACGTGGGTGCCGGCCGGATGGGTGTCGATCTCGGGATCGGCAGGATCACCGAGGATGCGCCCGGTCAGGGGGTCGATCTCGGTCACGTGGATCACGTGCCCGCCCCAGGACATCCAGACCCGTCCCGTGCCCGGATCCTCGAAGAGGTGCGGGTCGATGACCCATGGGAACTCGGTGGGCGTGTGTTCGAGCACGACCTCGTATTCGTCGTCCCAGGTGTAGTCCGGGGCCGATCCGATCGGTCGCCGACAACCGATGATCGACTCGTAGGGCGGCCCGGCGTCGTCGTAAAAGCAGTCGTAGATCGCGCGGAAGCCGTTCGACGTGCGAAGCGGCCCCAGTGCGTTATCGAAGTCGTAGCCATCGCGTTCGGCTTCGAGCCAGGGATCGACGAGCGGATCGGCGGAGGTGGACTGGTACAAGGGGACGTCGCCGAAGTGCATGCGATATCCGCCGTCGAACCAGACATTCACGCCGTCGTCGCTTGCGACCGTCGCCGCCGCGCCACCCAGCCGGGGTGGATCCACCGTGCGGGCCGTCGTCCCGAGTTCGATCGTCGTCTTCCCACCGACCATGCTCGAAAGTCGGATCGATGCCACGCCGAAGGCGGAAGTTCCGGGTGGATTCGATCGTCGGGTCCATGCCCGAAGTCGATAGGTCTCGCCTGGGTTGAGGATCCGGCCGATGGAGGCCGATGCGAACTCGCCGGCGACCATTTCGATGCACGCTCGCCCTTCCGGCGCCGCGACGGATTCGTCCTGCACGATTCGGCCGCCTGACCAGCCGACACCACCCGACTCGAAACCGGCGTCGGGCACGGGCACGGCCTCATCGGCGATCGCGGTCGCGGTGACGAGCAGGGAAAACGTGAAAGCGCATCTGGCAGGCAGTCGGGAATCCGGCATGAAGGGGCATCTCCAAACAGACAGATTGATCCCCCGCGAGTGACGTTCCCCGAGCCATCGATACGAAGACTGGCTCGATCGGTTCGACGTTCAGGAGCGATATTCGACGATATCAACGCCGCGGACGTCGTTTCCCCGAGGTTCATTCGCTGGACAAGGGGCCTGCGGTGCGTGGGCGTGCAGATCCCCGCCTCACGTCAGGAGCATGATCACATGGTCTCACTTCCTGCCACCGTTCTGGTCGCCGCATGGCTCGCCG
>JAQWJM010000051.1:0-3080 GCA_029248335.1 Phycisphaerales bacterium
GGAGCGATTCGAGGAGGCGAGCCTGGCTTCCGGATCGGGGCTCGACCCCGATGCCAACGCCCGGGCCGAACGGGAGTCCCGAAACGCGAACCTCCGATTCGACATGATCGGATCCGGCCTTCAGGCCGACGAAGCCTGGGCTCGGGCCTGGTTCGGCTGGAAGCCCGAACCGCCCGCCGACGAGCTGGAGGCCCCCCGGCCGACGCTCGAGCAGTTGATCGAGTCCGCCACGAAGCCGTTGGGTGACGCCGGCGGAGACGCATCAACGGGGTGGCAGGCGCTCACGGAATCGCAGGCGGTCGTGATCCGGGGCTGGATGGCGATCTCCGACGAGGACTACGAGACGGCGCGGGCGTTGCTCGAGCCGGATCAGGCGATCTCCGTCTACGCCGCCGCGGGTATCGCACTCGTCAACGAACTCGAGGGACGGGTCAAGGAAGCGGCGACGGGGTATCGAGACGTCTATTACGGTCGTCCCGGCGAGCTGGTCGGACTGTGGTGCCGCGGCCGGTTGGGACGCATTCTCGGCCTCGACACCGTTCCCGAGCCCCCCACCGCGGCACCGCTCGCCACTCGAATCAAGGAGACGCTGCCCGCCGCGGTCGCCGCCGCCTTGCGCGACGATGCGAACGGTGCGATCGCGATCGAGGTCTCGCCGCGGACCGCGCGATTCGAACCCTTCGATCCGGTCCTGGTCGACGTCAGGATCACCAACATGACCGGGCTCGATCTCGCCATCGAGGAGGGCGGGCCGATCGATCCGAGGCTCGCGCTCCTCCCGATTCGCGTCACGGTCCCCGGACTGGAGTCGCTCTCGAGCGGCCGCCAGTTGATCCGCTCCCTTCACCGTCGGCTGAACATTCCGGCCCAGGGATCCTTCACCTGCACCTACGACCTCTCCGCCACCTGGATGGCGGAGCTCTTCGATCGGGCGGCGGTCAAGGGTGGGGGACTGGCGATTCGTGCTGCGAACAACTACCGGCCGCGATCCGAGGTCGCCGTCGACTCGCGGATCTTCGGTCGAGAGGCGAATTCCGTCGACTTCTTCATCCGCAGGCAGCGAGCCATGCCGTCCTTCGGCGATGGCGAGATCGATCCCCAGAAGGTCGCCGCCGCGTATCGGTCGATCGAGTCGGTGGAGGATCTCAAGTCGGTCGCGGTCGGGTTCGACGAGATCCTTCGGATCTACATCTCGGAGCGATCGAACATCCGCCCCGAACTGTTCGCGACGTTCCTCGATCCGCTCGTCGAGGGCTTCGGGAAACTCCCGCCCGCCGCACAGGCCTGGTTCCTCGGCGTGCTCACGAACAACGAGACCGGCGCGCGTTCCACGATCGCGGTGCTGGAGCCGCTTCTCGAAGTCGCGGTGGACAGCCGGGATCCGCGCGTGCTCCTGATGCTGATGACGCGTTTCTCGAATTCGCCGTCATCGCGTGCGATCACCATCTCGGCGGGAATGGGCGATCCCGCGCTCGAGCGTGCCGCGGAATCCGTCCGCAATTCGATCATCACGACCGAAGCCCGAAACGAGCAGGAGCTCCAACTCGGGGGAGGCTCCTGAGCGGGTCTTCGCGGCACGCGGCGCGGGTCAGTCCTCGACGCGGCTCTTGACGTTGTCCAGGACGTTCATGAAGTTGATGTAGGCGTCGTACGGACTGTCGTACGGGCTGAAGTACTTGTGGACGTCACCGTCCGACCAGAACTTGGTGCACATGTAGTACAGGTGGTCGCTGGTGGTGAGCTTCCGCCAGTCCTCGAGAACGAAGCGATCGCTCTCGTTCCCCGCTCGAGGATTCCCGTCGCGTTCGTAGACGGCATCCCGGATCGAGTAGAGCTCTTCGACCGCGTTGTCCTGGAGGGGGTTGCCGAGCCAGGCCGACAGGTCCCGCTCGGTGTCCGCCCACGAGATCCAGTTCGGTGCCGTGTACTCTCCGACCGGCTCGTGACAGTCGAGCACCTGTGACGGCGTCAGGAAGTCGTTCTGTCCCGGATTGACGTCGAAGATCTTCTCGGGGAGGGCGTCCAGGAACTCGAAGATCCCGGTGTCGGCCCACTGGTGTTCGCCGAGGGTCTCGTAGTCCATGAAGAGATTGCAGATGTAGCCGTCGCCGTTGATGTCGTTCACCCAGGAGGCGAATCGCTCGGCGCTGAGCGGCCATTCCTTCCAGTCGCGATTCCCGAATCGGAAGGCGATGTCGTCGGAAAGCTGGTAGTTCTTCAGCAGGAGGTGGACCGGGCGTTCCGCCATCGACTCGGGCTGTCCCTCGAAGCGGGGCGGCGCGTAGACGTAGTTCGGCGACCGGAACTTCAGCAGCCGATCCACGCCTTCGCAGAGGATGGCCCGGTGCTCGCCACGCTTGGCGATGTGCCACGCGAGGTCGTCGTGGTACATGAGCTCGGTGTTGCGGAAGACCGAGGGCGTCTGGCCGAAGAGCTCCTTGATCTTGTCGCGATGGGCGTCGACCTGGCGATCGAACTCGTCATGGCTGAAGAGGAAGCTCGGGGAGTGGTGGCTCGTCTCACCGATGAACTCGCAGGCACCGGTGTCCGCGAGCTCCTTGAAGAGATCGATGACGTCGGGGGCCCATTGTTCGAACTGCTCGAGGCAGACCCCGCTGATCGCGTAGCTGACCCGGAACCGGCCCTCGTGCCGCCGGACGAGATCGAGGATCTTCCGCGTGGCGGGTCGATAGCACTTGTCCGCGACCTTGAGCATGATCTCGCGGTTGGCCTTCTCGTCGAAGTAGAACGGGTCCGTGTCGAAGACGGAGTACCGGCGGAGACGGAAGGGCTGATGGACCTGGAAGTAGAAGCTGACCGATGCCATGGACGACGATGATAGGGATCTCGCTCGGATCCTGAACGATCGCGAGGAATGAATTTCAAACGTCGAGGCGACGGCACGTCCGGCGCGGAATCCGCGCTAGCGTCCGTCATGACGAAGTGGCCGATGATCGGACGGCTGGATCAGGATGGGATCAGCGAAGGAAGCCACGCTCGCCGAGGAGCGCGAGGATCCGGTTCACCGATTCCTCCGGATCGATCCGGTGCGTCGGAAGTTCGAGATCGGGCTGCTCGGG
>JAQWJM010000069.1:0-21241 GCA_029248335.1 Phycisphaerales bacterium
CTGCATGTCCGCGATGGTGTCCTCGGAGAATCCCTTCGCCTTGCCGAGGGTGGATTTCGGGGTGCCGTCGACGACCGGTTCGAAGTCGTCGTCCGCAGGCTCCTCGCATCCGAGGACCGCGACGAGCCCCGCGAGTGCCACGACGATCAATCCACGTTCGATGCTTCGCATCCGTCGCCTCCTTTTGGCCCGGTCACCGACCGGACGCCGCGAGGATACCCGACTATCCCCGACATCCACGGGGGACTACCATTCTTCTCCCGTCGTCGCGTGACGACGCCGTCCCTTCCGGAACACCGGAGCAGATTCGATGAACAGTCTCGTCCTCCTCGCAGCCTCGGCCATCCTCATGACTTCGACGCCAGAAACCACCGATTACACGACCATCCCTCCCGACCCCTACGAAGTCGAGCAGCGACTCGCCGCGGCGCCGGTCAATGCCCAGGAAGCGGTGAAGCAGGCGGAGGAGAAGACCGGCGGCACGGTCCGCAGCCTCGCCTGCCGATTCGACGGCGAAGCGGTCGCCTACGAGTTGATGGTGAGCCGCAACGGCGTGCCCACCAAGGTCATCGTCGACGGGGCCACCGGGAAGGTCACCGCACCCATGATCTCGATCCCCGAGGCGATCCGCACCTCGACTGAAAAGGTCGACGGACTCGTCAAGGCGGTCTACGCCAACGACGACGCCGAACCCCCGACCATCACCACCGTGATCTACAACGACGGCAAGCGTCACGACATCGTGGTCGACGCGGTCTCCGGCGCCGTGGTGTCCGACACCCTCGTCCCGAGATTCCCCGGCGACGCGGTCGGCGACCGGGAGATGGTGACCCTTCCCAGCGGACTCAGCTACTTCGATCTCGAGGAAGGCGCGGGCGACAGCCCCGCCGGTCCGACGTCGAAGGTCAAGGTCCACTACACGGGATGGCTCGTCGACGGGACCAAGTTCGACTCGTCGGTCGATCGTGGACAGCCCATCGACTTCGCCCTCAACGGCGTGATCAAGGGCTGGACCGAAGGCGTCGGCAGCATGCGGGCGGGCGGCAAGCGAAAGCTCGTGATCCCGTTCGATCTCGCCTACGGACCGTCGGGCCGTGGTCCGATCCCCCCGCGGGCGACGCTGATCTTCGACGTCGAACTCATCGACGTGGTGGATTGATCGGCCGCGACTCCGGTCGCCTTCGATGTCCGTGATTCCATGATCGAAATGAAAACGACGCGTCGAGCGATCCGCTCGACGCGTCGTTTTCTTCATGGACGGAGCGGTGACGGATCAGGGCCGCATGGCACGATACGCGTCGCCCCGCGCCTCGATCGCCAGGACCTTCTCCAGTCGGCGAGCGTGTCGCGGTTCACCGGTGTACGACGCCGCGAGATACCCCCGGACCATGTCCTCCGCGAGGGCGGATCCGACGATGCGACCACCCAGCACGAGGATGTTCATGTCGTCGTGCTCGACCCCCTGGTGCGCGGAGTAGTAGTCCTCGCAGTTGGCGGCCCGGATGCCGGGGACCTTGTTGGCCGCGACGCTCGCCCCGACGCCGGAACCGCAGAGCATCACGCCCCGGTCCGCGCGTCCGGTGATGATCTCGACCGCGACCTTCTCCGCGTAGTCGGGATAATCGACGCTCTCGGTCGAATCGGTTCCGACGTCGATGATCTCGTGCCCCAGCGATTCGATGAAGACGCGAAGCGATTCCTTCAATTCGAAGCCGGCGTGATCCGATCCGATCGCGATCTTCACGCGCCACCTCCCGCGACCCGGGCCATGGTCCGTTTCGCGGCTTCGACGACGTTCTCCGGTTCGAATCCGAATTCCTTCTGCAGTTCCGCGATCGGAGCGCTCGCACCGAAGCGGGTCATCCCGATGACTTCGCCTTCGAGGCCGGAGTACCGCTCCCAGCCGAAGGTCGCCGCCTGCTCGACGCAGACCCGGGCACGGACGCCCGTCGGCAGCACGGACTCGCGATACGCCTCGGACTGGCGTTCGAAGAGCGTCCAGCACGGAAGACTGACCACCCGGCTCCGGACGCCCTCGCTCGCGAGACGGTCGTGCGCCTCGAGGCAGGGATGAACCTCGCTGCCGGTCGCGATCAGGATGACTTCCGGCGTCCCGTCGCAGTCCGCGAGGGTGTAGCCACCCTTCTCCACGCCGCGGGCCGAGGCGTACCTGGTCCGGTCGAGCGTGGGAAGGTTCTGTCGGGAGAGCGCGAGCAGCACCGGTTCGTGCTTCATGGGCATGAACACCCGCCAGCACTCCGCGACCTCGTTGGCGTCGCAGGGTCGGAAGACCATGATGCCCGGCATCGCCCGCAGCGAGGGGATCTGCTCGATCGGCTGGTGGGTCGGCCCGTCTTCCCCGAGCCCGATGGAGTCGTGGGTGAAGACGTAGATCACCGGGATCTCCATCAACGCCGCGAGTCGGATCGCCGCCCGGCAGTAGTCGCTGAAGATCAGGAATCCCGCACCGTAGGAACGGACCTTCGAGAGGGAGAGACCGTTGCAGGCGGCGGCCATCGCGAACTCGCGGATTCCGAAGTGCAGGTTTCGACCGCCGTAGTCGCCGGGGGCCGAACCGGGTGCGTCGGGTCGCTGGAAGCTGCCGGCCTCGGGGTCGGTGATCAACGTCTTGGTGCTGGGCGCGAGGTCCGCGGCGCCGCCGATCAACCAGGGCACCCGTCCCGCCACGGCGTTGAGGACCTTTCCATTCGAAGCACGGGTCGCCATGCCCTTCGGGTCCGCGGGGAACTCGGGCAGATCCGCGTCCCAGTCGCCGGGCAGCTCCCGACGCTGCATCTGGAGAAGCTCCTCCGCGAGGTCGGGGTGCTCCACGCGGTAACGCTCGTAGGCGTCGAACCACGCGTCGCGGGCGGTGCGGCCGCGGGCGCCGACCAGTTCCTGGAATCGCTCCATCACGCCGTCCGGAACGAGGAACTTCGCGTCGGGCGGCCAGCCGTAGGCTTCCTTCGCGAGTCGGATCTCGTCGACGCCGAGCGGTTCGCCGTGGGCCGACGCGGTGTCCTGCTTGTGCGGCGCACCCCAGCCGATGTGACTGTCGACGATGATCATCGTCGGTCGGTCGTCGGTCGCGTCGAAGGTCTCGAAGCACTGGGTCAACCGATCGACGTCGTTCGCGTCCCCCACCCGAAGCACGTTCCAGCCGTAGGAGAGGAAACGGGTCGCGACGTCGTCGCCGTAGGCGAGATCGGTGTGCCCCTCGATCGTGATCTTGTTGTTGTCGTAGATCCAGCAGAGGTTGCTCAGGCCGAGATGGCCCGCGAGCGACGCCGCTTCGTTGGAGACGCCTTCCATGAGACATCCGTCGCCGCAGATCGCGAAGACGGAGTAGTCGAAGAGATCGAACCCCGGTCGGTTGTAACGCGACGCCTTCCACCGCGAGGCCATCGCCATGCCGACGCTGGTCGCGATTCCCTGGCCGAGCGGCCCCGTCGTGGTCTCGACGCCGCTGGTCCACCGGTATTCCGGATGACCCGGGCACTTCGAATCCATCTGGCGAAACCGTTCGATGTCCTCGAGCCGGACCGCGGGATCGCCGGTGATCTCGTACTTGGGGTTGACCGCCTTCACGCCCGCGAGGTGCAGGATGGAATAAAGGAGCATGGAGGCGTGACCGTTGCTCAGCACGAACCGGTCCCGATCGGGCCAGATCGGATCGGCGGGGTCGTACTTCAGGCGATGCTGCCAGAGGGCGTAGGCGACCGGGGCGAGCGCCATCGGAGTGCCCGGATGCCCGCTGTTCGCGGCCTGCACCGCGTCCATGGACAGGGTCCGGATGGTGTTGATCGCGAGGGCGTCGATCGCGGGAACGTCGCCCGGGGTGCCGGCGATCGGGTGGTCGGAACTCGTCGTGGTCATTCCTGGCTCTCCTGCCTGCCTGTTTTTCGGTGGGGACCGCATCGGCGGCCTGCTCCGTCGGGCTGCATGGTACCGGGACGGGATTTTCCCGCTTGCGAGGGTTCAGACTGCGGGCGAGCCCCCGAGATCGCCGATACCGGGAGAGCCGCCGAGTTTCGTCAGGCGGATTCGAATCCAACCGAAGGACCCAACCGATGCGAACGCCGATGCTCCTCCTCACCGTCCTCGCCGCCGCCGGATGCGCGAACACCAATCAGACCACCGAGCCGGTGATCTGGGCCGGCGCCATGCAGGATGAGAACTACGAGATCAAGGGCAAGCCCGAAACGGGTGGTGGTGCGATGGCGGGATACAACTCCGCGGGCGGCGAAGTGAATCCCCAGTCCCTCGAAGAACAGGCGATCGGTTCACCGCAGGTCCACTATCACTATCACACCCACAATCACCATCATCCCGGCGGTTCGTACTCGATCGCGGGCGCGCCCCATGTGACCACGAGCTTCAACGGGTACGCCCATCCCGCCTACATGGTTCCGCATCATCCGGCCATGCACAACCCCGCGAGCCCCTACGCCAACAATCCGAACGGTGGTAACGCGGCGAATCCCTACACCAGCGGCTGGCAGGGTGGAAACCCCTACTACAACCACGGCGGCAACTGGGCACCGGGCGAATTCAACCCGTGGGCCAACAACGGGACCGGCTCGATCGAAGAGTGATTCCATCGATCGCCAAAGCGACCGACCGAGAAACACCGGACGCCCCCGCAGCTCGCTGCGGGGGCGTCCATGCATTTCCGGGTGGTACGGTGCACGGATGATGCCATCCATGATCGTCGCCGTCCTGCTCGCCGTCGCCACCGTTCCCGCATCCGTGGACCCGACCGCGGAGACCGGCGTGCTCGCGTACCGGATCCTCGGTCCCGACGACACGCCGGTGCCCGCACGACTCACCGTCCTCGAGCCGGACGTCGACCTCGTCGCGCTGGGCGGGCCCTTCGGCGACCGACACGCCGTGCGGGAAGACGTTTGCTACGCCCTCGACGGCATCGGTGAACTCGTCCTGCCCGCCGGCGGCTGCGAACTGCTTGCCAGTCGCGGGATCGAGTGGAGCATCGATCGACGTCGGGTCGAGATCCCCGCCGACGGCCGACTCGAGGTCGAGCTTCGAATCCGACCGGCCGTCGACACCACCGGCCTGATCGGCGGCGACTTCCATCTGCACACGCTCACCCACTCCGGTCACGGCGACTCCAACATGCCGGAGCGGATCGTGAGCCTGGTGGGCGAGGGCGTCGACTTCGCGGTGGCGACCGATCACAACCGGAACATCGACTACATCCCCACCATCACGACGTTGGGTGCCTCCTCCCAGATCACCTCCGTGGTCGGTAACGAACTCTCGACCCCGATCGGCCACTTCAACATCTTCCCCGTCGACCCCGAGCGACGCCCCATCCCCGCGCGACTCGCGGCCGCACCACCGATGTTCCGGCTGGTCCGACTCGAGCCGAATTCGCTCGACGTGGTCCCGGTGATCCAGGTCAATCATCCACGCTGGGAAGGCATCGACTACTTCAGTCAGGTCGAACTCGACGAGACCACCGGCACCAGTTCGAATCCACGTTGGAGCGCCGACTTCGACGCGATCGAGGTCCTGAACGAGAACGCGCTCTGGGGATGGCGGGATCCCGCGGACGCGGGCGGCGTGGACGTCGGCTCCCAGACCCACTCCTCGATGCTCGACTGGTACGCCCTGCTCGACACCGGGCACCGCTCGATCGCCACCGGCAACTCCGACAGCCACTCCGTCAAGGCCAACTTCGCCGGGGTCCCCCGGAACTACATGAGCTCCTCCACCGACGATCCTGGCGAGATCGATCCCCGGGAGATGATCGACGCGATTCGCAGTGGTGACGTCGTGGTGACCAGCGGTCCGATCGTCCGCGCGTCGATTCCGGATCGTGGACTGCACGATGATCCGCGCATGGCGACCGTCGACGCGACCGGCCGGGTCCGGATCGCGGTCGAGATCCAGGCCGCCCCGTGGATCGACGTCGATCGCATCCGGGTGATCCGGGACGGCGACGAGATCGATCGCATTCCCGTCGAAAACACGCGGGACCGGATCCGCTTCGAAGGCGACCTCGAAGTCCCCGTCGCCACCGATGGATGGATCGTGCTGCTGGTCGAGGGCGACGATTCGCTCGCGCCGGTGGTGGACGGCAAGAAGCGCCCGGTGATCCCGGTGGCCATCGTGAACCCGTTTAGAGTCGATGCCGACCTCGACGGCGACTGGACCCCGCCGCTCGATCGGGTGAAGCGCGAGGTCTCGACGATGACCGCGAACCTCGCGTCGTCCACCTGGGAGAAGGCCTCCGGCGCGGAACGACGAAGGATCATCGCGGCGGCCCGGACCACCGACGGACTCGACGCGGACGTGCGCGACGGATTGATCGAGTCGGGTCTCACCGACGACTCGGACCAGTGGCGCGTCGTCCGGCTCGGGGCGGTGCGGGCCGCGACCGGTGCGCCGGCGTTCACGAAGCAGCTCGAAGCGATCATGACCGACGATAAGGCCGACGATCGACTCGCCGCCGCCGCCCTCCGCGGGCTCGCCGCGACCTCGCCCGACCGCGCGGCGGTCCGACTGCAGCAGTTCATCGATCGACGCGGCGTCACCCCGCTTCGCGACCTCGGCGACGCCGGCCTGAACGAAGTCGCCGGCCCCGGCCCACGGGCGTGGATGGTGTCCGGACCCTATCCCGCCACCGACGCGAACGCGGATCTCGAAGCCTTCGCCCGGAATTTCTCGCTGCTGAAGGATCCGCCGGAGACGGCCGACGGCACCAGCGGGTGGGAGCGGAAACGCACTCGTCCGAACGGCCTGCTCTCGTTTCTGGAGATCGCCGCCGATCCGGCGGCCACCGAGAACTCGATCGCGATTGCATCGGGCTGGATCATGGCCCCCGAGGCCACCACGGCGATCGTGGCCTTCGGTTCCGACGACGGCGCCGTCGTCATCGTGAACGACCGGACGATCCTCGTCGATCGGACCACCCATGGCGCATCACCTTTCGGATCGATGCTGGAGGTGCCGCTCCGTCGCGGGCCGAACGAGGTGATCGTCGCGGTCGAGAACGGCAGTGGCGACTTCGGTTTCCACTTTCGACCGCTCGATCGTCGACTCACCGTCATGACGTCGATCGACGACTGAAACCTGATCGAACAATCCACTTGCGAATGAACGGCGGGAGGACGTGCTGGTCCTCCCGCCGTTCGCCTGAATCGCATGGATCGCATGGCCATCAATCCCGAATCACTTCGCCATCACGGTCTCGGCGATCAGATCGACGAGTCCCTGACCGCGATCCCCCGTGATCTCCCAGTACATCACACCGCCGAGTCCGAGGTCGCGCAGGTAGTCGAGCTTGTACTGGATCGACTCCTGATCGTCGTAGGAGATGAAGTGGCCGCCGAAACGACTGGGTGAGTGCAGATACGGCACCTTCGAGACGTCGTCCCAGTACCGGGTGTACTCGCCGGACTGGAGCAGCTGCAGAATGCCGTCCCGACCGGTTCCCGCGACGTCGTAGTCGTTGACCCCGGTCGCGCCACTCGTTCCGTCGTCCCAGGTCCCCGCAGGAACCGAGGATGCCGGCTGGAACAGGCCGCCGGTGCCGCCGTCCGCGACCCCACCCCACGCCCGTCCGTAGATCGGCAGGCCCATCACGAGCTTCGCCGGATCGACACCGCCCGCGAGGTAGCCGTGGATCACGTGATCCACCGTGTACTTCTCGGCGATCTCGGGATCACCGGGATCGTCCGGGTTCGAGAACAGCGGGGAATGGTGACCGGTGCTCGTGAAGTCCCACGCGCCGCGCAGGTCGTACGTCATCACGTTGACGAAGTCGAGGATCTCACCCAACCGGTCCAGTTCGAGATGTCGATACTTGTCGAAGCCCGCGGGCGCCGCGATCGAGAGTTCGTAGCTGACGCCGTCCTCGGCCCCCGCCACGTCGAGTCGATCCCGGAGTTCCTGAAGAAGAAGCGTGTAGTTCACGCCATCCTCCGGACGGTAGACGTTGCTGGCCAGGCCACCTTCGACGGGATACTCCCAGTCGATGTCGACGCCATCGAAGTTGTATTCCCGCATGAATTCGACGCAACTCTCCGCGAACGTCGACCGCGAGGCCTCCGTCAGCGCGACGTCGCTGAATCGGCCGGAAAGCGTCCAGCCCCCCACCGAGATCATGGTCTTCAGGTGGGGATGTTCCGGCTTGTGAACGTTGTTGATCTGATTGATCAGACCTCGATAGGGCTGATCCCAGGTGTCGCCGGGGAAGGACTTGTCGATCGCCGCGTATTCGTCGAACAAGGCGATGCGACCGTCGGGACCGATGTCGGCGAAGGCATAGTTGAGGTGCGTGATCTTGTCGTAGGGGATGTCCGCGGGCTGGTAGTTCCGACCGTAGGTCCCCCACTCGATGTAGTACGCGACCACGCGACCATCGATCACCTCGGGACACGCACCCCAGGCGGCGAGGAAGAATCCGAGATCCCCACCATCGACGACACCACTGCCATCGAGATCGGCTTCGCCCGATCCACCCCAGGCGGAGAGGAGCATGCCCAGATCGCCGCCGTTGACGGTGCCGGAACCATCAAGGTCCGCGGGACAGGGATCGAAGGACGGCGGGTCACCGCCACCACCGTCGTCACCGCCACCACCATCGTCACCACCGCCGCCGTCGTCGCCACCGCCGCCGTCGTCGCCACCGCCGCCGTCACCGCCACCACCGTCGTCACCGCCACCACCATCGTCACCACCACCACCATCGTCACCACCGCCGCCGTCGTCGCCACCGCCGCCGGTACCTTCCCCGTAGACCAGGGTGACCGGCGCACCGTTGAGGGTGGCGCCCGTGATATCGCCGATGAACGCGCCGACACCGGAATAACCAAGTTCGATTTCCGATCCCGGTGCGATCGTGGCATTCCAGTCGACATGATCGAGTGTCGTGATTGCGCCGTCGACGTTCCAGACCGCGTTCCAGAGCGAGCTCATCTCGGGCCCGTTCTCGTATCGGAGTCGCCAACCTTCGATCGCCGACGCGCCGGTGTTTCGAATGAGGATCGCGCCGGTGTGTCCACCATCCCACGCGCTGGGAACCTCGAAGGTGACGGTGACGTCCGACGCCGATGCGCCGGCCGTGCCGAGCGCGAACGCGAGCGCCGGAATCCGGGCCGCACGGCCGATGTTGATTCGATGCTTCATGATCGTTCTCCAGTTGCCCCTGATGGATGCCGCCCGATCCCGGACCGGGCGATGAATCGAGTCATACGCACCAATCCAGCGAGAGATCGTTCAAGATGAGAATGACCCCGATGCCGAACGCCGGCAAGATCATTCCAAAAATGGACGAACGGCGCGGTGTCGCGCCGTTCGCCGCCTCTTCTCCTACTGCCACGCCGCCGTGGGATCCCCCTGAAGCCGGAAGGGCTCGCCCCGGATTCGACCACCCCGAAGGACGACCGATCATCTCGTTCCACTGGAGACTTCGATTCGAACGTCGCCCCCGGCAGGTCGACGTTCGGTTTCTTCCAGTTCCTAGGAACAAGAGATGATTCGAGCCCAGATACGGGGCGGTTCGACCTGAATGCGAGCGAACCTGAGAATCGGTTCCTATCGAGTTTAAACCGGGATGAATCTTCGAAATTCTTCCGCGCACCTCGTATTCCGATGCGTTTCCCGCGCACGGCGAACGGTTACGCTCTCACACTGATCTGACGCAGACCCCTTGCCACGCCCCACCCTGCGACCTCCGACACACGAGGTCGCGTCCCCACCGGAGCAAAAGGATGCACGACCGTCACGAGGGTCCTTCCCGTCTCATTTCGATCGGCGCCTGTTTCATGGCCGCGGTCGGCGGTTTTCTGTTCGGTTACGACATCGGCGTCATCTCCGGCGCCCTGCTTTCGATCGAGCGCGACTTCCAGACGTCCGACTTCGTCGCGGAACTCATCACCGCGGGCGTGCTCGTGGGGGCGATGATCGGGGCGGCGTTCGGTGGCGTGCTCGCCGAACGCCTCGGCCGACGACGTTCGAACATGGTGGCAGGCGTCGTCTTCGCGGCGGGCGCGGTCTTTCTCGGCTTCGTACCCGACACCGACTGGTTGATCGCAGGCCGCGTCCTCATCGGCATCGGGGTGGGGATCGCCAGCGTCGTCGGCCCGCTCTACATCAGCGAGACGTCACCTGCCGAAAAACGCGGCGGACGGGTCAGCCTCTTCCAGTTCGCGATCGTCTTCGGGATTCTCGCCGCCTACGTGGTCGATGCGTTCTTCACCGGGGTTCCGGAGGGATGGCGATGGATGTTCGCCCTCGGCGGCGTCCCGGGCGTCCTCCTCTTCGTCGGATTCATCGGCATGCCCGCGAGTCCCCGGTGGCTCGTCATGAAGCGCCGGACCGAGGAAGCGGAAACCGTCCTTCGAAGACTCCTGCCGGCCGAGCAGGTGGACAGGGAGATCGCCAGGATCAAGGAGGATGTTGCCCGCGCCTCGAGCGGCGACCGGGTGAAACTCGCGGACGTGCCCGGGATTCGTCTCGCCCTGACGGTGGCGTTGGGTCTCGCGGTCCTGCAGCAGTTCATCGGAATCAACACGATTCTGTTCTACGCGCCGATCCTCTTCCACCATGCGGGGTTCAAGACCGATTCCGCAGCACTCGCAGCCACGGTGGGACTCGGACTCGTCAACCTGCTCGCCACGCTGGTCGCGCTCCGCTTCGCGGATCGAGCGGGCCGGCGTCCGCTGCTGTTGTGGGGAACCGCCGGGATGACCATTTCGCTCGCGGCGATTGCCATCGGTTTCGCGGTGATGGGCGATGCCGACCCGTCGACCTCGATCTCGAAGGCGCCGCACACCGGGCATACCCCGGCGGCGGCGACCCATCATCTCGCGAACTCCGACGCGCCCGTGGATTCCAAGGCGATCGCCGATTCGACCGGAGCCGCGGCGACTGAAACGTCAGCGGCCGAAACGACGGAACCCGTCACGAAGACCAGCGGCGGCGATTCCGAGGAAGGGATCTCGTTCGTCGCGATCATCATTCTGGTCTTCACCGCATTGTTCGTCGGCTGCTTCGCATTCAGCCTGGGCCCGATCACCTGGACGATGATTTCGGAGATCTTCCCGAACGAGGTCCGGGATCGTTGCGTCTCCATGGCGGCGGGCGTGAACTGGGGCGCGAACTTCGTCATCTCCCTGACGTTTCTCACCCTGCTCGATTTCCTGGGCCCCGCCTTGACCTTCTCCGCCTACGGCCTCATCGGACTCGTCGGATTCTTCTGGATCTGGCGGGTGATTCCGGAGACCAAGGGCTACTCGCTCGAGGAGATCGAAGAGAACCTCGCCCGCGGAAACCGCACGACCTGGTTGCCGCCGACGGCAGGTGATTCCTCCGCCGACCGCCCTTGAGATCCAGACAGTCGCCCGGCCAGCAAGCCGGCCAGCGGCCCGCGACCGGTCGCTTGGAAGCACACGGACGCCTGAACGCCGAAAGAAGCTCCCGGGCCCATCACTCGTTGCACGATCCTTCGTTCAACCGTCGCCGATGCCCGGTTCATCGATGTTCTCGCACTGATCTTCCCAGACCGTTGTCCCCGCACCGATGCCATCGCACTCGAGGACGAGTCCGACAACTGGCCCAGGACACCCGATTCCTCGACCGCTGGTTCAGCAGTCCGAGCGGTACGAGCAGCCCGAGCGGTCCGAGCCGAAACCAGGTGTGAACTCGAGACTCGAGAATCCCAGCACACAGGAATCCGCTTCTTTCAGGGATTACGGCCGTCTCGCCGACCAGCCGTGACGATTCTGATCGCGGGGTTGCTCTCCAAGAATGATCGGACACCGGCCTCGGCTCGAGTACGCATCGCTCGGGGAGCTCGCGAAGTCGCAACCGAAACATTCTTGGATCTGCATCGGCCTTGAATCGGAACCGCATCGGATTTGCGTCGGATTTTCGGTCCGACCCGGGAAGATCGAGGACGAACTTCGATCCGCGACCTCGGAGCTTGATCGACCTCGGGCGGTGGCCCCGCCATTCGGGACCATCACGAGCATCAACCATCGCAAAAGGACGACCGCGTTTCAAAAAGACAACAGCCCCGTCCACAAGTGAACGGGGCTGTTGATATCAGCAAATGATTCGGACTGCCTTTGGCCACATGTCACCATGTAGCTATCTGCACACCTCGACCCCACTGCATACCGCAAGCGGAAGCAGAAGAAACGAAATGGACACGCAGACGAGGATAGTTTGACGAATTCACCATTCAAGATCACTCTTGAACGGAGTCTAAGGAATCCCTTAGAAAGGAGGTGATCCAGCCGCAGGTTCCCCTACGGCTACCTTGTTACGACTTAGTCCCAGTCACCAGCCTCGCCGTGGGCACCCCTGAATCGGGGCGACTTCGGGCGCTGCCAGCTTCCATGACTTGACGGGCGGTGTGTACAAGGCTCAGGAACGTATTCACCGCGGCGTAGCTGATCCGCGATTACTAGCGATTCCGACTTCATGGAGGCGAGTTGCAGCCTCCAATCCGAACTGGGGCAGGTTTTAGCGATTTGCTCGACCTCGCGGTTTTGCATCGTTCTGTACCTACCATTGTAGCACGTGTGCAGCCCAGGGCATAAAGGCCATGAGGACTTGACGTCATCCCCACCTTCCTCCGGTTTGACACCGGCAGTCTCGCTAGAGTCCTCAGCATTACCTGTTAGCAACTAACGATAGGGGTTGCGCTCGTTAAGGGACTTAACCCGACACTTCACAGCACGAGCTGACGACAGCCATGCAGCACCTGTCACCGTTCCACCCAAAGGGTGTAGACCGTCTTTCGACGGTTTAATCCGGGATGTCAAACCCTGGATAAGGTTCTTCGCGTTGCTTCGAATTAAGCCACATGCTCCACCGCTTGTGTGAGCCCCCGTCAATTCCTTTGAGTTTTAGCCTTGCGACCGTACTCCCCAGGCGGCGAACTTAACACTTTTGCTTCGACCAAGAGGGCGTCAAACCTCCTCGATCTAGTTCGCATCGTTTACGGCGTGGACTACCGGGGTATCTAATCCCGTTTGCTACCCACGCTTTCGTGCCTCAGCGTCAGGACAGGCCCAGTGGCCTGACTTCTCCATTGGCGTTCCGCTAGATATCTACGCATTCCACCGCTCCACCTAGCGTTCCGACCACCCCTACCTGCCTCAAGACATATGGTTTACCAAGCTATTCCACGGTTGAGCCGTGGGATTTCACAAAGTACCTATATGTCCGCCTACACACTCTTTAAGCCCAGTGATTCCGATTAACGCTCGGGCCCTCTGTATTACCGCGGCTGCTGGCACAGAGTTAGCCGGCCCTTCCTTTGGGTCTGGTCATTTTTTTCCTGAACCCTGACAGTGGTTTACACCCCGAAGGGCTTCATCCCACACGCGGTATTGCCCCGTCACACTTTCGTGCATTGCGGAAGATTCGTTACTGCAGCCTCCCGTAGGAGTCCGGGCAGTGTCTCAGTCCCGATGCGGCGGGTCGTGCTCTCACACCCGCTACCCGTCTAAGGCTTGGTGAGCCGTTACCTCACCAACAACCTGATAGGTCATTCCCCGCTCCCAAGGCAGCAAGCCTTTGATGCCGAAGCACCACATCGAGTATTACCTCAAGTTTCCCTGAGCTATCCTCGACCTTGGGGTACGTAGGAATGGATTCCTCGCCCTTGCGCCGCTCTAATAGTCCCGAAGGACGTTCGCGCTCGACTTGCATGTTTTAGCCATACCGCCAGCGTTCAATCTGAGCCAGGATCAAACTCTTCAATTGTGTTCGATAGACGATCCGAGGATCGTCGTAACTTTCGAAGGTTTGCCTGGTTGACCGCACCGTCCGAAGACGACACGGCCGGTCTTCACTAACCTCAAGATGCGGCTCCGAAGAGTCGCGGCTAGTGCCGACAGGTGGCAAACCTGCCGGAATCGGTTCATGGACATCCACACCTGTCTCACCCGAAGGTTCGACACGTATGAAATCCCTTGAAGGAAAATTAACTTGGTATCACAAGGATGTCCATCGGAAGGCCCGGCTGTGTGGGCCATCCGTTGGGATTGCTTCCCGAAGACCTGTGTGAACAGATCGACGAGTTGCTCCATCCTCGCGGCGTGTCCGAATCATTCACTTGTCAAAGAAGTTCGTGGCCTGTGCCACCCCCCCAACGCGTTTCGCAGTGGGGAGACGAGGCATCCTACGGAAACCTCAACCCATGTCAACCCACACGCTCACCAAATCTCGAGCGATGCAAGTCGAAAAAGAGCCGTTCAGCCTGCTCGGTGAGCCCCCTGGCTTCCCGAGAGTCGCATCCGGCTGATAAGAAAGCCGTTTTTCGCGACTTTGAGGCCATTCCCATGATCTACGCCTTCTCGAAGGCCTTGGTTCGTGCCCTGTAGAAGAACCTTCAAGGATTCTGGATTTGAGTCGAAATCGACAGTGATTCACCATCTATCCACCGTGGACGGCGTGGACAACCTTGAAAACCACGCAATCAACCGCCGCCTCGAGCCACCACCGCAGCGTGAACGGTGTCGACCCCGAGCGCCCGGAGCAGCGATGCCACCGCGGCGAGGGTCTCCCCCGTGGTACAGACATCGTCGACCAGAACGACGGTTTCAACCGATTGCAGCCCCATGCCGACGAGCCGGCGACGTTGGAAACGATGCCCGGGCCTGCGACGCGCGAAGCGATCGAGTTCGACCTGGGGCGGCGCCCATCGACACCGAAGCACGCGCCGGATCGGAATGCGAAGCATCCGGGCCACGCCGGTTGCAATCACCTGCGTGTGATCGATTCCCCGATGCCAGCGCCGCCAGCCGCACGTGGGTACCGGGACCACGACCGGCAGTCGCTTCATGCATCTCGCTCCCGATCGCCAATCGATGGTCGCCGCCACCTCCATGCCGAGTCTTCGACCCAGGATCTCGAGCGGCATCGGCCACGCCTCGTACTTCGCGGTGGCGACCAGCGATCCGAGTCCGTCGTCGTAACGCCCGAGCGAGAGGAGTGAATCGACACCGCGAGGAAGCGTGTGCGAGTGCGTGCGCGGAAGCGAATGATCTCGATCGGACATCACCCGGTGTTCTTCGCCAAGCGAGCCGTCTCCTGCTGCAGTCGCGGCGACGAATCGCGGGTCGAGCGACGCGTCGATGATCGTGCGAAGCGCCCGGCCATGCGGACGCGTGGTTCCGACGAGCAGCTCGACCAGCGCCGACAGCCGCCGGGTGGCGTTCCTCCGGAGTCGACGAACGTCGACGCGATTCGATCGCATGCCTGAATTCCGACGCCCCCGCCTCCACCGCAGCGTATCGACGGCGTGGCGACGTTCTTCGATTCCGGCGGAACCGCGGGCCGGCCGCTCGCGGCGTGTTCCCGCACGTGCGAACCGACATCGATGACGCGTCCCGTCCGAGGCATGAAGAAGGCCCGGACCATCGCGGTCCGGGCCTTCGTGATCTCACGCGAATCAAAGGGTGTTCGATCAGCTGACGGCCATCTTCCGCAGCACGGTCTGGAGGATGCCGCCGTTGCGGTAGTAGTCCACCTCGACCGGCGTGTCCACGCGGGCGATCGCCATGAAGGTCTTCGGCGTGCCGTCCTCGGCGGTGGCGACCACCTCGATCTCCTGCCGGGGCCGGAGATCCTCCGGGATCCGAACCTCGAAGGTCTCGTGACCGGTGAGGCCGATCGCCTCGACGTCCTCGCCATCCTTGAACTGCAGCGGGAGCACGCCCATGAAGACCAGGTTCGAACGGTGGATCCGTTCGAAGCTCTTCGCGATCACCGTCCTGACCCCGAGCAGGTTCGTTCCCTTCGCCGCCCAGTCGCGACTGGAACCCATTCCGTAGTCGCTGCCCGCGAGCACCACCAGCGGAACGCCCTTCTCGCGGTAGTTCATGGCGGCGTCGTAGATGAACTTCACCTTGCCGTCGAGGAGGTCCGTGGTGTATCCACCTTCGGTTCCCGGCGCGAGCAGGTTCCGGATGCGGATGTTCGCGAAGGTTCCGCGGGTCATGATCCGGTCGTTGCCGCGTCGCGAGCCGAAGCTGTTGAAGAGGGACACCGGGACGCCCTGCTCGACGAGGTACTGGCCCGCCGGCGAGTCGGCCTTGATCGCGCCCGCCGGGGAGATGTGGTCCGTCGTGACGGAGTCGCCGAGCAACGCGAGGCAGCGGGCTCCGGTCACCGGACGAATCTCGTCGACGTCGAGACTCATGCCCTCGAAGAACGGTGGATTCTGGACGTAGGTGCTCGCATCGCTCCACTCGTACATCTCACCGGTCGAGGTCTCGATCCCCTGCCATTCCTCGCTCCCGGTGAAGACGTCCTGGTACTGGGCGAGGAACTGGTCGCGACCGAGGGCCCCGGAGACCGCCCGCTCCACCTCCTCGGTGGTCGGCCAGATGTCCTTGAGCATCACGGGGTTTCCTTCGGCGTCGTGGCCGATCGGATCGACCGCGAGATCGATGTCGACCGTTCCGGCGATCGCGTAGGCGACCACCAGCGGGGGCGAGGCGAGGAAGTTCGCCTTCACGTCGGCGTGGATCCGGCCTTCGAAGTTCCGGTTCCCGCTGAGCACGCTGGTCGCGACGAGCCCGTTCTCGCGGATCGCGAGCGAGATCTCCTCGGGAAGCGGCCCCGAGTTCCCGATGCAGGTCGTGCATCCGTAGCCGACCAGGTAGAACCCGAGGGCTTCGAGATCGCCCATCAGGTCGGCCTTCTCGAGATAGTCGGTGACCACCTTGGAGCCCGGTGCGAGCGAGGTCTTGACCCACGGCTTGCGAACCAGGCCGCGTTCGCGGGCCTTCCGAGCCACGAGGCCGGCCCCGACCATCACGCTGGGGTTGCTGGTGTTGGTGCAGGAGGTGATCGCCGCGACGACGACGTCGCCGTCGCGCATCTCGAACTCCTTGCCGTCGTACCGCACCGCGGTCGCCGGCGGATCCGCGACGGCGACCGCCGCCTCGTCCGGCCCGGCACCGCCGTCACCCGTCCATCGCCCGGCCTGCGAGCCGCCATCGGCCCCGGGACGTTCGAAGACGTCGGTGAGCATGCGTCGCCAGCTTCCCTGCATGTCCGACAGGACGATCCGGTCCTGCGGACGCTTGGGGCCCGCGAGCGCCGGCTCGATCGTCGACATGTCGAGCTCGAGGGCGGAGGTGAACTTCGGTTCGATCTCGTCGTTCCGCCAGAATCCCTGGGCCTTCGAATAGGCCTCGACCGTCTCGATCAGCGATTCATCGCGACCGCTGAGGCGGAGATAGTCGAGGGTCCGGTCGTCGATGGGGAAGAACCCGCAGGTCGCGCCGTATTCGGGAGCCATGTTCGCGATGGTCGCCCGGGTCGCGAGCGGCATGTCCGCGAGGCCGTCGCCGTAGAACTCCACGAACTTGCCGACCACCCCGTGGGCCCGCAGGATCTCGGTGATCCGCAGAACGAGGTCGGTGGCGGTGGTGCCTTCGGGAAGGGCCCCGGTCAGTCGCATGCCGACCACTTCGGGCACCAGCATGTAGATCGGCTGGCCGAGCATCACGGCCTCCGCCTCGATCCCGCCGACGCCCCATCCGAGGACGCCGAGACCGTTGATCATGGTGGTGTGGCTGTCGGTGCCGACCAGGGAATCGGGGAAGAGGACCCCGTCCCGCTCCCAGGTGACCTTCGCGAGGTACTCGAGATTCACCTGATGGACGATGCCGGTCGCCGGCGGCACCACCCGGAAGTTGTCGAAGCCCTGCTGGCCCCACTTGAGGAACTCGTACCGCTCGCCGTTCCGCTCGAACTCCTTTTCGGCGTTCACGGTGAGCGCGATGCCGGAGTTGAACGCGTCGACCTGCACGGAGTGGTCGATCACGAGATCGCAGGGCACGAGGGGATTGACCTTCTTCGGATCTCCGCCCAGCGTCCGCATGGCGTCGCGCATCGCGGCGAGGTCGACGACGCAGGGGACGCCGGTGAAGTCCTGCAGGACCACCCGTCCCGGGGTGAACGCGATCTCGGTCTCACCGACGTTGGTGGCGTCGTAGCCCGCCAGCGCCTTCACGTGCGCCTCGGTCACCACTCGCCCGTCGCAGTTGCGGAGACAGCTCTCCAGCAGGACCTTGATCGAGAGGGGGAGCCGGTCGATGTCGCCGAGCGAAGTCAGCGCGTCGAGTCGGTAATAGGAACGATCACCCTCGGGCGTCGAGAGGGTGGCGCGGGCGGAAAACGGATCGTGCGGGGACATGCTGGCTCCGGTTCGGTGGGCCACCGGGCCGGAAAGGCCTCGAAAAGCCCACGTTTCGTGACGAACTCGGCATTCTAGCAGAATGGCGAATGGAATCGCCGCGAATCACCCGGATGCGGGCCGCCTCAACGCCGTCGCATGTGCACGTCGAGCCGTGGCCCGGAGACCACGGAGTCGGGTGGCACCGAAGCCGTCAGGAAGACGCCACCGTTGACCACGGACCCACGTCCGATCACGGTGTCTTCGCCGAGGATCGTGGCGTTGGCGTAGACCGTCACGTCGTCCTCGAGGGTGGGGTGGCGTCGATGGCCCCGGCGGATCGAGCCGTCTTCGTCGACCTCCAGACGCTTCGCCCCGAGCGTGACGCCCTGGTAGAGCCGGCAACGGTCGCCGATTCGCGTGGTCTCCCCCACCACCACGCCGGTCCCGTGATCGATGAACATCCGCCGCCCGACCACCGCGCCGGGATGCATGTCGATCCCGGTTCGGGCATGGGCGATCTCGCTCATCATCCGGGGCACCAGCGGCACGCCGGCGAGGTGGAGTTCGTGAGCGAACCGGTGGACCACCAGGGCGGCGAGGCCCGGGCAGCAGAGGATCGCCTCGTCGAGATGGCTCATCGCGGGATCACCCTCGAATGCCGCGACCGCATCATCGGCCAGCAACGCCCGGATCGCCGGGATGCGGTCGAGAAAACGGGCCATCACGGCCTTCGCCCGGTCACCGGCCTCGGACCGAGGACATCCATGACTCCCGATGGGGTCGTAGGCGAAGGCCGCCTCCAACTGCCCGGAGAGCATCCCGGCGAGCTCGTCGAGGAGATCGCCGACGTGTCGTTCGAGGGCCTCGGGCTCGACCACGCGGGGGCCGAAGAACCCTGGAAAGGCCAGCCAGCCGAGTCGTTCGACGATCGCCGCCACCACTTCCGCATCCGGCATGGGCGTCCCCGCCGTCCGATGGGACGCCGGATTCGAGACCACGGACGCGACCACGTCGGCCCGGCGACGCTCGGCATCGGATTCGGATTGGGATGAGATCGAAGCGGTCGGTTTCGAAGCGTCGTTCATCCCTCGCATCCTAGAACGACGGCTTCCGCTGGGTCGGGCCGGACGGATTCGATGCCATGCCGCCCCCGGACCTCGACCCTCGGCGACCGGCTCCCGACCCCGGACCCGAACCGAAGAAAGACGGCGGCCTCGCAGGGAGGCCGCCGTCCATGGTGTTCAAAGAACTGGGTCGATCTTCAGATTCGAGTCCGGTCGGACCGGGGCCGTTCGAGCGGGCTCAGCCGTTGCCGCCCTGACCGCCACGGCCGCCACCGCGGCCGCCTTCGCCGCCACGACCACCACCGCGGCCGCCTTCGCCGCCACGACCACCGCGACCACCTTCGCCGCCACGTCCACCGCGGAACTCTTCGATCATCGACCGACGCTCCTCATCGGAGAGTTCGCCGTCGCCGTCCTTGTCGAACCGCTTCATGAACTCGGCTCGCTGCTCCTCGTTCATGCCACCGCCCCAGCCGCCGCCACCGCCACGACCGCGCTGCGCGGGAAGGGCTTCCTGCTGCTCGGGCGAGAGCAGTGCTCGGAGCTGTTCGACGTAGCGTTCGTCGATCCGCTCACGATCTTCCATGCCGTCTCGATACGGATCGTCCTCGTCGCGATCCCGACGACCGCCGCCCCACGGCATGCCGCCGGAGAAGTCGCCGGACATCATCGAGACCATCCGCGTGCCTTGAGCGACCTGGTCGTCGCCCTCGGACTTCCGCAGGGCGGAGACCAGCGAGGTGTTCTTTGCGAGCAACTCGCCGAGGAAAGCCGCCTCGAGCGTCAGGACCGCCTCGTACACGTCCTCGTCGAGACCTTCGATCTCGCGAGCGGCATCGAAGGATCGCTGGCCGAAGGTCGGTCGGTAGATCCGGTCGTAGGCTTCCTCGAGGAAGGCCATGTTGAGCATGTACTTCTCGTTCTCGTCGACGATGACGTCGGCGAACTGCTGACGGAAGTTGTCGTTGACGTTTCGAACCGCTTCGCGGTACTGGACCTGCTGCTTGAGGACCTTGGTCGCGGCGTCGACGTCGCCGTCACGCATCGCCTTGTAGAGCCGAGGGGCGCTGGAAAGCAGGTAGGCGTCCCGGTTGACCAGGGCCTGATGAAGCTGGATCTCGTACTCGTCGAGCATCGCGTCGACGGAGTCGAACGCGGCATCGGACAGCCCCGCATCGTCGAGGACCGCGAAGAGGTTGACGCCCTCGCCGGAGAGCCGCGCCCTCGGCAGCGACTTCTCACGCACCAGGAATCGTTCGAACGAGGGCCAGAGGACCAACTGGTCGTCGGAAAGCTGGATTTCGACGTTGCCGACGAATTCGCCCTTCAGTCGCTGTCGGTCCGCGACCCACTCCTCGAGGATGTCGAGCATCTCGCCCATGACGCCACGGGCTTCGTCCATCGCCCCGGACTCGACGGATTCCTGCATCATGTCCTGACCGGCCTCCTGCATCCGCTCGCGCCAGAGGTCCCGTCGCTCCTCCTGGGACATTTCCTGCCCGTTGGCTTCCTGGATCTCCTCGATCTCATCGCGGACGCTCTGGGCCCGGTCCCGCATGCGTTCCCGCATGTCGCCCATGCCCCCACCGCCCATGAATGACTGCATCATCGCCCGGCCGAGGTCCTGGAGGTCCGCCTGGACCATCTCGCTGCCTTCGCCGAAGGTGTCGGCGTAGTCCTCGATCAGGCTCTCGATGATCGCCCGCTGGCCATCATCGAGGCCGAGCTGCTCGGCGAAAAGCGGGACGTCCCGTCGCGCGAAGTCAGGCTCGAGCAGCTCGCGGATCTCCCGCATGCCACCCATGCCCATGCCACCGCGACCGCCTCGACCACCCCGCTGGGCGGCGGCGGTGTTCGAGAAATCGGTGGATCCGGTGATGGTGTCGAGGCCAATGTCACCACAAATCACGGCGGCACCGCCGATCAAGGCGGCGACGAACGGACGAATTCGAATCCTGCTCATGGGCATAAACCTTTATCTTGTCGAATCTTATGGCTTGATTTG